>CATYVZ010000001.1 GCA_958413985.1 uncultured Bacilli bacterium
TTTGAGGTAGAATTAAATTATAGATAAAGTGGTGCGGTTGAAATTTTAAAAAAGAAAAATAATGCAATAATACGCATTATTTTTTAATTCATTTAAGTTATAATTAAGATATAATAAAATATTGTTGTTGATATTTACGCATGATAATAAACTTGATATTATTTAATATTATATTGCGTTATATTATTTTTTTGCTTTTTTTTGTTGTATAAAAAGTATTAAAAATTCTCAATATTATCATAGAATAATATTAGGAGGATAAATATGTTCGGACAATTTACAGAAGAAGCAAGAAAAATATTAGTTGGTGCGAAATTAGAGATGACAGAATTAAAACATCCTTATGTTGGCAGTGAACATTTATTGCTAGCTATTTTAAAAAGCAAAAATAATGTTTCTAAAAAATTAAAACAGTATGATTTAGATTATGATAAATTTAAAAATAAAATTATTGAAACAGTTGGTATCGGTAGTAAAGAAAGCGAATGGTTTTTGTATACACCATTACTTAAAAGAGTGATGGAAAATGCGATGCTAGACTGTAAAGAAGATAATAGTGAAGTAACGATTGAGTCCTTGTTTTCTAATTTGTTAGAAGAAGGGGAAGGAGTAGCAATCAGAATTTTAATTAGTTTAAATATCGATTTAGATAGTTTATATAATGAGTTCAGTTATAAAATATTCAAAAAGAAAAAAAACAAAAAACTTTTGCTTGAGGAATTGGGGACCGATTTAACGCAAAAAGCTAATGAATTAGATCCAGTTATCGGTCGTGATAGCGAAATCAAAAGAATTATTGAAGTTTTATCGCGAAGGACAAAAAACAATCCTTTATTGATCGGTGAGGCTGGAGTTGGAAAAACTGCTATTGTCGAAGAATTAAGCAAAATGATTGCTAATGGTGAAGTACCTAACAGTTTAAAAAACAAACGAATTATTAGTTTAGATATGGCGACAATGGTTGCCGGAACTAAATATCGTGGGGAATTTGAAGATCGTGTAAAAAAAGTTTTGAAGGAAATTGAAGATAATAACGATATAATTTTATTTATCGATGAAATTCATACATTGGTAGGAGCAGGAGGAGCTGAAGGAGCGATCGATGCTTCCAATATCTTTAAACCGGCTTTAGCTAGAAATAAATTAAGATGTATTGGGGCTACGACAGTTAATGAATACAAAAAATTTATCGAAAATGATAAAGCTTTAGATAGAAGATTTCAGAAAATAAATATCGAGATTCCTAACCGTGACGTTGTAAAACAAATCTTAATGAAACTAAAACCGATCTATGAAAACTATCATCATGTCATAATAAGTGAAGACATTATCGATAAAATTATCGAATTAAGTGAAAAATATATTCACGATCGCAATCAACCTGATAAAGCTATCGATATCTTAGATGAAGTTTGCGCTAAAGCAAGTTTGAAAGAAAGCAGCGAATTAGTCATGTATAATCAACTAAACCGCAAATTGCAGGCCCTGATCAAAGATAAAAATGAAGCGATTAGCAATAGTGATTTTAAAAAAGCTACTAATTATAAAAAAAGTGAATTTGATTTGATGGATAAAATCAATAGTTTAGAATTATCTTTGTGTAACAAGAAAAAAAACGAGGTATTGTTAGATGAAATAGCTGATGTTATCAACTCTAAAACTAAAATACCAGTCTATGAGATATTAAATGAAAATGATAAAGTGATATCAAAAATGCGCGAAGAAATTGAAACTAAAATTATCGGTCAAGAAACAGCTGTCAATGAAATTATCAATATCGCTAAAAAAATAAAGCTTGGCTTTAAAGATGATAAGTGTTACAGTCTTTTATTTGCTGGACCAAGTGGTGTTGGTAAAACTGAATTAGCTAAAGTATTTGGTAAAACTTTAGCTGGTAAAAATGTTATTCGTTTAGATATGAGTGAATATAGTGAAGCTCATAGTGTTAGTAAAATAGTAGGAGCTCCTCCTGGGTATGTCGGTTATAGTGATAACAAAACAATTTTAGAAGAAATAAAGAATAAACCATTTTCCGTTTTGATTCTCGATGAGATTGAAAGAGCTAATACTAGCATTATCAATTTATTATTTCAAATTTTAGATAATGGCAAAATAAAAGATGCCAAAGGTGTCGATGTTTATTTTAACAACGTCATCATCATCATGACTTCTAATATCGGTTTTGACGAGATAAATGTTGGTTTTAATAAAAACATAAACTCTATAACTAAATTAAAAGAGTATTTTAGTATTCCTTTCATCAATAGAATCGATAATATCATCAGTTTTAATAGTTTAGAAGAAAACGACATCAAAAAATTAACTAAAATTAAAATAGATAAACTAATTGATAAATATAATAAAAAGATCAAAGTAAGAGTCGATGATAGTATTGTTTTAGAAATAGTAAGATTAAGTAATTATAAAGAATTTGGCGCAAGAAAAATCGATAAAATCATCAAAAATAAATTAGAAAGTATCATTATTGATAAAATTATCGCTAATAAAAAAAGTGTCAATATAAAAACTATTGAAGAAATAACAAGTAGATAATTTGCTACTTGTTTTAAAATGTATTAAAATAATAATAGGTGATAAAACATGAAAGAATATTTTGAAAGGTTAGTTAAACTTAATGTTTTTCCAGGATGTAATTATGCTATCATTTATAATGATCAAATTGAAATAAATAGTGTCGGTAATAAATCGTTGATTCCACAGATCGAAAAAAACAATATTGATACTTTATATGATCTAGCCTCGTTAACTAAAGTTTTAGTTACTAATGTTTTGATTAGTAAATTACTTTCTAAAAACATTATTAAACTAAATGATCAGGTAGTTAAATATTTACCAAAATTTAAATATGATGATATTACAATCTTTCATCTACTTACTCATTGTTCTGGATTGATAGCTGATGTTGATTGGTCAAAAGTGGAAAATAAGGAGCAATTAATCGAATTGTTATACGATAAAGATCTATATTATCAAACTGGCAAAGATGTCATTTATTCGGATTTGAATTTTATCTTTTTAGGCTTTATAATCGAAAAGATATATGGTAAACCATTAGATTTAATTGCCGAAGAAGAAATTTTTAAACCACTTCATATGAACCATACTTCTTTTAATCCAACTGATAAAGAATTATGTGCCCCAACTGAAGTGACGGAAAAAAGAGGTGTAGTAAAAGGTATTGTTCACGATGAAAAAGCATGTATGATGGGTGGCGTATGTGGTTCAGCTGGCGTTTTTTCTAATATTTTTGACTTAGTGAAGTTTGCTTTAATGATTTTAAACGATGGGATGATCGGCAATCAGAAATTTATCGATAAAAAATATATTGATCTATGGTTTAAACCGTTAGTCTGTGGTAAAGAAAAAAACGTAAGAGGTCTAGGGTGGTGTGTCGGCAAAAATAAAACAACAGGTTCAAAATGTAGTGACAAGACAATTTCGCATACTGGTTTTACTGGCAACACATTAATTATCGATAAAGAAAATAAGTTAGCGTTTATCCAATTATCTAATCGTGTTCATCCGACTAGAGACAATAAAAAACTGCTGGTGAAAAGAAAATATATTACCAATTATATTTATAAGAATATCGATAAATTAGATGCTAATAAGGAATGCAATTTCAAACCATAGAAATTAACTATATAATATTGACACTAATTTAAAATTGTGTTAATATTTATGTAGACACATGCAAGTGTTTTTATTTTGAAGCAATGTCATATAATTAAAGAGGTGGACTATGAGTAAAAAAGAAACTACAAAAATTACTAAAAAAAATAAAGAAAGTAAAAGCCAAAATAAGAAAACAGATTCTTTCTTTACTGGTGTAAAAAAGGAAATGGGTAAAGTTCGCTGGCCATTAAAACAAGAGATGATCAAATACTCTCTTGCTACTTTATCATTTATCGTTTTCTTTGCTTTGTTTTTCGTTTTAGGTGACTTAATTGTCGCTGGCTTTAAAATATTGGTGGGATAATGGAAAAAGAATGGTATGTTGTCAATACTTACTCAGGACATGAAAGTAAAGTAAAAGAAAAATTAGAAATGCGTGCTTCAAGTATGGGTTTAGAAGATTATATTTTTCGTGTTGTCGTACCTGAACAAACCGAAATTGAATATAAAGATGGCGTAAAAAAAGAAAAAACCAAAAAAATGTTTCCTGGCTACATATTAGTTGAAATGATCATGACTGATGAAGCATGGTTTGTCGTAAGAAATACGCCCGGAGTAACTGGATTTATCGGCAGTAGTGGTAAAGGAGCTAAACCGTTTCCTTTAACTCCTGCTGAAGTCGATAAAATATTAGGTTCGATGGGTATGAGCAGATTAGATATCGCAAACGAATTACAAATCGGCGATCAAGTTAAAGTTATCGATGGGCCATTTGCTAATATGATGGGTAAAATAGCCAATATTAATTTAGAAAAACAACAATTAGAAGTGGCTTTAGATTTATTTGGTCAAGAGACTAATGTTGAGTTAGAATTGTCTCAAATTTCAAAAATTTAAATATTTACAAATTATTTGAAATGTGTTATTATTAATTCGCTATATATTTTATTTATATAGAAGTGGGAGATTGATTTTAAGCGGATGATCATTATTACCACAACGCGAAAAAGAAAGGAGCGTGTTTTTCGTGGCAAAGCAAATTGCAAAAAAAGTTAAACTACAAATTCAAGCAGGTAAGGCGACTCCAGCACCACCAGTAGGTACAGTTTTAGGTCCAGCTGGTATTAACTTGCAAGAATTTTGTACTAAATATAACGATGCTACTAAAGATAAGATGGGTGATGTTCTACCAGTTGAAATTACAATTTATGAAGATCGTAGTTTCGATTTCGTAGTTAAAACTCCACCAGCAGCTTTTCTAATTAAAAAAGTAGCAAAAGTTAAATCAGGTTCTGCTAAAGGAAATAAAGAAATAGTTGGATCATTAACAAAAGAACAATTAAAAGAAATTGCTGAAATTAAATTACCAGATTTAAATGCTTATTCTTTAGAAGATGCAATGAAAAGCATCGAAGGAACTGCTTTAAATATGGGAATCGAAATAAAAGACTAACATAGGTTAAACCTATGTGGAAGGAAATTTATCCGCTAGACCACATAAGGAGGTAAGAAAATGAAAAGAAGTAAAAAATATGTTGAAGTAGCTAAAGCAGTCGAAAAAAACAAATTATACACTAAAGAAGAAGCGATCAGTTTAGTTAAAAAGACATCGACAACTAAATTTGATGCTTCAGTTGAATTAGCGATGAATTTAAATTTGGATACTAAAAAAGCTGATCAACAATTAAGAGGAACTATTTGTTTACCAAATGGTACTGGTAAGACTAAGAAGATCTTAGTTATTGCTAAGGGTCCAAAAGCGATCGAAGCTAAAGAAGCAGGAGCTGACTATGTTGGCGATACTGACTATTTAGAAAAGATTGAAAAAGAAAATTGGTTTGGATTCGATGTTTTAATTGCTACACCTGATATGATGCCAGTTTTAGGTAAATTAGGTAAAGTTTTAGGTCCAAAAGGTTTAATGCCAAACCCTAAAACAGGAACTGTAACAATGGATATTACTAAAGCAGTTACCGAAGTAAAACAAGGAAGAATCGAATATCGTACTGATTCATATGGCAATGTTCATGCTATTATCGGTAAGGTAAGTTTCGCAGAAAAACAATTACTTGAAAATTTAGAGGCATTCGTTTCATTGATTTTAAAAACAAAACCTGCCACTGTTAAAGGTACTTATGTTAAAAATATAAGTATTGCAACGACAATGGGACCTGGTGTTAAAATCGATATCAATTCTTTTGACAAGTAATAGATAATATGTTATAATTAATTTGTTGTGTGAAGTACCGTAGACAGTAGGGGCTTTAAGCTTAATATTCCTACCGAGGACTTAGAAAAAGTTTTCTAAAGCTCTTACGGTCTGTAAGGGCTTTAATTTATATTAGAGGAGGTGTCAGTATGGCAAATCAAAATACCATTGCCAAAAAACAAGCGATAGTTTCAGAAATAGCTGAGAAGTTTCAAAATTCCTCATCGACAGTTTTATTTGAATATCATGGTTTAACTGTTAATGAAACGATGGAATTAAGAAGAAAACTAAAAGAAAATGGCTCAGAATATAAAGTGTATAAGAACACCTTGGTAAAAAGAGCATTAGATAATTTAAACATCGATTTAGGTGATGAACTTAATGGACCAAAGGCCATCGCTTTTGGTACTGATGTAGTAGCTCCAATTAAAACATTGAATGACTTTGCAAAAGATCATCCAGCATTAGTGATGAAAATCGGTTATGTCGATGGAGCGATTGCTGATATTAATACGTTAGAAAAATTAGCCAATATTCCATCAAGAGAAGGTTTACTTACTATGTTAGCCGCTGGATTGATGGGCGTTGTCAAAGATTTATCAATTTGCTTAGATTTATATAGCAAAGATTTAGAAAAATAGAAAGGAATGATATAAATGGCAAAATTTACAAAAGAAGAATTTATTAACGGCTTAAAAGAAATGACTATTCTTGAAGTTAAAGAATTAGTTGATGCAATGAAGGAGGAATTTGGTGTTGATCCATCAGCAGTAGCTGTGGCTGCTGGACCAGTAGCGGCAGCTGTTGATGAAGGACCTTCAACTGTTACTGTAACATTAGTTTCTGCTGGACCAAATAAAATCGCTGTTATCAAATTAGTTCGTGATATTACAGGTTTAGGATTAAAAGAAGCTAAAGATTTAGCTGATAATGGTGGAGCTGTTAAAGAAAATGTTGCAACTGACGAAGCAAATGAATTGAAAACTAAGTTTGAAGAAGCTGGCGCAACTGTTGAACTAAAATAAATAATTGATGTGCTTCAAGCCTGTACTGGATAGTATGGGCTTAAAGTGTCTTTGGAAATAGAAAAGAGGAAGAAGGATGAGTTATTATTTTACTAATGATGATCAATTAAAAAGTGAAATAAAAAAAATAGATGTTATCATCGATAAACTTCCTTTTTCTTTTTGGACTGATAACGGTGTTTTTTCAAAAAAAGGCTTAGACTTTGGAACGCGAACTCTACTTGAAAATTTAACCGATATCAAAGGTGATGTGTTAGATATCGGTTGTGGTTATGGTCCGATTGGCATCTATGTCGCTAAAACATTTAAAACTAATGTCGATATGATAGATATAAATAAAAGAAGTTTAGCTTTAAGTTTAAAAAACGCTCAACTAAACGATGTAACTGTCAATGTTTTTGAAAGCGATTTATATAGTAATATCGATAAAAAATATGATTTTATCATCACTAATCCACCGATTAGAGTTGGTAGAGAAATATTGTATAAAATGTTATTTGAAGCTAAAAATCATCTTCATAAAAATGGTGAATTATGGCTAGTCATCAATAAAGATCAAGGTGCTAAAAGTTTATTAAAAGATTTAAATAAAGAATATGAGGCAACGGTCGTGTGTAAAAATAAAGGTTTTTTTATAATTCGAGCAATAAATAATTGACACATTGACAATATTTTGGTAAAATTATAAATTGGCAATGTGTACTTTTGTTACGTGATAATATAGTATATAGGGGTGAAAAAGTGGCATACACAACAAAAAAAATCGGAGATTATCGTGAAAGAAGAAGTTATGCAAAAACAAAAAACGCTATCGAATTAGGCAATTTATTGGAAATTCAGAAGAAATCATATAATTGGTTTATGACTGAGGGTATCCAAGAAGTATTCGATGATATTTTTCCTGTGGAAAGCTTTACAGGAAATTTGTCGTTGGAATTTGGTGAGTATTCTTTTGATCAACCTAAATATTCAATCAAAGGTTGCAAAGAAAGATATGCTACCTATGCAGCTCCATTAAAAGTTGAAGCGAGACTTTTTAATGGTGAAACAGGTGAAGTCAAAGAACAAGAAATTTTCTTGGGCGATATGCCTATAATGACAGAGACAGGAACATTTATAATTAATGGTGCAGAAAGAGTTATCGTCTCACAATTAGTTCGTTCACCTAGTTGTTATTATGGCAAAGAAGTCGATAAGAAAAATGGACGTGTGACAATTACTAGTCAAATTATTCCAACTAGAGGTACTTGGCTAGAATATGAAATCGATTCAAGAGATGTTATCTATGTTAGAATCGATCGCACTAGAAAAGTTCCAATTACGACTTTGCTTCGCGCTATTGGTTTAAATAGTGATGAGGATATAATTGGTTTATTTGGTGAAAATGAATTGATGATTAAAACGATCGAAAAAGATACAAATAAAAACACCGATGAAGCATTGATCGATATTCATTCAAAACTAAGACCAGGTGAACCTTCAACTTTAGATAGTGCGAAAAATCAGTTGATCACTAGATTTTTTGATGCATTTAGATATGATTTAGCTAAAGTTGGACGTTACAAATTTAATAAAAAATTAAATGTTTTAGATCGTTTATTAGGATGTAAGTTAGCTGAGGATATCAAGGTAGATAAAGAGCTAATCGCTAGTAAAGATGAAATAATAACTAAAGAATTAATCGAAAAATTAAAGCCAATTTTTGCAAATGGTTATGGTGTAAAAGAAGTTTTAATTAATGAAGAACTAGACAGTTATAATAAAGTGCAAATGGTTAAAGTTTATAGTAATACCAACCCTGATAAAGTGGTCAACATTATCGGTAATGATCAGTCTATTACTGAAAAAAGACTTACTATTTCTGATATCTATGCATCAGTATCATATTATTTAAACTTGTTTGATGGCATTGGTTCATTTGATGAAATTGACCATTTATCTAACCGTCGCGTAAGACAAGTCGGCGAATTACTTCAAAATCAATTTAGAATCGGTGTATCGAGAATTGAAAGAGTAATTAGAGATCGCATGAGTACTCAAGAGATAGCAGAAGTTACACCAAAAAGTTTAATTAATATTCGACCACTTACCGCAGCGATCAAAGAGTTTTTTGGTTCGAGCCAATTATCACAATTCATGGATCAGACCAATCCGATCGCTGAATTGGCTAATAAAAGACGTCTATCTAGTTTAGGTCCAGGAGGATTATCAAGAGATCGTGCTGGTATGGATGTTCGAGATGTTAATCCATCACACTATGGTAGATTATGTCCAATCGAATCTCCAGAAGGACCAAACATTGGACTTATTACCGCTTTAGCTAGTTATGCTAGAGTTAATGAATATGGTTTTATCATGACACCATATCGCAAAGTTGTAAATGGTAAATTAACTGATGAAGTAGTTTACATGACAGCTGATGAAGAATTAGAACATTATATTTCACAAGCAACCGTTAAAATTGACGAAAACGATTGTTTTGTCGATGAAAGAGTACCAGTTAGATATCATGGTGACAACATCATTATCGAATCTAGCAAAGTTGATTATATCGATGTTTCCCCACAACAAGTTATATCGATTACTACTCAAGGAATACCTTTCCTAGAGCATGATGACGGTAAAAGAGCGTTGATGGGTTCAAATATGCAACGTCAAGCGATACCGTTATTAAAATCTGAAGCGCCATTAGTTGGAACAGGAATCGAAGCTATTTCCGCTCGTGATGGTGGTTCAGTTATCATCGCAACTGCTGATGGTGTAGTAGACTATGTCGATGGTAAAAAGATAATTATTAAAACTAAAGGTGGCAAGGATACTTATTATTTAAATGGCTATGAAAGAAGTAATAATGGAACTTGTTATCATCAAGTACCTATCGTTAGAACTGGTGACATTATTAAAAAAGACCAAGTTATTGCCGATGGTCCATCTTCGGATATGGGTGAAATGGCATTGGGCCGTAATGTTACAGTGGCATTTATGAACTTTAATGGTTATAACTACGAAGATGCTGTTATTTTAAATGAAAGATTAGTATCTGATGACGTTTATACTTCTATTCATATTGAAGATTATCAAATCGAGTGCCGTGATACTAAATTAGGTCCAGAAGAATTTACAAGAGATATTCCAAATGTTGGTGAAGATGCTCGTAAAAATCTAGATGAAAACGGTATCATTCGTATTGGTACAGAAGTTAAAGATGATGATATTTTAGTTGGTAAAGTTACTCCTAAAGGAATGGCCGAACTAACTAGTGAAGAAAAATTATTACACGCTATTTTTGGCGAAAAAACAAGAGAAGTAAGAGATACATCTTTAAGAGTTCCACATGGTGGGGAAGGTATTGTTCACGATGTTAAAATATTTACTAAAGAAGATTCTGATGAACTACCTGCTGGTGTATCTAAAATAGTTCGTGTTTATATTGCTCAAAAACGTAAAATTTCAATCGGTGATAAAATGGCTGGACGCCATGGTAATAAAGGTGTTATTTCTTTGATTTTACCGAAAGAAGACATGCCTTATATGGCTGATGGAACGCCTATTGATATATTGCTTAACCCATTAGGTGTACCAAGCCGTATGAATATTGGTCAGATTTTAGAGATGCATTTAGGTGCTGCTGCTAAAAAATTAAATATCCATGTTATGACACCGGCTTTCGATGGAGCAACAAGAGAAGAAATTATCGACGCTTTAAAAGAAGCTGGTTTAGAAGAAGATGGCAAGATGGTTTTATATGATGGAAGAACTGGTGAACCATTTGCTAATCGTGTTTCAGTTGGTGTTATGTATATGATCAAACTACACCACATGGTCGACGATAAATTGCACGCCCGTTCAACTGGACCATATTCATTAGTAACGCAACAACCGTTAGGTGGTAAAGCGCAATTTGGTGGTCAAAGATTTGGAGAAATGGAAGTTTGGGCACTTTATGCATATGGTGCTGCTCATGTTTTACAAGAAATGATGACAATTAAATCAGATGATGTCGTCGGTCGGGTTAAAGTTTATGAAGCCTTAGTTAAAGGGCAACCACTTCCAACTAGTAGTGTTCCAGAAAGTTTTAGAGTATTGATTAAAGAATTCCAAGCTTTAGGCTTAGATATTAGTGTTTTATCAGAAAATGGTAAATTAGTCGATATGAAAGAAATCGAAACAATGGATCAAGAGGGCTTTGTCAATGTCGAAGAATTTGAAAATAGTATTGAACCAACCAAATTAGTCGATAAAGAAGAACCTTTAGCTGATGAAGAAATCGACGATGAATTTGAAGATGAATTCGAAGAATCTGAGATCGAAGAACCTTTTGACATCGCCGAAAGATTAGAAGAAATTGAAGAATTAGAAGATAAGGGGGCTATATAATGAATATCAACGAATTTGAAGGATTAAAGATTTCGATAGCTTCACCTGAAAAGATTCGATCTTGGTCATATGGCGAAGTAAAGAAAGCAGAGACTATTAATTATCGAACTTTAAAACCAGAAAGAGATGGACTATTTTGTGAAAAAATATTTGGTCCAACTAAAGATTTTGAATGTTCATGTGGCAAATATAAAAGATTAAGATATAAAAATATCGTTTGTGATCGATGTGGAGTTGAAGTAACTCGTAGTAAAGTAAGACGTGAAAGAATGGGACATATCGAGTTAGCAACTCCTTGCTCTCACATTTGGTTTTTTAAAGGTGTACCATCGAGAATTGGTCTAGTTCTAGATATGTCACCTCGTGATTTGGAAGAAGTCTTATATTTTGTTAGTTATGTTGTTTTAGATCCAGGAAGTGCTCCTTTAGAAAAAAAACAAACTATTTCTGATAAGGAATATCGTACTTACTATGAAAAATATGGCAAATCTTTCCGCGTTGGCATGGGTGCGGAAGCAATCAAAGAATTATTACAACAAGTTGATTTAGAACAAGAAGTCAACAGTATTAAAGAAGAAATTGAAAATATTAAAGATGCGACTAGTCAAAAAAGAATCAGATTGATTAAAAGATTAGATGTCTTAAATGCTTTCTTAGAATCAGGCAATCGTCCTGAGTGGATGATCTTAGAAGCTCTACCAGTTATCCCGCCTGAACTTAGACCAATGATTCAATTAGACGGTGGTAGATTTGCTACTTCTGATTTAAATGATCTATATCGTAGAGTAATCAACCGTAATAATCGTTTAAAAAAATTGATGGAATTAGGTGCTCCTTCAATCATTATTCAAAATGAAAAACGTATGTTACAAGAAGCAGTTGATGCTTTGTTTGATAATGGAAGACGTGGTCGTAATATAACAGGAGCTGGCAATCGTCCTTTAAAATCTTTATCTAATATGTTAAAAGGTAAACAAGGAAGATTTAGACAAAACTTGTTAGGTAAACGTGTCGACTATTCAGGTCGTTCGGTTATCGTTGTTGGACCATCATTAAAAATGTATGAGTGTGGTATCCCTAAAGAAATGGCTTTAGAGTTATTCAAACCACATGTCATCAATGGTCTAGTTACTAAAGAGATCGCTTCTAATATCAAGGCAGCTAAAAAGATGATCGAAAATCAAGATGAGCGAGTATGGGATGTCGTCGAAGAAAAAATTAGTGAACATCCAGTTTTACTAAACCGTGCTCCTACTTTACATAGACTTGGTATTCAAGCTTTCCAACCTAAATTAATCGAAGGTAGAAGTATTAGACTTCATCCATTAGTCTGTGCTGCTTTTAATGCCGATTTCGATGGTGACCAAATGGCTGTGCATGTTCCGATTTCTGATGAAGCGCAAGCTGAAGCTAGAATTTTAATGCTAGGTGCGAATAACATCTTGTCACCTAAAGATGGTCAACCAATCGTTACTCCAGGTCAAGATATGATTTTAGGTAATTATTATATAACGATTGAAAAATCAGGATTAATAGGTGAAGGTAGAGTATTTAAAGATTCTAACGAGGCTTTAATGGCATATGAAAGAAGAGAAATAACTTTACATACTCGTATTGCTATTCCTGCTAAATCATTTAAATATAAAATTTTCCCAGATAACTATTTAGATAAATATTTAGTTACGACACCTGGTAAATTGTTATTTAACGAAATTTTCCCAGATACTTTCCAATATATCAATGATGGAAGTATAGAAAATATCGAAAAAATTACTCCAAGTAAGTATTTTATTGATAAGGGTAAAAATATTAAAGAAGAAATTGCTAAGATGGAATTAGTTAGTCCATTTGGTAAAAAAGTCTTAACTAAATTGATCGCTCAAATTTACAAAAGATATCAAACTACTGAAACTTCAGTTATGCTTGATAAGATGAAAGATTTAGGCTTTAAATATTCAACTTTGTCAGGTATTTCGATTGGTATTGGCGATATTATCGAATCTAAAACTAAAGAAGAAGTTTTAAAAGAGGCTAATGCTAAAGTAGATACAATTAATAAGCAATTTAAACGTGGTTTGATTACTGAACGTGAAAGATATGAAAATGTCGTTGAAACTTGGAACCAAGCCAAAAATAAAATTGCTTCTGAGTTGGAAGGTTTCATTAAAACACATAAAGAAAATTCTATTTCGATGATGATCGATTCTGGTGCGCGTGGTAATATGAGTAACTATAACCAGATGGCTGGTATGCGTGGACTTATGATGAAACCAACTGGTGAAGCAGTAGAAATTCCAATTACTTCTTCATTTACTGAAGGAGCTAATGTTTCTGAGTTCTTCTTAGCGACTCACGGTGCTCGTAAAGGGGCAGTTGATACCGCTTTAAAAACAGCTGATGCTGGTTACTTAACTCGTCGTTTGGTTGATGTAGCGCAAGATATGATCGTCAAAGAAGACGATTGTGGTACTAGCGAAGGTGTTGTAGTTGAAGCGTTTATCGACGATAAGAACAATACGATTGTCGAAAGTTTAACTGATCGTATCATCGGAAGATATACTAACAAGAAAGTAATTCATCCTGAAACTAAAGAAGTTATCGCCGAAAGAAATACTTATATTACTGAACAGTTAGCTGATAAAATTATCAAAGCTGGCATTACTAAAGTACCTATTAGAACTGTTTTAACTTGTAAGACTGAACACGGTGTTTGTTGTAAATGTTATGGTCGTAATTTAGCTACTGGTTCGTTGGTTGAAGTAGGTGAAGCCGTTGGTATTATGGCAGCTCAATCGATCGGTGAACCTGGTACTCAGTTAACGATGCGTACTATCAATTCTGGTGGTGTTGCTGGTGATGATATCACTCAAGGTTTACCTCGTGTTCAAGAGTTGTTTGAAGCTCGTAATCCAAAAGGTAAAGCAACTATTTCTGAAATCAATGGTAAAGTTACTAAAATCGAAGAGGATAATGGTAAGTTTGAAATTACTGTTGCTAACGATGCTGAGACTAAAGTTCATTCAACTAACTATGGTGCTAAATTGATGGTTGAATTGAATCAAGAGGTTGAAGCTGGCGATAAATTGACATTTGGGGCAATTAATCCAAAAGAATTGTTAGTTGTAACTGATCCTATTACAGTTCAACAATACATCTTGTTGGAAATTCAAAAGGTTTATCAATCACAAGGTGTTAGTATTTCCGATAAACACGTTGAAATTATCGCTAAAAGAATGATTTCTAAAATCAAGATAATCAATTCAGGAAATTCATTATATTTACCTGGTACGATGGTTAATATTAATCATTTTGCCGATACTAATAAACAGTTGATTCTAGAAGGAAAAACTCCAGCTTTAGGCCGTCCTGTTCTTTTAGGAATTACTAAGGCTAGTTTGGAAACTGATTCATTCTTATCAGCAGCTTCATTCCAAGAGACAACTAGAATTTTAACTGATGCTGCTATCCATGGTAGAGTTGATGAGTTAAATGGTTTAAAAGAAAATGTTATAATTGGTAAATTAATACCTGCTGGTACTGGTGCGAAAAAATATAAAAAAGCCAATTATGATTTAGAAATACCTTTTATTGATGATGAACCATTGGAAGCTTTAGAGCAAGAATTAATGGAATAAAAATGATCTTAATGGTCATTTTTTTCGTAAAATATTGCTTTTAATAGGTAAATGATATATAATGAAAATGTAGAAAGTAGGTGTAGTTAGATGTTAAGAAAGAGAAATAAATTAGCAAATAGCACACATGGGGGGGGGCATAACCCTTTACAAAATAAATAGCTATCTGCCTAAAATAAAACCAATTCCTCACATCAAAAATATCACATATTATTAAAATGTTAAAATGATATAAAAAAAGATATGTGAAATGGAGGAATTAGAAATGAAAAAAGGATTTACATTAATTGAATTATTAGCAGTAATAATAATATTAGCGATAATAGCGTTAATTGCAACACCAATCATATTAAACGCAATAGATGATGCGAAAAAGAGTGCCGGCTTAAGTGAAGCTAATATGATATATAGTGGAATAGAAAACTATTGTTCAGTGGAAGAAATGAAAGAACAAATGGATAGTAGTTATGTAAGAATATGTAATAATCAAATGACAGCTGAAGAAGTATCAAAAATGGTTAATTTAGGAAATGCAAGTATATTAGAAATAGGATATAATGGAAATAAATTAACTAGTTTAAAAATAGAGAGTAATAATCATGAATATACATTATGTGACAATGGTAAATTTGTTATGGATGATGAAGAATGTCCAAGGTTGTTTTCAGAAGACTCGTGGGAGACTATTGCAGAGATGGTAAGAACTGGAAAAGCTTCTGAAGTATATAATGTAGGAGATACAAAAGAAGTAACAGTAGATGGATATAGTAATGGAAGTGAACAAACCTTTACAGTAAGAATAGCAAATATATCAACACCAGAAGAATGTAATAGTGAAGGGGTTTCACAAACAGCGTGTGGTTTTGTAGTAGAATTTGTTGATATTATAACTAAGAATAGAATGAATTCAACTCTGACTAATGTAGGAGGCTGGCCAGCAAGCAAGATGTATAGTTTTGCCAATAATACAATCTATAATGCTTTACCAAGTGATTTAAGGAATGTTATCATTGATACTTATACAGTATCAGGTCATGGTAGTGAAGATAGTTCCAATTTTACCTCAACAGATAAATTGTATTTGTTTTCTACCAAAGAATTATATGGAGAAAACGCTCTATATGATACAGTCGAAGCAGAAACCAGACAATTAGATTACTATAAGAATAATGGAGTAACAGAAGATAATTATAGTGGAGCAATAAAGATGTATGAAGGAAGTGCAGATGATTGGTGGTTGCGCTCGGCCAGTTCTTATGGTAGTACTGGTTTCTGCTCTGTCTATACCAATGGCGTTGGGAGCAACGGCACTGCTTATAATAATTATGGGATAGCTCCAGCTTTTAGAATAGGCTAACAAAAAAATGATCTTAATGATCACTTTTTTAATTTTTTAACAAAATTATCTGTTTTTTTAACTTCATCTTCTTGGTTAGAATGAGTTCGTAAGATTTCTTCTTTTAATTTATTATATTTTTCTAATTCTTGTTGAACACTATTTTTACTAAATTCAGTTGTCTTTTCTTCTTGATCTATCTTTTGATCTTCAACACTAGCTTGTGTGATTTCGATCTTTTGTTTAATTTGGGTTTCCTTTTTATCAAGTTGATAATATTGAATAGCTGTGGCAGTTTGTAATAAATTAGTAGTGCCAATTAAATAGATCAACTTATCGATTGGAAGATTTAAACATTTAAATAAGTATAGTACACTTAATGAGGTATATAGAAAACAAGTTTTAATTTTACCTAATTTAGTAGAATGAGGAGAGTTGTTTTTTAATTTTGATTTAACCGCAACACCACCAATAACAGTTTCTAATAAAACGATCGGAGCTATCATTAATGGATTTGCTATTAAAAGAGGTAAACTTAATGTTAAAGCAAAAATTTTATCAGCAATAGTATCTAATAGTTTTCCATATTCACTAGTAGCATTCCATTTTCTAGCTAAATTTCCATCAAAAGCATCAGTTAAACCAAACATTACTGAAGCGATGGTAACAGTTGTGAAGTTACCTAAAATGGCGATTGGAATAATTACTAATGGTGATAAAATTCTAATTTTAGTTAAAATATTAGGAATTCTTTTTTTCATTTTATCACGATAATTATCTTCGAGTTTTATACTTTCATTGTACTGTTTTTTAATCATTTTATAATCATTAATAAATTTTTTGATTTTATCTTTCATAAAGATACTCCTTTTTGTCTATCTATTTTATCACATTTATTTAAATATATCTACATAAATTTAATATTTATACATATAATAATAACGTATCAAGAAATTGATACATTTGGGAAACTCGTAGGATTACGGTTTCCTTTTTAATGTTTAAAAATGTAAAAATGTGGTAAATGATATTAAAATATATACAAAACATGTCGAAAAATGTTATAATTATTCTAGGTGAGGCTATGAAAAAGATATTTAATATTATTTTCGTTACAATTCTTTTTCTTTTGAGTTTAGTTCCACCAATTTATGCGCAAGAAGTAAGATATGGTTATGTCAGTTCAACTTTGGGTAATGGTATTTCAGTAAGAAAAGGTCCAGGAACTAGTTATGATAAATTAAGTGATGGTTTAGCTGAAGGCGAACAAGTTAAGATATTAAGTGAACATAAAACAGATGATGGTACTGTAAGTGATTGTAGTTTATGGTATAAGATAGAATTTAATGAAGTCGATGATGGAATAGGGTATGTATGCTCTGATTTAATTAAAATAATCCAAGTTCAAACCGATGAAGAATTCGAAAAAAGTTTGGAAGCATTTCCTGAAAGTTATCACGATTATTTAAGACTATTACATACAATATATCCTAATGCGATATTTAAAGCTTACGATACTAGATTAGACTTTAATACAGTAGTTAAAAACGAGGCTACTTTAGGAAAAAGTTTACTTTGGGATTCTAATAGTTCTCGTGATGGTTTAAAAAACATGGATAGTTATAACTATGAAACTAATACTTTTGCTAACAACTATTCTGGTGGTGGGCCAACATGGTATGCAGCAAATGAAGAAACGATCGCTTATTATATCGATCCTCGTAATTTTTTAAATGAAAGTCGGATTTTTATGTTTGAAAGTTTATCTTATAGTGCATCGATCCATACTGAAGGAGGGGTTGAAGCAATACTAGCAGGTAGCTTTATGGCTAAAGATAAAGTCGATGGTGGCGATAAAACTTTTGCGCAAGTAATTATGGAAGCTGGTAAAAAATATAATATCAGTCCCTATTATTTAGCTAGTCGTATTTTACAGGAAACTGGCTATACTAGAAGTAGTTTAGTAAAAGGGGATTATGATGGTATCTATGATCAATTCGATGGTTATTATAACTTTTTTAACTATGGTGCTGGTGGAACTGATGTCGTTTATAACGGCTTAAATTACGCTTATAATAAAGGTTGGAATTCTGAAGAAAAAGCTATACTAGGTGGAGCTAGTTTAATTGGAACATCATATATTAACGTTGGACAAGATACTAATTACTTTCAAAAATGGGACGTTGTTTGTAGTAAAGATAACGTAAATGATTGTAGTTTTTATTCTCATCAATATATGCAAAACATTGAAGCACCTTATAGTGAGGCTAATTCAACTTATAAAGCTTATAAACAAACATTTCAAAATAATTTATATAATTTACCATTTATTTTTACTATTCCTATTTACAATAATATGCCAGATAAAACAGTTTTACCAAGTGAAGCTAACCCAATTAACTATTTAAAAACTTTGACAGTTAATGGTCAAAGCATTTCAAACTTTAACAGTCTAAAAACTGATTATTCGCTTCGTGTCCTTGAAACTACCAAATCGATTGAAGTCGAGGCAACTAAAATCGAAAGCAAATCATCGATTACAGGGACAGGAACTATTCCTATTACCCAAGATGGTCAAGTAATTCCGATTACTGTAACAGCTGAAAACGGCGATCAATTAACTTACAATATAACAGTTAATTTAATTGCTGTCGATGAAAATGAGATGACTTTAGATGATACAATTAGTAACATTAAGTCCGGTATTTTTCAAGATGGTTACTTAATGGGTTTAACTAATGTTGAAACGATCATTGAAGCAGTAACTAAAGCAAATCAATTAGCAGAAGTTAAAGTTTACGATTTAAGTGATGTAGAAGTAACTAGTGGTTCAGTTGGTACAGGTTATAAAGTCACTATTACAGTTTTAGAGGAAAGTAAAACGTTTGAAATTGTTATTTTTGGTGATACTAATGGTGACTCACAAATTGATATATTAGATTTGTTAAGAGTTCAAAAACATATTTTAAAAGCTTCAACTTTAACGGGAGCGCAAGCTAAAGCTAGCGATGTTAGCAAAGATGAAACAATCGATATATTAGATTTATTAAAAGTTCAAAAACATATTTTGGGTGTTTCAACAATCATTCAGTAAGGTGGTGTAAAAGATGAAAAAAATTAGTTTAATTATATTTAGTATAATCTTAAGCCTTGTTTTTATTAATAAGGTATCTGCTTCAAGTGCAACGATTAGTATTTCTAGCAATAAGTCCACTGTAATTGTTGGAGATACCGTAACAGTTACGGTCAAAGTTTCTTCCTCTGCTAATTTAGGCTCTTGGAACTTTGATATCGTTCCTTCTTCAAATTTAACTTTTGTAAGTTCTAGTTTTGGTGGATTGTTTGTTGCTGATCAATCGCCAACAGCTACTACTAAAAGTAAAACTTATACCTTTACTTTTAAAGCTAAATCAAGTGGAACTGGCACTGTAAAAATATCTAATGCTCGTGTAATCGATTTTGATAGTGAGACCAATATGTCGATTAGTGCTGGTAGTACTAGTTTTAAGATAATGACACAAAGTGAATTAGAAGCAACTTATAGTAAAAATAATTATTTATCCAAATTAGAAGTCGAAGGTTATACTTTAACGCCAGAATTTGATAAAGATACTTTAGAGTACAATCTAGATTTAGAATATGGAACAGAAAAAATCAATGTGATTGCTACTAAGGAAGATAGTCGTTCTAGCATCACTGGAACTGGTGAGGTTTTATTATCGCAGGGCATGAATGTCATTAAAGTAGTAGTAACAGCTGAAAATGGCAGTACTAGAATCTATGTTATCAATGCTAATGTTAAAGAGTTAGATCCAATCAATATCACTCTTGATGGTAAAAACTATTCAGTAGTAAGAGAAGAACAATTTCTACCTAGTATTAACAGTGCTTATCAATTAACGGTAGTTCAGATTGATGGCAAAGATGTTCCGGCTTATTATAATTCAGTTACAGATTTTACTTTGGTCGGTTTAAAAGATGAACTTGGCAATATTCAATTATATATTTATGAAAACGGTAATTATAGAATATATAACGAATTAAATTTTAATCAATTATCTGTTTACTTATTAGAGATGGATGAAGCTTTATTGCCAGATGGTTATACTAAAAAAGATATTGTAATCGGTGATAAAAAGATTGCAGGATACGTTAGAGATGGTTATGAATTTGCAATAATTTATGGCTTAAATATCGAAACAGGAGAAAAACATTTATATAAGTATGACGCTAAAGAAAACACTTTACAACGAGTTGAAAATATCGATTCTAGTAAAGAGAGTCTATATTTTAATATTATTTTAGGTTCGTTTGGCTTTACTGCTGTTTCTTATATTATCTTTATTAATTTATTAAATAAAAAAAATAAAGAACAAAAGACATTTTTAGATAAAACGATGCGTATGAATATCAGTCAAATTGTTGCCAATGATGATTTAAGTGATAAATTATATAAAGCCGAGACAATATCTAAAAAAGAGCAAAAAAAGAAACGAAAAGAAGATAAAAAACTTCAAAAACAACTTAAGAAAAACGATAAACAAAAAGGTGAAGAAATGGCTGAATTATAGCCATTTTTTTTAAAACTGTAAAATGAATATAAACATTAAACTAAAGGTAAGGAATAAAGCTTTTAGATATCTTGACTAGTTTAAAGCTATATAGTAAAATTAAATAGTAATGAATTATGAGTTATGGGGTATTTAAAATGAATATAAAAAAATATATAATTGACAACAAAAAAAATCTAACTATTATAGCATTGTTAGCAATGTTTACAATAATTTTGTTTAAACAGGTTATAAGTTCTTACTTATCACAATTAATCACATTGATACCATCATTTGTGGTTTTCATATGGTTTTTAATAATGTTTTTTCGTGGAAAAATAAAATTAAAATCATATGATATTTTCTTTGCAATAATGCTGATGATCGGTGCCTTTTCTGGAATATTTCACAATCAAAAATTAATAGCAGTTTTATACCAAATCAAATCATTAGGAATCTACTATTTGTTATTTATGATCATTAGAAACCTTTGTTTTCAAAAAGATGATATTAAAAAAATATTAAAATATGTAAATATAATAACAATAGTTTTGATATCATTCTCAATAGTAGAGATAATTTTTAGTAAAGATATTTTGTTTCCTAAAAGTTGGGCCGAAGAAATAGTATATGCTGATAATTTTATAAGAGCATATAGTTTAATTTGTAATCCGAATGTATTCGGTTTTTACTTGCTGCTGGTTTTATTATATAACTATAAATTTGGTAATATTGATTTTTCCTTGAAAAATGTGATTTTTTATTCATTAATATTTACGGGCATAATTATTAGTATTTCAAGGAGTTCTATCATATGCATGATTGTTTTGCTATTCATTTTATTAATTGATGTAATTCGCAAACGAAAAGATAAAGAAAAAATGTGGAATATTTTGAAATTATCCATTTTAATAGCTATATCGGCAGCTTGTCTTTCTTTAATAATTTATAAAACTAATCGAATTTATGAAAACTATGTTCAAAGCACTCATTCAAGTGTAATTAGCAAGCCGACAGATAATGTTGGAAATGTCCCTCAAGTAAATCCTGATATTAATATAGATTTAGATGACGAAAAGAATACATTTATCGATAGAATATTTGCAGTTTTTGATTCCAAGTTTTTAAATGATAGTTTAAACAATGGAAGATTAGCAATAGTAAAATACGGTTTAAACATCTGGCAGAAAAATATTCTTATTGGAACAGGTTTTAGTTCATTTTTAAGCGCTTCAAGTTTTTTAAATCCAAATATTGAAGCTTCGCAATTAGGGCTTGAATATGCAGATAATCAATATATGACAATAATTGTTGAGACAGGTTTATTAGGAACATTAGCTTTATTAGTATCAGTTTTGTTATTTGTTTTAGAACAATTTAAATCAAAAAGATATTTATCAATTGTTGCTACTTTCATAATAGTATTCTTTGGATTATTTATAAATTCATTAGAAGTTCAACTTATAGCGTTTATGTACTTTCTATTTGTGGGTTTGGAACAACAAGACAAGGAAGTTACTTCAATAAAAAGTTCAAGAAAAAGAAATTTAAAATAAGAAAAAGGTGAAGACTGATATGATAAAAGTGAGCATAATAGTACCTGTTTATAATACCATGCCATATCTTGCAAAGTGTTTAGATTCTCTTTGTAATCAAGATTATGATAAAAAAGATTATGAAATAATAGTCGTAAATGATGGCTCTGTTGACAATAGTGAAAAGATAATTTTAAACTATAAAGAACAATATCCAGATTTAATTAAATATATTAATAAAAGTAATGGTGGACTATCATCAGCAAGAAATGCTGGTTTGATGCAAGCTAAAGGTAAATATATTTTATTTGTTGATAGTGATGATTATGTTGAAACAGAGTTATTGTCAAGTTTATTTTCTGAAAATGAAGACTATGATTTATTTATATTTGGATATAATGAAATCAATGGAAATTATAGTAAGGCAAATTATGTCTCTAAAAAAATATTAACTGATACTCAAGGTGCTCTAAAACTATTTTTTGAAAATAAAGCAGTTAGGGGCTATTCATGGAATAAACTTTTTAAACTTGATATTATTATTAACAATAATATCAAGTTTAATGAAGAAATAAAGTATATAGAAGATATGCCATTTTTAATGGAATATATAGAACATTGTAATACTTTATATTTTAGTCAATTAATATTATATAATTATGTTCAAAGACCTGGATCATTGATCAACAGTGTATTTAACATAAACAAGTTAACGGCATTAACAGCTTATGAAAAAATATTAAATATTATTGAACAAATAGATCCAAGATATATTTCGACTATTTATTATTTTATTTTTGAATTGGATTATGAGTTGAGCGTGAGAATAAGAATTGGTGAAAATTTTGAACATTATTTGAAAGAATATAACTTTTTGAGGAAAGAAATGAAAAAAAACTTAAAAAAATTTATTTTCAAAAATGTCAAAATAAAGTATAAAATAAAAGCAATTATAAAATATATTTTTTATGAAATTTTAATTTTTAGGTATGGAGGAAATAATGAAAAAAACTAAAAGAAGTATGCTTAATATTGTAACATCGATTATTCCATCGTTTATATTAATAATAATAGGATTTTTAAAATTTAAATTTTTCATAAATGTATATGGTGATGATTTAAATGGAATTGTGCAATTAATAACTCAAATATATGCCTACTTATCTTTGGCTGAATTAGGTTTTGGAGCTGCCACAAATGTAAAATTATATAAATATTTTCAAAAAAATGATGAAGAAAAAATTACTAAAGTGTTTAACGAAAGTAAATCTTTATATTTTAAGAGTGGCTTATTTATTTTTGTGGCTGGAATTTTAATTTCTTTTGTATTGCCACTTTTTATTAAAAATAATAGTGTAGCTACATATTACACTATATCGATCATGACGCTTTATGCTATCGATTTTTTAGCAGATTATTTATATGGATTACCGTATCGCAACTTACTAATTGTCAACGAAAATATTTATGTAATTAATTTGGTTAAAACAACTCAACAGATTATTTTTAAGATAGTTGAACTTATTTTAATTCTAAACCATGTTAATTTATTAATAATTATTTCATTAAGTGTTATTGCCAATATTATTGGTTCATTTTTCTTAGTAAAAATTGCAAAAAAGAAATATTCATTTCTTAAAAAATATAAAGGAAGAGATAAAACAGTTACTAAGTCAGTAAAAGATATAGTTGTTAATAACGTTTCAGATATAGTAAACGAAAAGACTGACTCGATCGTAATTGCTAATCAATTAGGTTTAAAAGATACATCGATTTATAGTATGTATAATTTAATAATTAATTATATGTATATGTTTATATTAAATTTTGTTACAGGTGTCAAAGGCTCTATGGGGGCTATGCTAAATAATGATAAGGTTATCAACGATGAAAAGTATAGTATATATAAACAGTTTATTGCAATTATGAATTATATAACTATTGTATGTGCTATAACCTTTAGTGTGTCAGCTTCGTCATTTATGGATATATTTATAAATAATGATTATGGAGTTGGTTTATATGTAGGGATATTGTTTGGTCTAGTTTTATGGTTAAATACAATGTTAAAATCATTACATGTTGTTGTTGAAACCAAAGGATATTACAAAAATATAAAATGGATATCATTAATTCAAGCTATTTCCAATATCGCATTATCATTTCTTTTAGTAAACAAATTTGGTATATTAGGTGTTTTATTTGCAACAGCAATAACCAGCATGTTAATGACTATTCCAGCAAAAGTAAAAGTGGCATTTAATGAATTCAAACATTCACCAACTTATTTTTATATGTTAACCATCGTTACATTTATTTCTAGTTTTATTATTATTTTGATAATAAACAAATTAAATGTTTATGGAAATGTTGCTAATTTGCTACAATGGTTTGGTATTACTGCTATAATATTCATAGTGATTTGCATTATTATGTTTATTATACTGTACTTGATATTTAAAGATTTTAGGGATGTGATCTCAAGAGTGTTAAACAATAAATTTGTATTTAAAATAAAAAGATGGATATTATCTAAGGTAGCATATGTTAATTACAAACTAAATATAAAAAATAAAGGAATTAACGTATATAGTATTGAAAAAACTATCGATGATATTATTAAAAACAAGGCTTCTCTTGTTCGTTATGGTGATGGAGAAATGGATATCATTAATGGAAAATCATTAAAATTTCAAGATTATACTCCTGAATTAGCAAATAAATTATCTCAAATATTAAGTTTAAAATCTGATGATAAATTTTTTATAGCTGTTCCTGAAATATTTAATAGTTTAGACATTTTTACTAAAGATGAAAAAGAATTTTGGGCAATTAGTTTATTAAAGACTAGTAAAGATTGGTTTTCATTTTGTGAGGGTGATTATTATAATGCTTTTCTATCACGGCCATATCTAAGGTATAAAGATAAAAGTAACAGTGACAAAATATTTAAAAAAATAAAAAAAATTTATAAAGACAAAAATGTTATTTTAGTTGAAGGAGAATTTTCTAGGTTAGGTGTTGGAAATGATTTGTTTGATGGTGTTAAAAGTATAAAACGAATACTTTGCCCTAATAAAAATGCTTATAGTGCTTATAATAAAATTCTAGATGTCGTGTGTCAACAAAATAAAGATAATCTTATTTTAATTTCTTTAGGTCCTACGGCTAAAGTTTTAGTTTATGAATTATATCAAAAAGGTTATCAAGCTATCGATTTGGGCCATATAGACTTGGAATACGAGTGGTTTTTAAGAAAAGAAACTAAAAAAGTTAAAATTGAAAATAAATATGTTAATGAAGTCGATGATGGTGAAGAAAATCAAGAATTAAATGATGAAAAATACCTTAGTCAGATATTAATTAATATAAATAAGGAGGATAAAAATGATTGATTTTAGCATAATTGTTCCAGTTTATAACACATCTGGTTATTTAGAAAAATGTATAGAATCTATAATAAGTCAAAAAGGTAAAACAGGAAAATATGAAGCAATAATTATAAACGATGGTTCTACTGATAATAGTGAAGAAATAATTTTAAGATATCAAAAACAATATCCAAATTTAATCAAATATTATAAACATAAAAATAGCGGACTTTCTTATACTCGAAATTTTGGTGTAAAAAAAAGTAGTGGGAAATATCTTTTATTTGTCGATAGCGATGATTATTTAGATTTATATATATTATCAAAACTAATAGAATATATAAATAAATGTAATGAACCTGATGTAATAAGAATTAATAGTCGTGATGTAATGCCTAACGGCGAGATTATTCAAGAAGTTATATTGGATAAAACGAGTGATGAGATCAGTTTATTAAAAGAAACAATGAAAAAAAAAGCTTTAGAGGTTTCATGGGGTTATATATATAAAGCTGATTTTTTTAAGAAAAATAATTTTACTTTTCCTAATCAAATTCATGAAGATTATGGTTTAACTCCTATTATTCTTTATAAAGCTAACACCATTAAACAGTTAAATTATATAGGGTATAATTATGTTAAACGTGATGGCTCTATTATTGAAGAAAAGCAATATGATAAATTAAAAAAGCGTTTCGATGGCGTGTTTATATTATATCGTGAACATATGGATATTATAAAAAAAGATAGTAAAAAGGGTAAACTGCTTCGTAGTTATAGTCTAGAATCGATGTTGACTAAATTGACAGTACTTAATAAAAGTGATTTAAAAACAAAACTGAAGGAAATAACACCATATATTAAAGCTAGCGATATTTATTGCTATAATTATAAAAAATTAATAAAAAAAATATGTTTAGCAATAAATATCAATTTATATTTAAATTTATATAAAAAATATAATATATAAGGAGTTAACATGAAAAAAATTGCTATATTTACTGACAATTTAAATGTTGGGGGAATTCAAAAATCTTTAGTTAATATGTTAAACAGAATAGATTATGAAAAATTTGAGATAGATGTTTATCTTTTTGAAAAAAAAAGCTTTTATGATATTCCTAAACAAGCAAATATAATATATTTAAAAAAACCTTTCAAGCTACTAAATTTTATACCTTTTAAAATTGCATATAAAATATATAATCCTAAAGTTGCAAATAAAAAATATGATCTATCTATCGATTTTGATAGTTACCAAATGCATACTGCCATAAGTGCCTTAAAAGCAAATAGTAAAAAGAAGTCAATCTGGGTTCATAATGATATTAAAATGAAATTAAAAGAGGAACTAAAATATCGAATTTTGCATTTCTTTTTTAAAAGTAAATATAAATATTTTGACATATATAATGCTGTATCGCCAGGTGCTTTAGATTCTTTTATGGAGTTAGAAAATTATGATAATAAAGTATATAATGTAATTCCCAATTATATAAACACTGTTGAAATTGAAAATAAAATTCTTGAAAAATGTGAATTAAAAGTCAACCACCGAGAATTAAATATTGTTACAGTAGGGAGACTTTGTCACCAAAAAGGAATTGATATCATGATAAACAATATGAAAAAATTAAGTGAGTATCGTGATGATTTTCATCTTTACATAATCGGTGATGGGCCTGACAAAGAATCATTGCAAAAACAAGTTATCGATTTAGACATTAAAAATAAAGTTACCTTTTTAGGTAATCAAAAAAACCCATTTAAATATTTAAATATTATGGATTTATTTTACTTAACAAGCAGATATGAAGGACAGGGTATGGTAATATTAGAAGCTATGGCGGTTGGATTAGACATATTAATTCCAAAACATTTAGAAAAATATTGTCCGATGGTTCAAGGTAGCAAAAACGAAATAGAATATTTAAAAACATATAAAAAGAAAGAGAAAAAAAGATTTAACGATTTAAAAGAATATAATCTCAATATAACTGAAAAGTTAAATAATTTGTTTTATAATGGAGGTTAGATATGAATAATTACGAACAATACTTCAAAAGTTTATATAATAAAGGACAGGATAGTTTTTTCGATGATTTGAATAAATTGATCGTTGAGAATAAAAAAACTTTTATTATTACTGCTAATCCTGAAACATTTACATATGCCAAGAAGGATGCAGAAATTTCAAAAATGTTATTGGATCCTCACAATATAATTGTTCCTGATGGTATTGGAATCGTCAAAGCTGCTAAAATTTCTGGATTTGATATCGATGAAAGAATTCCGGGAATAGAAATTGCTGAAAGATTATTAGAATATGGAGACAAATATCGTAAAAGCATATATTTATTTGGGGCAAAAAAAGAAGTTCTTGAGACTTTAAAGAACAATATAGAAGCAAAGTATCCTAATATTAAACTTTTAGGAATGTGTGATGGTTATGTTAAGGACAAAGAAGAAGAGTATAAAAAAATAATAAAACTAAATCCAGATATAGTTCTAGTTGCTTTAGGCATTCCTGCCCAAGAAAAATTAATTTATAAGTACTTACAAGAATTTCAAACTGGAATATTTGTAGGTGTGGGTGGATCGTTTGATGTATTAAGTGGAATGAAAAAAAGAGCTCCTAAAATATTTCAGAAATTAAACATTGAATGGTTGTATCGAATATTAAAAGAGCCAAAAAGGATTAAACGCTTTTATAACAATAATATCAAGTTTATATTAGAGATAAAAAAAGAGGTTAAAAATAAATAACAAAATAGTTTATACTATTTGTAATTAAGTATTTAGTTTAAATTTTAAAAACTATTTTGATGATGTATTCGATTTAAATATAAAATTAAGGAGAGAAGTAATGATTAGAGTATTGAGTATATTTGGTACGAGACCTGAAGCTATTAAAATGGCTCCATTAATAAAAGAATTAGAAGGTAGAAATGAAATAAAAAGTATTGTTTGTGTAACAGCTCAACATAGGGAAATGTTAGATCAGGTATTAGATACATTTGAAATAACTCCTGATTACGATTTAAATATTATGAAACAAGGACAAACATTAAGTGATATAACTACTAGGGCACTAATTGGGTTAGATAGTGTGATAAAAGAAAGTAATCCTGATATTGTATTAGTTCACGGAGATACAACCACAACTTTTGTAGGTTCACTAGCTGCATTCTATAATCAGGTCACCATTGGTCACGTTGAAGCGGGTCTTAGAACTAATGATAAATATTCCCCATTTCCCGAAGAAATAAATCGTCAAATGGTTGATTGTATGGCTGATATGTTTTTTGCGCCGACATTAGTTAGTAAGGAAAATTTATTAAGAGAAAATATTGATGAGAATAAGATCTATATAACTGGTAATACTGCTATTGATGCGATGAAAACAACTGTTATTGAAAATTATGTTCATCCAGAATTAGAATGGATAAAAAACGATGAAAAAATGATTTTATTAACAGCTCATAGAAGGGAAAATTTAGGTGAACCTATGAGACATATTTTTAATGCCATCAAAAGAATTGTTGATGAATTTGAAAATGTGAAAGTAATATATCCAATTCACATGAATCCAAAAGTTCGAGAAATAGCTAAAGAAGTTTTTAACGATTGTGATAGAATTAAATTGATAGAGCCTCTTGAAGTGTTTGATTTTCATAATTTTCTTAATAAATCATATTTGATTCTTACTGATAGTGGTGGGGTGCAAGAAGAAGCCCCATCATTAGGTAAACCAGTTTTAGTTCTTAGAGATACAACTGAAAGACCAGAAGGTATTGCAGCTGGAACTCTAAAATTAGTTGGAACTGACGAAGCAAAAATATATGAAGAAACAAAAAAATTATTAATAGACAAGAATGAATATTGCAATATGTCTAAAGCATCAAATCCATATGGTGATGGGTGTGCTAGTAAACATATCGTAGACGCTATAATAGAAAAATTTAAATAAAAAAGCAAATTAAAAGACTATATTAGATATAGTCAATAATTTACTTTTTTTTATGTTCAATAATAACATCAGTTTTAATAATGAAAATAATAACAATCATTAATAGTATACCGTATAGCAAATATCCCCAATTACAGTCGATAAGAACATAAACGATAGAGGCAAAAGCAAATAAGGCATCTATTAAACAAATAATAACAACAGTTTTTCTATGTGAAAAGTTCATATTTAATAATTGATGATGAATGTGAAGCTTATCAGGCTTAGTGATACTTTCATTTTTTAAAGCTCGTCTAATTATTGCGAAGATCGTGTCTAAAAAAGGAATAGCAATAATCATAAAAGGAATTATAATTGAAGTCATTGTAACGTTTTTAAACCCTAATAAAGCAATAATACTAATAATAAATCCTAAAAACATTGACCCGGTATCGCCCATAAATATTTGAGCTGGGTTTGCATTATATTTTAAAAATCCTAAACAAGAACCTAACATAATAAAACATAACATAAAATCTAAGCCGTGAGAGTTTTTAAAGATTGCAATAATACCTACGGTTAGAAAGAAAATACTACTTATTCCAGTTGCCAATCCATCTAAACCATCGATTAAATTCATACAATTAATAAAAGCTAATATAAATACTATGGTAATTGGATATGCTAACCAACCAAAGTTAATATAAAATCCAAATGCACTAACGCTTTGCAATAAGACCTGTCCGTGAAAAACAACAACTAAGGTCGCCGCTAATTGTCCTAATAGTTTAATTTTAGCTGACAATGGTTTGATATCATCGATCATTCCTGTAATTATGATGATAAAGCTTCCAATTAAAATCGATGTCATCACATCACTATGAGTACCAAAAACTATATATCCGAACAAGAAACCAGCGAATATAGCTAAACCGCCCAAGCGAGGAATCGGAACCTTATGGACTTTTCTAGAATTAGGAATATCCATCGCTCCAACATGACTAGCTATTTTTTTAACAACAGGCACTAAAATATAGACAAATAAAAAACAGGTAATGATAACCAATAATATTTTGCTGAATAATTCAACTGACATAAAAGTACACCTCTAAATATAATTCTATCAGAATTTTGATATTTAGTCTATAAAATATGTTTAATTCTTTTGTTAGGTTAAATTGTTTACATTTTTGTTTACCATATTTTCCCATTTTTTTAACACATATTTTCTATATTTTTATTTTATAATTAATTATAGAAAAGAGGTGATATTATAAACATTAAAGTTATCGGTACTAATTGTAGTAATGGAATGAAATTATCTAAATTAGTTGACAAAGCAGTTGAAGAAATGGATTGTGACATAACTGTCGATAAATTAGATGATTCATCTAAAAATAAATATGGAATTAAAAATGTCCCTGGATTAGTTATTAATGGACAGATCGTTAGTCAAGGAAAGGTGTTGTCTATAAGAGAAATAAAAAAATTGTTATTAGCTTAAAGATTCATGTTTTGAATTTTAAGATTATTGACAAATTATCTGTGTCAATAGTCTTTTTATTTTCCCAAAAATTTTAAGAATCAAAACTATTAATTTAAATTATAAAAAATGCTCAACTTTCACAAATTATAATAAAAAAAACAGTGATAATGTTGACTATAATAAAAGGAAAATGATATACTAAATAAGTAAATGAATAGGAGTGCAAGATGAAAGAGTTGGAATATCCTTTTGATAGTGATTATATTATAAAGAAAAAGAAAACTATAAAAAAGCAATTATTGTCCGAAGATAAGAAATGGCTTGAAAAAAATATTGCTATTTTAGGTGGTTCAACTACTAACGACATTAAATTAGTGTTAGAATTATTTTTGTTGAATTATGGTATAAAACCTAATTTTTATGAGTCAGAATACAACAAATTTTGGGAAGATGCCATGTTTGAAAACAAGGAATTAGAAGAATTTAAACCAGATATTATTTTTATTTGTACAACAAACAAAAATATTCTGAATTATCCAACTTTGTCGGATAATTCAGAATATATAAATAAATCTTTAGAGAATGAGTTCGAACGTTTCAAACAAATGTGGGAAAGTTTATTTTCTAAATATAATTGTCCAATTATTCAAAATAATTTTGATTATCCAACTTACCGTTTGTTAGGTAATAAGGATGCAACTGATGTTCATGGTAAAGTAAACTATATTACTAAATTAAATTTAAAATTTTCTGAATATGCTGAAAATAATGCCAATTTCTTTATTAATGATATTAATTATCAGTCAGCACAATATGGATTAGATAAATGGCAAGATCCATTTTACTGGTATATGTATAAATATGCCATAGCAGTTCCAGCAATTCCGACTTTATCATTTAATGTGGCAAATATTATAAAAGCTATTTATGGAAAGAATAAAAAAGGCTTAGTTTTAGATTTAGATAATACTTTATGGGGTGGCATAGTTGGCGATGATGGTGTTGATAATCTAATAATTGGGGAAGAAACATCTTTAGGACAAGTATACACTGATTTTCAAAAATATTTGAAAGAATTACAGCAGGCTGGTATTATTTTAAATATTAATAGTAAAAACGATGAAGCTAATGCGATAGCTGGTTTAAATCATGTTGACGGAATTTTAAAACCTGATGATTTTATTGTTGTCAAAGCTAATTGGGAACCTAAATCAACTAATATGCAAAGTATTGCTGATGAATTAAATTTAGGGGTTGATAGTTTAGTTTTTATCGATGATAATCCTGCTGAGCGAGCTATTGTTCAAGATTATTTAAAAGATGTAGCTGTTCCTTCGATGGATGAACCTTATAAGTATATTCAAACGGTTGATCATTCTTTATTTTTTGAAGCGGTTAGCCTATCAAAAGATGATTTAAAGAAAAATGAAATGTATAAAGAAAATATAGAAAGAAATAAAATGATGGCATCTTTCACTAATTATGATGACTATTTAAAATCTTTAAATATGACGGCAACGATCGATAGTTTTGCGCCGATTTATATGGCAAGGATTGCTCAATTAACTAATAAAAGCAATCAGTTTAACCTAACGACTAAAAGATATACCCAAACAGAAATTGAGTCGACTGCTGATGATGGAAACTATATAACATTATATGGAAAACTAGAAGATAAATTTGGTGATAATGGTGTCGTTTCAGTTGTTATTGGTAAAAAAAATAATGATCGCCTCGATATCGACTTATGGATCATGAGTTGTCGTGTTTTAAAACGCGATATGGAATTTGCCATGATGGATGCACTAGTTAAAGAATGCATTAAACATAATATTAAAGAAATATACGGATATTACTATCCGACCGTAAAAAATGGTATGGTTAAAGATTTTTATGCAATTCAAGGCTTTAATAAAATCAGTGAAGACCAAGAAGGTAATACGGTTTGGAAATTTACTATTGATAATTATTTAGATAAAAACAAATTTATAAAAGTGGAGGAAAGAAAATGACAAGAGAAGAAATTTTTAAACAATTAGACGAAGTTTTTCAAGATGTATTTGACGATGAAAGTATTCATGTAGTTGATGAGACAACTGCTGATGATATCGAGGATTGGGATAGTTTAGAACACATTAATTTAGTGGTTGCTATCGAAAACAAATTTGGAATTAAATTTAATATGAATGAAGTTACTTCAATGAAAAACGTTGGAGAAATGGTCGATATCATTTTAGAAAGAATATGAAAAATTACGACTTTAATGATATTGAAATTGGCTTAGAAGAAAGTTTTGTCTATGAATTGACTTATGAAAAGATGCAAAAGTTTTTAGACATAACCGGTGACATTAATCCTTTGCACAATGATATCAACTATGCTAAAGAAAAGGGATATAATGAAAGAGTTGTTTATGGAATGCTTACTGCTTCAGCTCTTTCTACTTTAGCTGGTGTTTATTTACCAGGTAAAAAAAGTCTAATTCATAGTATTGATCTTAGTTTTGTAAAACCGGTATTTATTTCAAATTGCCCATTAAAAGTTAGTGGTAAAGTTATCAATAAAGATGACCGCTTTAAACAAATTGAAATTAAATGTCAGATATTTGATAAAACTAACACTAAAGTTTTAAAAGCAAATATGAAAGTTGGTCTTATCGATTAAATTGGAGTGAGTGTTAATGAGTATAGTTTCGATCTATTTTTTAATATTTTTATTTATTAGTGTAATTATTTTTTATTTATTCCCTAAGAAGAACAGATGGATTGTTCTTCTTATTTCTAGTATTATATTTTTTATATTTGCTAGTTCATGGAAATTGTTATTTTATTTAATATTTGGTGTGGTTACAACTTATATTGGAACAAATTTAATGTCTGAAAAATGTAAAACTGATAAACAGAGAAAAATAGTTATGTTTTTAACTTTGTTTTCTATTTTAGGTGTTTTATTTTTGTTAAAATATATTAATATTTTCCCATTAACTTTAAATGCTTTTAGCAAGTTATTTAGTCTAGATTTCAAATTTGGAATGCTATCTTTTATCGCTCCTTTAGGTATTTCTTATTATACATTATCTTTGACTGGTTATGTGATCGATATTTATCGTAAGTCTTATAAACCACAAAAAAACATTTTCAAACACTGTCTTTTTGCTTGTTATTATCCAATAATGATCTCTGGTCCATTCGTAAGATATAATTACATGGAAAAAGAATTATTTGAAGCTAAAAAATTTAATTGGGATAATATATTTTTAGGATTTTACCGCATAATTTATGGTTTAATGAAAAAATTGGTTATTGCTGATCAATTAGGAATTTTCGTTAATGCTGTTTTTGATAATTATACAACTTATACCGGATTTTATATTATTATTGCGGTTATTTTATATGCAATTCAAATTTATGCTGATTTTTCTGGTTGTATGGATATAGTTTATGGAGCTTCTAAAATGTATGGCATTGATTTATTAGAAAATTTTGATAGCCCTTTTTTCTCAAAAAATCTATCAGAATTTTGGCGTAGATGGCATATTTCTTTAGGTACTTGGGCCAAAGACTATATTATGTATCCTTTATTAAAATCTGATTTATTCCAAAAGTTAGGGAAGAAATGTAAAAAAGATTTTGGTAAAAAAGCTGGTAAATTAATACCAACTGTTTTAGCTATTTTAATACTATGGTTATTAATTGGTCTATGGCATGGGACATCTTTCCGTTATATTTTTGCTGCTGGAATATTACCTTGGATATATTTAACTTTGGGTCAAATTTTTGAAGATTCAATTAAAAGATTAACTAAAAAACTACATATCAAAACGGACTGTTTTAGTTTTAGGTTGTTTCAATCATTAAGAACATTTGGATTAATGTGTATTGTTTGGCTAATTGCTTGTTCACCTAGTTTATTAGGTAGCCTAGATGTAATAAATCACATTTTTGTTTTCTTTGATACGACGATTATCAGTGAACTACCACAGCTTCCTTCTAAGATAATTTTGTTGTGTTGTATCTTGGTGTTAGTTGTCGATTATTTAAATTATAAAGGCATTAATGTTTTTGAAAAGTTTAAAGATCAAAATATTTGGTTTAGATGGTTTATCTTGTTTGCCTTGATTATTATTATTTTAATCTTTGGTGCTTATGGTCCAGGATACGATGCTAGTGAATTTATTTATGGAGGTTTTTAATATGAGTGATAGTAAAAAAAACTTAATTTCTGTTTTAAAAATAATTTGTTTTGCACTTGTGTTTGTCTTTGTTTTTCTTACTTTAACTTATATTATGCGACCAATTAACGCTAATATAAAAAATATAGCTGGTTTTTATGGCGAAGAAGATAACACTTTAGATATGGTCTACATTGGAGGAAGTGCTACTTTTGTTTATTGGGAACCATTAAAAGCCTATGAAGAATATGGAATAGCTTCTTATAATTATGCTATTAATAGTGTTCAGGCAGAAACTTATATTTATTCAATAAAAGAAGTTTTAAAAACGCAAAATCCCGAATTAATAATTATTGATGCTCGAGCTTTCCAATATCGTGATGATGTTAAAAGAGGGCCTACTACGGCACATTATTACAACTTTACAACAGGTTTGCCTTTTTCTAAAAATCGCTTTGATTATATTGAAGACAATGTACCAAAATATTTGAAAGAAGATACACTAGCTTATCATTTTGATTTAATCAAATATCACACTAGACGTGAAGATTTTGATTTTAAAACTTCGATTAAAATGATGTTAGGAACATATGAAAATGAATATAAAGGTTTTGGTTTTTATCAACAAGTTGCTTCTATTGAAAAACAAAATTTTAAAACAACTAAAGAACTTGCTGTTTCCGATGAAACTAAAAAAATATTGAATGATTTGTTGGATTTTATGAAAACTGTCGATACAGAATTTTTATTTGTTGTATCGCCTTATTCGATGCCAATTAAAGATAAACAAAAGTTTAATTATGTTCAGAAAATAATCGAGGAAGCCGGTTATCCATTTTTAGATGCAAATGAATTTTATGATGAAATGAATTTAGATTTTGATACTAATTTTTACAATGTCAATCATGTTAATATTTTTGGTGCTGAAAAATATACGGAATTCTTAGCTGATTATTTAAAAGAAAATTATGATCTACCAGATCGCAGAGAAGATCCTACTTATGAATCATGGGATGACTTATTAGGTAATTGGCACAAACAAGTAAATATAACTAAAGAAAAAATCAATAAATTAATAAAGGAGGGTTTATAGTATGTTATTAAACAATAATAATCAAATTCTCTTAGTTGGTTTCGGTACTTGGAAATTAAAAAATAACGAACAAACAGTTGAAATTATCAAGGAAGCTATTAAATGTGGTTATCGTCATTTTGATACAGCTTTTGCTTATGGCAATGAAGAAGCAGTGGGAAAAGGTTTAAAAGAGTCATTAATTAATCGCGAAGAATTATTTATAACAGGAAAGTTATGGAATGATGATCGTGGTTATGATAATATTATTAATGCATGTAAAAGAACGATCAGTAATTTGCAGTGTGGTTATTTAGATTTATATCTAATTCATTGGCCAGCCTCTAAAGCAGTTCACGATGATTGGATAGATATTAATAATGAAACGTGGAAAGCTTTTGAATATTTATACCAAAATGGTTATGTTAAGGCGATTGGTGTCTGTAATTTTAAAAAAAATCAACTAGAAGAATTATTGAAAATAGCTAAAATAAAACCGATGGTCAATCAAATTGAATTTCATATTGGTTTTAGACAAGAAGATACAGTCGATTATTGTAAAAAAAATAATATTTTAGTTGAAGCATGGAGTCCACTTGGTTCTGGCAAAATGTTAAAAGTTGAGGCTTTAAAAAAGATAGCTGATAAATATAATGTTAGTGTTGCGCAATTATGCCTAAGATGGTGTTTACAAAATGAAACTATCCCATTACCTAAAAGTAAAGATACTCAAAGAATGAAAGAAAATTTAAATATTTTTAATTTTGAAATCAGTGAAGAAGATATGCAAATATTAAATGACTTCCCATATGTTGGTGGATCGGGGTTAGATTCTGAAACTATAACTTTATTTAACTAGGAGGAATTTATGAGTGAAGAAACTATTTTAAAAAAATTAAGAAAAAAAATATTTTTAACAGGTTATTCAGCAAGTATTGCTCATCTTGCCTCAGCTTTTTCAATCGTCGAACTGCTTTATGTTTTATATAATCACAAAATTTTGAATTATGATAGTAATAATCCTAATTTAGATTCAAGAGATAGATTTATTTTAAGTAAAGGTCATGGTAGTTTAGCTTTTTATACTGTTTTATCATCAGTTGGTTTTTTTGACGAAGAAACATTAAAAACTTTTTCAAAACCAGGAAGTATTTTAGGTGGGGAACCTTGTATATCAATTATTTCTGGAATTGAAGCGACAACTGGCTCTTTAGGTCATGGCTTGTCTTTAGCTTCTGGAATGGCTTTAGCTAAAAAACTAGATGGTAGAAAAGAAAAAATCTATGTTTTATTAGGCGATGGTGAATGTGAAGAAGGAACTATTTGGGAAGCTATCATGTTCGCCGTTCATTATAAATTAAATAACTTAATTGTTATCGTTGATTGTAATAAAATTCAAAAAATGAGTACACTAGAAAAAATTATGAGTATTGATTCTTGGAAAGATAAATTTTTATCTTTTGGCTGTTTAGTTAAAGAAGTAGATGGTCATAATATCGAAGAACTTGATAGAGTTTTTAAAGAAAAAAATGATTCAGATAAGCCATTAGTTATTTTGGCAAACACTATAAAAGGTAAGGGAGTTTCGATTATCGAAAACGATCCTCGTTGGCATTGGCGATTGCCTAATAAAAAAGAGTTGAAAATTTTTATGAAAGAATTAGATATTAGTGAGGAGGAAATTCTAGAATGCAAAAAGCTTATATAAACACATTATATAATTTATTAAAAAAAGATAAAAATGTCATATCATGTTTGTCTGATAGTGGCACTGATTATGACGAAATGTTAATGCGAGAATTTCCTGATCAAGTAATTAATTTTGGAATTAGTGAAAACAATAAAGTAGCAGCTACTGCTGGTATGGCTAATTGTGGTAAAATTCCTTTTGTTTATACGACTAGTGCCTTTTTAGCTTATCGTTCTTACGAGTTTATTAGAAATGATGTTTGTCTACAAAATCAAAATGTAAAGTTAGTTGGAATGGGATGTGGACTATCTTGGTCAACTTTAGGACCAACTCATCATACAACTGAAGATATTTCAGCTTTAAAAGCTATTCCTAATTTAAATATTTTGTCGCCTTGTTCGCCTAAAGAATTAGAGAAATGTCTTTATTTTGCTTATGATACCAAAGGACCTTTCTATATAAGAATGGGAATGAGCAATGAAAAAGAAATATATGATGATTCATGCCCATTTGTATTTGGTAAAAATAATTTAATAAAAGATGGACAGATGGCAACGGTTTTTGTCACTGGTAGCATTATTTCAGAAGTTTTAAAAGCTGATGCTATGTTATTAAGCGATAATATATCGATTAGAATAGTTAATATATCAAGTATTAAACCTTTTGATAATCAATCAGTTATCGATGAATGTCAAAAAAATCATGTTATTTTTTCTGTTGAAGAACATAATATTATCGGTGGTATTGGCAGTAGTATTGCTGATGTGATAGCTGAAAATAATCTAAATGTAAAATTAGTTAAAATTGGTTTAAACGATTGTTTTGCAAATGGTTATGGAACTTATCAAGAAATATTACAAATGAATAATTTAGATGCTAATAGCATTTATAATAAAATAAAAACTACTTTACTTAAGTAAAATAGCTTCAGCAATAGTATAATTATGTTCATGAGCAATAGTTATTAAAATTTTATATTGCTTAAAGATGGCTTTAGGTGAGCCATTTTTTTCATTTATAATTTCAATTTCTTTCATATGTGGGTTTTCATATTTATTTAAGGCTTTAATTATCGCTTCTTTACCCGCAAATCTTCCACAAATGAATTCGATCTTTTTTTTGCCTTGTTTAAACTTGAGAATTTTTTTTTCTTTGTCAGTTAAAATCATATCGATAAAATCTTTATTACAATTATTTTCAATTCTTTTGTTTTCAATTATATCGATTCCTACATTGTCAATCATAATATTTCTCCCTTAATTAATATTATCATAAAAAGCTAAATTTTGACAATATTACTTGACTAAATAAATTTAATAATGTATACTTATATTGAAGTAGTAATCATTACTACTTTTGAGGTGATTCATGAAATATTCCAAACAACGAGAACAGATCTTGAAGATAATCGACAATAGTTTTGATCATCCAACAGCTTATATGGTATATGAACAAGTAAGAAAAGAAATACCTAATATTAGCTTAGGAACCGTTTACCGCAATTTAAATAGTTTGTGTGAAAACAAATTAATTAGAAGGGTAGCAATATCGATGGGTAATGATTGTTTTGATAAAATCGATAGTCATTGCCATTTATATTGTATTAAATGTCATAACGTTATCGATTTATCTAATGATTTGTTATATCAATTTGGAGAAACGATCAAAAATGATTTAAATTTTGAAGTTTTATCCAACGATTTGGTTTTTTCAGGAATTTGCTATGGTTGTAAGGAAGGAAAGGAATAATAATTATGGAATTAAAAGGAAGTAAAACAGAACAAAATTTAATGGCTGCTTTTGCTGGAGAATCACAAGCAAGAAACAAGTATACGTATTATGCCTCTAAGGCTAAAAAAGAAGGTTTTGAACAGATAGCTGCTATCTTTGAAGAAACTGCTGGTAATGAAAAGGAACATGCTAAATTATGGTTTAAACTATTACATGGTGGTGATATTCCAAGTACATTAGAAAACTTAGAAGATGCTGCTAATGGTGAAAACTATGAATGGACTGATATGTATAAAGAATTCGCTGAAACAGCAAAAGAAGAAGGTTTTGATCATATCGCTTATCTTTTTGAAGGTGTTGCAAAAATTGAAAAAGATCATGAAGATAGATATCGTGCATTAATCGCTAATGTTAAAAATGAAATGGTATTTAGTAAACCAGCTGAAAACATGTGGATTTGCCGTAATTGTGGTCATGTTCATTTCGGTACATCTGCTCCTAAGGTATGTCCAGTATGTGCACATCCTCAAAGCTATTTTGAATTAAGATGCCAAAATTATTAATATAATAATTAGAGAACTTTATTGATTTAAATAGAGTTTTCTTTTTATTTATGTTATACTATTTATGGAGTTGATAAGAATGGATATAAGAATAAAAGAAGCTTTAGAAAAAGAAAAATTAAGACAACAAAACAATATTGAATTGATCGCTTCAGAAAATTATGCCTCAAAAGATGTAATGGCTTTACAAGGCAGTATTTTTACTAATAAGTATGCTGAAGGATATTCTGGTAAAAGGTACTATGGTGGATGTGTTAATGTCGATACTATTGAAGATTTAGCGATCGAATATGTAACTAAATTATTTGATTGTAAATATGCTAACGTTCAATCACATTCTGGCAGTAGTGCTAATATGGCTGTATATAAAGCACTACTTAATATAGGCGATAAAGTAATGGGAATGAATTTGTCACATGGTGGTCATTTGACTCATGGTCATCCTATTAACTTTAGTGGTTTAGAATATGAAATAATTAGTTATGATGTCGATTCTGAAACAGAAACTATCGATTATGATAAATTGGAAAAATTAGCGCTTGAAACAAAACCTAAAATGATTATTGCTGGTGGTTCAGCTTACTCGAGAATTTTAGATTTTAAAAGATTTAGAGAAATTGCTGATAAAGTTGGAGCTTATTTAATGGTCGATATGGCTCATATTGCAGGTCTAGTAGCTGTTGGCCTTCATCCATCACCAATTCCTTATGCTGATGTGGTAACATCGACTACTCATAAAACTTTAAGAGGTCCAAGAGGTGGGATCATTTTAACTAACGATGAAGAAATCGCCAAAAAAATCAATAAAATTGTTTTCCCTGGCATTCAAGGTGGACCGTTAATGCACGTTATCGCTGCTAAGGCAGAGTGTTTTTATGAGGCTTTACAACCAGAATTTAAAACTTATCAAGAACAAGTACTAAAAAACATTAAAGCTTTAGCTAAGGTATTAAGTGATAATGGGTTAAGAATTATATCCGGCCAAACAGAGAATCATTTAATATTAGTGGATGTTACTTCTTTAAAAATGACCGGTAAGGATGCTGAAAAATTATTAGATGAAGTAAATATTACAGTTAACAAAAATACTATTCCTTTTGATAAGGAATCACCTTTTAAAACGAGTGGCATTAGGTTAGGTAGTCCTGCGATGACAACTCGAGGATTAAAAGAGGAAGATTTTAAAGAAATTGGCAATATTATTGTCGATGCATTGCATAATAAAGATAAAGAACAACTAAAATTAAGAGTGAAGGCAATAACTGATAAATATCCATTGTAAAGGAGATGATAAGATGTTGCTAGATGGAAAAGCATTAAGTGATAAGATTAAAGACGAATTAACTAAAAAAATTAAAAACTATTTAGTTAAACCTTGTTTAGCTGTTATTCAAATAGGTAATGATGAGGCTAGTAATATTTATATTAGGTCTAAAGAAAAAGCTTGCCAACAAGTAGGTATTAATTTTATTTATATTAAGTTTGAAGAAGATACTGCTGAACAAGAAATAATTAATAAAATTGTCGAATTAAATAACGATCCATATGTTAATGGAATATTGTTACAATTACCCATCCCACCTAAGTTTAATCAATATAGACTGCTTAATACAATTAATAAAAACAAAGATGTCGATGGTCTTACCGATGCAAACATGGGATTGTTGTTTAAAGATAATAGTAATTTAGTTCCTTGCACACCACTTGGAATAGTTACTTTACTTAAAGAATATAAAATAGATTTAATTGGTAAGCATGTAGTAGTTATCGGTAAATCCAATTTAGTTGGCAAACCTTTAGCTATATTGTTATTACAAGAAGGAGCAACAGTTACAATTTGTCATTCTAAAACTAATAATTTAAAAGATTTTACTAAACAAGCTGACGTACTGATTAGTGCAGTTGGTAAAAAAGATTTAGTTACTATGGATATGGTTAAAGAAGGAGTTATTGTAATAGATGTTGGTATTAATCGTGTCGCAGGTAAACTATATGGCGATGTCGATTTTGAAAAAGTTAAGCAAAAAGCCTCTTATATCACACCAGTTCCAGGTGGGGTAGGACCGATGACTGTGGCTATGCTACTTTCTAATGTTGTCAAAAATTATGAAAAAAAATGACAAAAGTATTGTCAAAAATAAGCAATTATGTTATTATTATATTGCTTGATTTTTTTGGCGACGTAGCTCAGTTGGCTAGAGCACCTGGTTCATACCCAGTAGGTCGAGAGTTCGAATCTCCCCGTCGCTACCAGATTGAATGATAACTCGAACTTTTCGAGTTATAATATAAAGTGGCTTGTCAAAGAGCCTTTTTTATGTTATTATGTATGTAGATGAAGGAATCTTCATACAATAAAAAAGGATACATTTGATTGTGAGAATCAGATGTAATCCCTTATCGGATATGCATCTGAAATCAACGAATGTTGAAATCAGATGCTTTTTATATTTTAGAAGTAAAATAATTACAACTAAGAATAGGAGTAATATAATAAATAGAGAAAATTCTCTTTTTGTCATAAATACCACCACCTTTCTTTTATCATTAGATAATTGAAAGGGAAAGCACCTGATATGTTTCAAATGTATCCATTAGCATTATAATAAACATTTGTTCTTGATGCAATGATTTTATACTAAATTACGTTTATTTAATAAACACATTTGCCTATTACCAAAATCAATATGATATAACTCCACAATTAGATATCTGTGATGGTTTAATATAATAATTTGAGTTTCAATTTTATAGGTAGCTTAACAAGCTATTGCTATTAACAATCATAAATAATAAAATAATTCTTGAAAGGAGAAATATAGTATGAAAGATAAAAAAAATTTTGGAAAGTATATTGCCGAAAAAAGAAAAGAAGTTAATTTAACACAAGAGGAATTAGCAAATAAATTATATGTACTTCCTACTACTGTTTCTAAATGGGAAAGAGGGGTATCTTATCCTGATATAACAGTAATAACAAATTTATGCAAAGAATTAAATATATCAGAACACGAATTTTTTACTGCTTGTGATGATGTAGCACTGAATAAGGAAAAACAAGAAATTAAAAAATATAGAAAACTGAAAAAATGGTTATTTAATATAATAAATATTGGATATATCATTGGGATTATTACTTGTTTTATTTGTAATTTAGCAATAGATCATAAATTGTCTTGGTTTTTTATAGTGTTAGTTGGAATTTTAATTTCGTTTTCTATTACTAGTATTCCTTTTTATCTTAAAAATGATAAATACAAATTATTAAAAGTTACATCTATTGTTACAGTTTTAGTTTATTTGTTATTATTTGTTATAAATTCTTTAAATCATAGTAATTGGCTACTAGATAGTTATTTGATTGCAACTTTTGTTTTCATATTTTTATGGACGTATGTTTTGATATGTACCTTTACTAAAATAGCAGTTAATTATAAAATTGCGATCATCTTAATCTTATTAGCCTTTGGTACATTATTAACAAATTCTGTTTGCGCGAAAGTGTTAAATATTCCTAATGACACTAATATTCTTAATATTATTTGTTCTGTAATTCTGGTGATAATCTCACTTATAATCATATTAAAACAAGCTATGAATAAAAAGTTGCGATAACATAAAGAATCATGGATTAGGACAAACCAATAAGAATAAAGGTCTTTTCGATATTGTCAATTAGAGCTTTTTATTAATATTCGAGAGTTCGAATTTTTCGATCGCTAACAGTTTTGTTTATTTTACTAGGTAATATACCTAGTTTTTTATTGGGAATAGTTTGTATAGCATTTCTATCTTTTTCGTTTCAAGAAAAAATGATATAATTACCTAAACGGCAAATAGTATTTGAAAGTGAGGTTTAATTATGAAAGATGAGTTAAGTTTAAAAAATTTAAATTTAGATTTTAAAGAATTAGAAAATTTAGGTTTTAAAAAAGTAAATAATATTTTTAAATATGAAATAAAAATATTAAATAATCAATTTAATTTAATCATCGAGATAGATGATAACATTATTACATCTGACTGCATAGAGTTATCTACTAATGAAAAACTTATGCCTTATTATATTTCATCTTCAAATGGAGAGTTTATTGGTAAAATAAGAAATGAATATGATAAGATAATAGAACAAATAAAAAATAATTGTTGTACAAAAAATATTTTTAAAAGTGAATATGCTAATTTACTTATTAAATATGTAAAAGAAGAATATAATGATGAGTTAGAATATTTGTGGGATAAATTCCCTAATAATGCTATATGGAGAAATAAAGAAAACAATAAATGGTATGGTGTATTACTTATAATTGGAAAAAATAAAATAGGAATAAATGAAGATGGTAAAATAGAAATAATTGATTTATTATTAGAACCCGAAAGAATAAAAAAAATAATTGATAATAAAAAATATTTTGCTGGTTACCACATGAATAAAAAACATTGGATAACAATTAAACTTGACGGATCCGTCGATATAAAAGAAATATATGATTTATTGGACAATAGTTATAAATTATCTAAAAATAAGTAGTTTATTTTGATTTAATCAAATTTATAAATTGCTAAAAAGTCTTAAAAATAAAAACTTTTTATTGATACCAAATAGGTCGATAGTTCGAATTTTTTGAGTAAAATATAAAACTACCTTTTGACAATTCGTTTTGATGATAGTATGTATATAGATTAAGAAATCAATATTAAAGGAACATTTAATTTCACGCGCATAGCCGATTTATCGGAATCACCTAAACTTAGTGCTTGAGTTAGGTGATTTTCTTTAATAGTTAAAAACGTTTGACTATAACTATAATTTTGATGTAGAATTAAATTAGGATATATAATTTATGGAGGATTATTATGGTAGAAATTAAAACAATCGAAAATATAATAGATAAACAAAGTATTTGTTATATTAGCTCAATCGATAGCGAAGGATTTCCCAATACTAAAGCTATGTTAAAACCTCGAAAGAGAATTGGAATAAAAGAAATCTATTTAACGACAAACACTTCATCGTTAAAAGTAGCATCATTTAAAAAAAATCCTAAGGCATGTTTATATTTTTGTGATAAAAGATTTTTTAGAGGTGTAATGCTTAAAGGGAATATTGAAGTTTTAGAAGATCAAAAAATTAAAGATATGATTTGGCAAGATGGTGATACTATGTACTATAAAGGTGGCATTACCGATCCTGATTATTGCGTTTTAAAATTTACTGCTATTTCTTTAAGGTATTATAGCAATTTTAAATCACAAGATATAAAGATTTAATTTATTAAAAAATATTAGACAAATAATTTAAAAATAATGTTATAATTATAGTAGTTATATTTAAAATAAAGAGGTGGAAAATGGAAAAAGCAAAAGTATACTTTACAAGTGAAGTGTCAAAAGAAAGTTTAGTAAAAATTTATGAGGCTTTAGGAATAAAGCTTCCTGGCAGGGTGGCTGTCAAATTACATTCTGGAGAAAAAGGTAATAAAAATTACTTAAAACCTGACTTTGTTAAAGCAATAGTTGAAAAGGTAAATGGAACAGTTGTCGAATGTAATACGGCATATCCAGGTGCCAGAAATACAACTGAAAAGCATCTTAAACTTATGGAAGAACATGAATGGACTAAATATTTTGACGTCGATATTATGGATGCGAATGGACCAGATTTGATATTAGATATTCCGGATGGATTGCAAATTAAGAAAAACTATGTTGGTAAAAATTTAAGTAATTATGATTCGATGCTAGTATTATCTCATTTTAAAGGTCATGCTATGGGTGGCTTTGGAGGCGCTTTAAAACAATTATCGATCGGTTGTGCTTCTTCTTATGGTAAAGCTTATATCCATGGTGCTGGTGATGCTAAACAAGATATGTTTAAAACAGACCAATTACAGTTTGTGACTGCTATGGGAGATGCAGCTAGTAGTGTTCATAAGTATTTTAATGGCAATATTGCTTATATCAACGCGATGGTAAATATTTCGATCGACTGTGATTGTGATGGCAACGCACATGAACCTTTAATGAAAAACATCGGTATTCTAGCTAGTACTGATCCAGTAGCTATCGATCAAGCTTGTATCGATATTGTCTATAATAGTACCGATCCTGGTAAAGATAAATTAATTGAAAGAATCGAAGAAAAATTAGGTGTCAATATTATCGATGTTGCTTTTAAAAACGGTGCTGGCAATAAAGAATATGAGTTAATAAACATCGATTAACAAATAAAAAGCTAAAAATCTGTTGATCAACTTAATTGATATATCGATATTATCAGGTAATACATATAATGTAATAGGTGATTATATGTTTAATATGCAAGATGCTATCTATGCTGCATCAGTGTTAGGTATTTCTTTCGATAAATTTACAAAAGAGGAATTTTTAGAAGGTATCAATATCGAACTTGAACATGGGACGGTTAACCCAAAAACTAATGTAACTAACAGTGATTTAATTCCAACTGCTAAGATTGCATTAGCTCATTTAAATGAGTTTCCCAACTATTACAATCAAGAGTATGGATTGACAGTTTTTGAAAAGTTTTTACAAAGTAAACTTATGAAATAACTAGCAATAAACAAATTTGTTGAAAAATAGAGATTATTTAATCTCTATTTTATATGTTATAATAATATTAGGTGTTATATATGAAGGAAAAAATTAGTAAAATTTTTAATCCAAACAAAATAGTTGGTTTTATTTTATTTAATTTAGCTTTGATTTTACTTATATATGTCTTTAGTTATCATCTAGAAGAAACCGCACTTGCTTATATTAGCTATGCCTTATCGACATATGCTTTAATTATTTTTTGTCTTTGGTTTTTTAAAATTTGTAAGTTAGGTAGCATAACTTTTAAAAAAACTAAATTATATAGCTCATATCAAGACAATAATTTAATTATAACCAAAACAAAACTTTATTTTTCGCTTTCGATCAATTTCCTATATGGTCTATTTAATCTTATTACAGGAATATATTATATATCTTGGTGGTTTATCATATTTGGTATTTATTACTTACTTTTATGTCTTATGAAGTTTTCGGTCGTTAAAAATATAGAAAACCAAGTTGATAATATAGTTAAAAATTTTAAAAAACTAAAGCTGATTGGAATTATATTGCTATTGCTTAATTTAATTTTATCAGGTATTATTGTTTTAATTATCGAATATGGACAAGTCATCAATTATAACGGTGTTATTATATATATTGTAGCTTTATATGATTTTATCTTGATTATTACTGCTATAATCAATGTCGTTAAATATAGAAACAATAATAATCCTATTTTAATTGCTCAAAAGTGTATTAATCTAACAGTAGCAATGATCGCGATGATTTCACTAGAAGTGGCTATGATATATCAATTTGGTAACAATGATTATTCCTTCAAATCAGTGATGACAGGTTCAATGGGGTTAGTCATATGTATTATAAACTCCATTATGTCTATCTATATGATAACTAAAGCAAACAAAAATTTAAAACATTTAAGTAGATAAATAGGACTTTTAATAATTTAAAAAAATTGGAGTGATAATAAATGATTTATATAACTAATTATAATTCACCAGTTGGTAAATTATTGTTAGCTAGCGATGGCAAAAACTTAACTGGTCTATGGATAGAAGGTCAAGAGTGCTCTCTAGATCAAAACAACACTAAATTAAATAATGATTTAGATATATTTAAAAAAACGAAAAATTGGTTAGATAGATATTTTGCTGGTAAGCGAGTTGAAGTTTGTGAATTAGATATTAGATTTAATGGAACAGAATTTCAAAAAATAGTATGGAAGATCTTATGTGAGATTCCTTATGGCGAGTTTACTACATATGGAAATATTGCCAAAAAAGTAGCAAAAATTTTAAACAAAGAAAAAATGTCGGCTCAAGCTGTCGGTGGGGCAGTTGGGCATAATCCAATATCGATCATTGTTCCATGTCATCGAGTTATCGGTACTAATGGTAGTTTGACCGGTTATGCTGGTGGAATCGGTAAAAAAATCAAATTGTTGCAGATTGAGGGACATGATATGACAAAATTTAAGAATTGTGATTAGCGATGATATTAAATGTTAGTGCTAGAACAGATATAGTAGCTTTTTATTGTCAGTGGTTTATTAAACATTATGAGTTAGGTTATTTTGATGTTAGAAATCCATTTAATCCGAAGCTGATTAGCCGCATTAATGTTGCTGACGTTGATATGATCTTTTTCTGTACAAAAAATCCCATTCCGATTTTAAATTATCTAAATAAAATCGATAAACCAATATATTTTCATGTCACTTTAACGCCTTATCATAAAGATATTGAACCAAACGTTTTACCTAAAATACTAATAATCGAAGCAATAAAAAAATTATCTAATCAAATCGGTATCGATAATATATGTGTCCGTTATGATCCGATTTTCATAAGTGATAATTACACATTAAAATATCATATTAAATATTTTAATAAAATGTGTACTTTATTAAAAGGTTACGTTAAAACAATTATCATTTCATTTTTAGATGATTATAAAAATGTTCGAAAAAATAAAAATATTTTGAACTATCGTCCATTAACAGAAGAAGATTATCGCCAAATTGGCATTAATTTTAGTAAGATTGCCAAAGAAAACGGTATGACAGTTCAAACCTGTTTTGAAAACCGAAATTTGACTGAATATGGTTTTATTAAAAATGATTGTCTATCACAGGAATTAGCTTATAAACTAACTGGTAAAAAATATAAAGTTTGGCAAGCTAGAAAAAAGAAGAAATGTAACTGTGTCGAATTAGTTGATATTGGGTCTTATAACTCTTGTAGACATATGTGTAAATACTGTTATGCTAATTTTGACGAAGAAAAAGTTGAGGATAATTATTTAAAACATGATCCTGATTCTTCTTTGTTAATTGGCAATTTAGAAAATGATGATGTTATTAAAGTTAGAACATGTTAATTAGCGCTATAATGACAATATAAAGTAAAATTATAGTTATAGCTATAAATAGTCTTGTTTCTTTTAAAAATAATTGATAAAATATTTAAAGAAAACTTTGTCATTTAAAGATGATAATCATATATAAAAATAATTAAAAGGAGAAAAAATGCAAGAATTTATTATATCGATGATGAATCAATTTGGTTATATTGGAGTCTTTCTTCTTATAGCTATCGAAAATATTTTTCCGCCAATTCCATCAGAAGTTATTTTACTTTTTGGCGGTTTTATGACAACTTATAGCAAGTTAAATATAGTTTTGATGATTTTATTTTCTACTTTAGGTTCGTTAGTTGGCGCCATTGTTCTTTACTATGTTGGTAAAATATTAAATAAAGAAAGATTAAAGAAAATTATATCGGGTAGAATCGGTAAAATCCTAAGATTAAAAAATAGTGATATCGATAAAGCAGATCAATGGTTTGACAACAAAGGAAACAAAACAGTATTTTTCTGCCGTTTTGTACCGATTGTTCGAAGTCTAATTTCAATTCCTGCTGGTATGAGTGAAATGCCACTTGGTAAGTTCTTCTTATATACGATATTAGGTTCTTTGATTTGGAACACCGTTTTGATCGTCTTAGGTGCGATCGTTGGTGAAAATTGGACATCGATATTAAATATTTTTAATACATATTCTCATATCGTAGCTATCTTATTAGTTATCATATTTATCATTTTAGTTTACATATTTTATAAAAAAAAGAAAAAACAAAAAGATCGTAATTGATAGTGGGGTGGGAATGTGAAAGTTTTAAATTTAAATAATATAAGTTTTACCTCTTATTTAAAAATCAATTTAATTGGTAGCTTTGGTTTTGGAATAATTTTAGGAATTGTCAGTTTAATAACTGCATTGATCGATCCTAATGCGACAGTGTTGGTAATTGGCGATACGACGATCAAAGGTATTGCAGCTGGTTTTAGCAATTTAATATTAGTGCCAATTATGTTTACAATAACTTTTATTATTTTTACCTTGTTTTTATATTTAGGATTTATTTTAGTGATGAAATTTAAAAAAAGCATCAAAATTAAAATCGATGGTGATTTGACAAATAATAGTTAATTTGTTAAAATTAAACATATTGTAAAACGAAGAAGGGAAATAGTAATAAAATTAATTATCGATAGTGAGTTATCGGGTGGTGGAAGATAACGATAATATTTTATGAACGCGTCTTGGAGTTTTAAAGCAGATCTGCTATAAAGATAAGAGTGTATAGGTTTCTATAAAATAAGGTGGTACCACGGATTATTTCGTCCTTATATTATAGGAATCTTTTATTTTGAAAGGGTGATTTTATGTATAAAGATTATATTATCAGGTTAGTTAAAGAAGTAATTGGTGAAAAAAACATCATTATCGAAATACCGCCAAAAAAAGAAATGGGTGATTATAGTGTCCCATGCTTTAGTTTTAAGGATGATATCGATAAAAATCCTTTAGAAATAGCCAATAAAATTAAAGAAAATATCCAAGATAATGACCATGTTTTTAGTAAAATTGAAACGATGGGTCCTTATGTTAATTTTTATCTAGACTATGCTAAGGCAAGTAATATCATCAATGAAATATTATCTAAAGGTAGTAATTACGGTTCATTAAATCAAGGTCATAATGATGCACTGTTAATCGAACATACTTCAATTAATCCCAATGCCGAACCACATATGGGTCGGTGTCGGAATAGTTTAATTGGCGATTTTTTAGCTAATTTATTTAAATTTGTCGGTTTTAAAGTTGAAAGACACTATTTTATTAATGATCTAGGTAAGAAAATAGCTTTATTAGTTATCGGTGTCGAAAAGTATGGATTAAAAACTGACAATTTTAGCGAGATATTAGATGTCTATGTAAAGATAAGCAACGAAGCTAAAACTGACGAATCTTTAGAACAAAAAGCATTTGATTATTTAGAGTTAGTTGAATCAGGCAATCGAGAAATGATCGATAAATTTAAAAGTATTACTGATAAATGTGTCATAGGACAAATGAAAATATTTGATGAATTAGAAATTAATTTTGATGTTTTTACTCACGAATCAGATTATGTTTACAATAATTACCTAACAGATATTTTAAACAGAATCGATCAAAAGGGAAGATTAAAAAGTGATGAAAATGGAAGATATTATGTCGATTTAACTGGTTATGATATTCCTACAAAAGATCCGGTTTTAGTTTTAACACGTTCAAATAAAACATCACTATATCCAATTAAAGATATTGCTTATACAATGCATAAGATGGATTTAAATAGTACTAATAACTATATTGTCTTAGGTGAAGATCAAGAAGTTTATATGAAACAAATAACAGCTACTTTAGATATTTTAGGTTATAAAGCTCCTAAACTAATTAGTTATTCTTATGTCTTGTTAGATGGCGATAAAATGAGCACGTCTAACGGTACTTTAGTTTTAGTCACTGATTTTATTAAAGCTTTAAGAGAAAAAATCGAAAAAGAATTTACAAATCGAAATTTAGATTGTGATTCAAATACTTTAAAAATTTTAACTAATGCTTGCATTAAATATACGATGTTGAATGTATCAAGAAATAAGATCGTCAATTTTAACTTTGATAATGCAACTAGTTTCACTGGCGAATCAGCGGTTTATATTTTATATAGTATCGTTAGAATAAATTCTATTTTAAGAAACAACCAATATCAAAATGTAGATATAACTTTAACTGACGAATTAGAATATCAGATAGTTAAAGATTTAATTGAATTTCCTAGTTTAGTAAATGATTTGTTATCAACTAGCGAACCGGTATTATTAACTAAATATATTTTTAATTTAACTCAGAAATTTTCATCGTATTATGAGAAAGTTAATATTAGCAATATAACTGATCAACAAATTAAAAGTTCTAAATTATTATTATTAGAAGCAATTAAGATAGTTTTAACAAATGGTTTAAGTATTTTAGGCATTAAAACCATCGATAAAATGTAAGGGTTATTTAGATGTTTGACGATTATATAATATTTGATATCGAGACTACTGGATTAAATAAAGATAGTGATTGGATCATTGAAATTGGGGCTTTAAAATATATAAATAATACTTTAGTCGATCAGTTTAATTATTTAATTAATCCTAAAATAAAATTACCAGAAATCATCACGACTATTACTGGTATAAAAGACGAAGACTTAATCGATAAAGATACGATCGATATAGTTTTGCCTAAGTTTTTAAACTTTATCGAAGATTTACCTTTAATTGCTCATAACAATGCTTTTGATTTAGGTTTTATTAATAAGAATATTGAAGATTTAAACCTAAACAAATTGACGAATGCTAATGTCGATACTTTGCTTTTGGCAAGAAAATATTTACCACAATTATATAACTATAAATTAGAAACCTTAAAAAAATATTTTCATATAAATCAGATTTCCCATCGAGCCCTTAGTGATTGTTATACGACTAATTATGTTTATCAAGAATGTAAAAAAAGATCATTAGTTCATAGTGAATAGAAGATGATCAAAATAAATTTTATTATATACAAAAAACGACTTTCAAAAAGTCGTTTTATCGATAATTTAATCTACTTCGACAGTTTGTAACCATTTTTCAAATTTTGGCAAGTAAGTATCTTTGTTTTTAGTTTCACAGAAGAAATTCATCAACCAAAAAGAATCTGTTCCCTTTGTAATTGCTGCCATATAAAAGAAGTCTTTACCACTAACTGATTGCTCATATGTATAATATTTTATTGAATCATTTAATGTTTCAAAATTGTTATCGACCTTGTTGATACTTGCAATAACTTCGCCATAATCGTCTAAAGAACTATTCTCATCGATTCCTATTTCTTCTAGATCGGTGAAGTATTCTCTTAAAACTGATAGCCCAGCTTTTTCTCCTTCGTAGTAGACAGTTGCAGATAACAATTCTTTTTCGTAAAATCCATCATCCATCGTGATCGTAAAACCATTGCTAGAGTAGACTTTTTCTCCTTGGGTACTCAAATCACTAAAAAGAGCAAAAACAATTACAAACGCAATCAATCCAGCTACGACTGATAAAATAATCTTAACCACATTTTTTTTCATAACATTCCTCCTTTTTATATTATATAAAAAATTATGCTATTTTACTAGCTATCTATTTTAAATTTTTAAAAAATATTTTTTTTAAAGATCATAAAGATAGATCTATTCTGTTTAATATTTTATGATTATCTTTACTTTTCAAGCTTTTTTAGATATAATAATAATGGTGTTAAGGTATGCAAGAAAGACTTAAATGGTTACTTAAAGATAAACTTGAAATCATTCAAAATAAAACAGTATTGATCATTGGATTAGGTGGCGTAGGAAGTTATGCGTTAGAAACGTTAGCTAGAACTTATTTTAATCATCTAGTTATCGTCGATGGCGATAAAGTTGATATTTCTAACTTAAATCGTCAGCTGATGACAAATATTAATAATGTCGGTCAATACAAAACTGAAGTTTGGCGAGAAAGAATAAAAGAAATCAATCCTGATTGTCAGGTTGAGGTTGTAACTAAATTTATCGATAAAGATAATTTAAAAAGTTTATTTCAAACTAAAATTGATTATGTTATCGATGCATGTGATACAGTCGAAACCAAAAAAGAAATAATTAAATATTGTCTTTCAAATAAGATTAAATTTATTTCGGTTATGGGAATGGCCAATCGTTTAGATGCTTCAAAAGTAAAACAAAGTTATCTTGATAAAACATCTTACGACCCTTTAGCTAAAAAAATGCGTAGTCTATTAAAAAAAGAAAACATTAAAGGGAAAGTACCAGTTATATATAGTGATGAATTACCTTTAAAAAACGAAAATTTAGGTTCGATTGCCTATGTTCCGGCGATGGCTGGTCTTTTGTGTACTAACTATATTGTAAACGATATTTTAAAAGGAGTAACAAATGAACAAGGAATTAAAAAAGATTATCAGTAACTTGCAGGGTAATGTATTAGGCATTGGACTAGATGATACCTTGATCGATTCGATCATGAACAACAACGAAATAAAAGAGTGTAATCTTTTGGATTCGATTAGAAAAGGTCATTTTGGCAAAGGCAAGGGGAAAAGTATTAGAATAAAAAAGATAAGAGCAACTTTTAAAAAGAAAAAAGTTGATTATATTATTTGTAATTATGAAACTATCAGTAAATACTTAGATAATTTTGTCAAGGATAGTGTCTATATAAATAAAGGTAAATTATATTTTTTTGGTAAAATTGATATTGAGCTTTTGAAAAAAAGGTATAGTCGTTATCAAACTGATATAAGCGAAAAAAAGTATCGTGATAATTCCATTTTAATGATCGATAATAGTAAAGCTTTCAACAGTTTTTTAAAAGATACATATTATCGTTTAATTGATTTTAAAGATAAACTAGTCGAAATTATCGGCGATCTATTGATGAATTAGGGAGGAATCAAATGAAAAAAGGATTTACTTTAGCTGAGTTATTAGGTGTTTTAGTTATATTAGGAGCAATTCTTTTAATTGCTATTCCTGTTGTCGATAAAGTAATTAAAAGTGGTCAAGAAGATTTATATCAAGATCAAATTGAAAGTATTAAATCTTCGTTAAATTTATGGATGTCTAACAATCAAAAACCTGATGTTGATGAAACTATTACTTTAAGTTTAAGCCAATTAAAAGAAGCAGGAGTAGTGGAATTAGATATCACCAATCCTAAGACTAATGAATTGTTTCCAAACGATATGATCCTTAAAATAAGCAACAACCAAGGTACGATCGAATATCAAATCGATGTTACAGGTAGTAATAAAAGTGATTACACATTACTTCCAAGTATTTCGTTAAATGGCAATGTTTTAGATTATGTCGAAGTAGATAATACAGGTGTTGCTACTTATAACGATCCTGGCTTGGTTGTCAAAGATAGTTCTGGCAATATTATATCGACAGTTAATCAATCTACTACACCTACTTTTGATATAACCAAAAGAGGTATATATCTAAGAAAATATGTTGCAACTTCTGATGGTTATACTAATACCGCTTATCGAACGATAATTGTAAGAGATACAGTCGGTCCTGAAATAAGTTTTATCGGTAGTCTAACTTTGACTTATGCTGAATCTATAACCTATGATTATGATGCTGATATATCGGTCACTGATAATAGTGGGGAAAATGTAACAGTCGAAGTTGAACATAACATTAGTGCTTTAGCTGGAGACTATACAGTTAAATATATTGCGACTGATTCTTCAGGTAATGTCACTACTAAATTAAGAAAAGTAACGATTACAGGATAAAGGAGTAACCTATGTACTTAAAATCTATCAAAGCCCATGGCTTTAAATCGTTTGCCGATAAAACTTTAATCGAATTAGATAACAAAATAACTGGTATTGTCGGACCAAATGGTAGCGGTAAAAGTAATGTTGTCGATGCGATTAGGTGGGTGTTAGGTGAACAGTCAGTTAAATCATTAAGAGGCGATGGCAATATGACCGATGTCATCTTTTCTGGTAGCAAATCTAGAAATGCTTCCAATGTTGCCTCAGTCACGTTAACTTTTGATAATTCTGATAAGTTTTTTCCATTTGAATATAGTGAAGTAGCAATCAAAAGACGTGTTTATAAAGATGGAACCAACGAATATTTTTTAAACAACGAAAAAGTTAGATTAAAAGATATTACCAATATTTTATTAGATAGTGGTGTTGCTAAAGAAAGTTTTAACATAATTTCGCAAGGAAAAATAGAGGAAATACTTTCTAACAAACCAGATGAAAGAAGGATTATATTCGAAGAAGCTTCAGGTGTTTTAAAATATAAAAAAAGAAAAGAGGAAGCTTTAAGAAAATTAGAAAAAACTCATCTTAATATGAGTCGAGTCGACGATATAATAAACGAATTAAAAGTAAGAGTAGAACCACTTCAAGAAGAAAAAGAAAAAGCAATAAAATATAATGATTTTAACGATGAGTTAAAATCGATCGAAATTGCTTTAATCGCTGATGATATTACTAATCTTAATTTTAATTATCAACAGACCAAAACTAAAATTGACATTTTACAATTAGAGATTTCAAAGTTAAGTACTAATAATACCGTTGGTGAAGCTAAGATTTTACAGTATAAAAAAAATATTCAAGAGTTAGAATCAAAAATTAGAGCTTCACAAGAAGAATTAGTGACATTGACAAGTGATGTTGAAAAAATAAACAGTCGTAAAGCGATAATTTTAGAACGTCAAAAATATACTGTTGAAGATAGTAAAATTCATGAAAATTTGATTGCTTTAAAAGAAAAAGAATTTAAAATAAATAGTGAAATAAATAACGTTAAAAATGAAATAAAGAATAGTGAAGCTAGTATTATTTTGATTTCTCAAAAATTAGAAGCTGAAACATCTAAATTAAACGATATTAAAATAACTAAAGCTAATTTAGAAAACCAACTAAAAGCTAATCGTCGAAGCGAAAATGATTTAAATTTAAAAATAGAGTCATTGCGATATAGTATCGAAAACAACAGTAGTTTACCAATGGCTGTTAAAAGGGTTTTTGAAAATCCTAAATTGCGGGGAATTCATGATATCATCGGTAATTTGTTTGATGTTGAAGAACAAAATTCTTTAGCTATTTCGGTTGTTTTAGGGCCAAGTTCAACTAATGTCGTTGTCGATAATGAAAATATGGCTAAGGAAGCGATCAAATATTTAAAAGATAACAATTATGGTCGAACAACCTTTTTGCCTCTTAATATTATTAAACCTAAGTTTGTCGACGCTAATACGATTGAAATGGTAAAAAATTTAACTGGCTATATCGATATTGCTAGCAATTTAATTAAATATGATCAAAAATATCGTGATATTATTTTAAACTTGTTAGGTAATGTATTAGTTGTCGATAATATCGATAATGCTAATGCAATCGCTAAAACAATTAACTATAAATATCGTATTGTGACTTTAGGTGGCGAATTAATTCATGTCGGTGGTTCGGTTACTGGTGGCTCAGTAGTAAAAGCAAGAAACATTATTTTAGATAAATATGAACTTGATAAAATGATCAATGAAGCTAAAATCGTTAACGAAGCAGTTCAAAATATCGAGGAGAAAATCAACGCTATTGACAATGATTATCGAACTATTGAAGATAGGATTTATCTTATCAATAAAGAAAAATTAGAAAAAGATATACTTTTAGAAAACTATCGAAAAGAACTAGTGATGAAAGAAGAATCATTAAAAAATGTCACATATGAAATAACTGGCAACAACAATATTTTAGCTGATGAACTAATCAACGAAGAAAAAATGGTTTTACAAGAATACTATACAGCTTTAGAAAAGAAAAACGAAGTAGCTTTAAATTTAAATAACTTAACTAAACAAAAAGAGGACTTAAATAGTGAATTATCTGATTATGAATTGATGGTAAAAAAAGAAAACAGTTTGTTTAACGAGAAAAAAGAATTATTAAATCAACTAGAAATAAATGTCAACCGTCTTGATGTTAAACTAGATAATTTATTAAATATGTTAACCGATAACTATTCTTTAACATATGAAGCAGCAGTTTCTCAATATAAATTAGAGATGGAAACTAATATAGCAAGAAACAAAGTCAATTTATTAAAAAGACAGATTAAAGAACTAGGTATCGTCAATTTAGGAGCGATTAAAGAATTTGAAGAAGTTAGCTCTCGTTATCAATTTTTATTGACGCAAAAAGAGGATTTAACTAATGCTCAAGATACTTTATTAAAGATAATCGACGAAATGGATAAAGTAATGGAAAAGGAATTTTTAAATACTTTTAAAACAATAAAAGAAAACTTTATTACGACATTTAAAGAATTATTTAAAGGAGGAACTGCCGATTTAAAATTAACTGATCCTAGTAATATATTACAAACCGGTATTGAAATAGTTGCTTCTCCGCCAGGTAAAAAACTTACTACGATTTCTTTGTTATCGGGTGGTGAGAAAACTTTTACTGCTATTAGTTTATTGTTTGCGATTTTGAAATCTAAGCCAGTACCATTTTGTATTTTAGATGAGGTTGAAGCTGCCTTAGATGACGTTAATGTCGATTCTTTTGGACAATATATTAGATCTTTAAAAGATAAGACACAATTTATCATAATCACTCACAAGAAGAAAACGATGGAATATGTCGATGTTTTATATGGTATTACAATGCAGGAATCAGGAGTTAGTAAATTAGTTAGTGTTAGATTAGAAGAAATTTCATAAATATATATTTGCAATTGATATAAAACAAAAAATTAATTCAATAAGCTTGAGTTAATTTTTTTGTTTATAATGAAGCACGATAGCAACTATCAAAAAAAGACTATCTTTTTATAAAAAAATATATTATAATAATACATAACAAACTTAAAAAATTATTTATGGGGGTTATTTATGGAAGAATTCCAAAAATTGAATTTACTTAAAAAGAGAAAAATGGCTATTGAAAAATTGGTGGTTTATTACTCTGAATTTCGCAAATATGAATTTGACAAAGGTAAAAAATTGGAAGGTATAAATATTAGAAAAAAAATACATTTTCTAGTTTTAATTATTTTAAAAATAGATCAATTACTATCACGAGAAAAAATTGTTGTAATAAATAATTTAAATAATAGTGATAAAAACAAATCTAAAATATTTGCCTGTACTCATATAGGTGGTAATGACATTCAAAGAACTTTTCAAGTTATAAAAGAACCGGCTTATTTAATGCTTGGAGATCCTGGCATATTATATAAAAAATTAATATATCAAGGACTAAAAATGAATGGAGTTATTCCATTAGAAACAGCTGATAGAAAGGATAGAAAAGTTGCATATGCAAGATCTATCGAACTTTTACAGAAAGGCGGAAATTTATTAATTTATCCAGAAGGAGCTTGGAATGTATCGCCTAATGTGCTTGTTATGAAAATATTTACTGGAACAGTGAGATTAGCAAAAGAAACTGGTGCTGAAATTGTTCCCATAGCAGTAGAACAATATGATAAAACATTTTATTTTAATGTTGGTGCTAATTATTCAATACCGTGTGATACTACTAAAACTGTGCAAGAATTGACAGATGATTTAAGAGAGAAATTAGTAACACTAAAATGGGAAATATTAGAAATAAAGGAAAAGTTAAATCGTAATAGTATTCCTGAAAACTATTTGCAACAATTTCAAGATGAAATTATTGCAAGATGCAATTATGGTTATGGTTTTTCACTAGAAGATGCTTTAAGAGAAGCTTTTCACGATAAAAATGTAATTACTGAAGAAGAAGTATTCTCATTTTTAGATAATATAGAAATAAACAAAAATAATGCATTTTTAATGCCTAAAAAATTGCAATTAAAATTGAAATAATTTAAAGGAGTTGACTGTGTATGGGTGCAGTGCTATTGGCTATTGTTGGATTAGTTTTGACTTTAACGTTTATAATATTGTTTTATAGTAAAAAACGAGTCGATAATAATGAGACAAATATTTATTCAAAACTTTTAATAATCAATACTGTTTTTATTATAATTGGATTAATAACTTTTGCCATAGCAAAAATTACAAATAATATTTCATTAATTGGAATCTTCCAAAAAATATATATGAGTATATTGATTATACTAGATTATTTTTCTATAAAATACTGCTTTTTAATTTCTAAGTTAAAAATTGATAAATATAAACTGATAAATAAGATTTTGATAATACTAACTTTTATAACAATATTATTAATATTTATTTTACCATTAACAGTAGTTTATTATGATGACGTGTTAGATGGTTGGGGTCCTTCGTATAATGTTACTATCATTTATTCTATAATTAGTTATTTAATATTTATTATATTGACATTTTATTTAATACTAAAAAAAGAATCAATAATGAAATTAACGCCATTTTTAGTATTAATTATGCTATATTTAGTTGGATTTATTTTAAGAAATGTTTATCAAGAGTTAATATTTGAGGGTTTTTTCTACTCATATATGCTGTTAATCATGTATCACACAATAGAAAATCCCGACATGAAAATGTTAAGAGAACTACAACTAACGCAGAGTCAAATGAAAAAGTCTAATCAAATTAAATCTGAATTTTTATCAAGCATGTCTCATGAAATAAGAACTCCATTAAATGCTATTGTGGGATATAGTCAATTAATTGATTGCTCTACAACTTTGGAAGAAGCAAAAGAAAATGCTAAAGATATAATAAATTCTTCAGATGTTTTACTTAATATGTATCAAAATATGTTAGATATTTATAAATTAGAATCTAATGAAATAACTGTTGAAAAAAAAGAATATAATCCTAATAATGAATTTAGTTCATTGCTCAATATGTTCAATTATAAGGTGATTGATAAAAAATTAGAATTAATTAGTGAGATAGATGAAATGCCTATATTGATTGGAGCAATAGATATAATTAAAAAATCAATTATTAATATATTAGATAATGCAATTAAATATACTAATAATGGTTATATTTTATTTCGATCAAGTTTTAATGAAAAAAAAGAATTGATTATCACAATTAAAGATACTGGAGTTGGAATAAAAAAAGAGAATTTAGATAAATTATTTACTAATTTTGAAAGATTAGAATATAAAGATTCAAATGTAAATGGTATGGGTTTGGGATTATCATTAACTAAAAATTTATTAGAACTTATTGATGGGAAAATAGAAATAAAATCAGAGGTTGGGCAAGGTACGCAAGTTAAAATTATTGTAAAACAGGATGTAGCGAAATGAAGGCATTAGTAGATTATAAAATGCTAAAACATTTGATAAATGTAAAAGATAATAATTATAAATAAGTAATCAAACTAACTGATGATGTTGTTGAAGATGTAAGAAAAATATGTGTTAGATTAGAAGAAATTTCATAAGTTTCTTCTTTTTCTTTTGAAATTATGTTATAATTAAAGAGAGCCTAGAAACTCTCGTTTGGAGGTTTTTTTATGTCAAAATATGTTTTTGTTACCGGCGGTGTTGTATCAGGATTAGGAAAAGGAATAACGGCATCTAGTATTGCTTTATTATTAAAATCTAGAGGATATAAAGTATTCATGCAAAAGTTTGATCCTTATATTAATGTCGATCCTGGAACGATGTCGCCTTACCAACACGGTGAAGTTTACGTAACTGCTGATGGAGCTGAAACGGATCTAGATTTAGGTCATTATGAAAGATTCATCGATGAAGAATTAAATTATTCTTCTAATTGTACAACTGGAAAAATATTTTCTTCAGTTATCGAAAAAGAAAGAAGGGGTGACTATTTAGGAGCGACTGTTCAATTTGTGCCTCATATTACTAACGAAATTAAAAATAAAATCTTTGAAGCTAGTTCTACTAGTGGCGCTGATTTTATAATTGTCGAAATAGGGGGAACTATTGGCGATATCGAGTCGCAAGTTTATCTAGAAGCGCTTAGACAGTTACGTAATGATTTAGGAAAAGATAAAACATTGTTTGTTCATACTACTTTGATTCCTTATATTTATGGTTCTGGGGAATTAAAAACGAAACCGACCCAACATTCAGTTATCGAATTAAGAGGTTTGGGAATTCAGCCGGATATTTTAGTATGTCGGTGTCCTTATCAGTTAGATGATGATATTAAAAGAAAATTATCGCTATATTGTAGCGTCGATAAAGAAAATATTATCGATGCAGTCGATGTTAAAAATATCTATCAAATTCCACTTAATTTTTATGAGCAAAAACTTGATATAGCTATCTTAAAGCAATTTAAAATGGAAGTGAAAACAGCAAGTATTGCTTATTGGCAAGATTTAGTAAAAACTGTCGATAATTTAGAAAAAGAAGTTAAAATTGCTTTAGTTGGCAAATATGTCGAATTACATGATGCCTATATTTCTGTGGTTGAAAGTTTAAAACATGCTGGTTATAAATATAAAACAAAAATCAATATTAATTGGATCGATGCCGAAACATTAGAACAGGATGATCTTGATTTAGATAAAGTATTTGAAGATATCTCTGGTATTTTGGTGCCAGGTGGATTTGGCAGTCGCGGAATCGAAGGCAAAATTAAAGCGATCAAATATGCAAGAGAAAACAATATTTCTTTTTTAGGAATATGTCTTGGAATGCAGTTAGCTTGTATTGAATTTGCTAGAAATGTATGTCAGATAAAAATGGCTAATTCGACTGAATTTGACGAATTAACTAATGATCCAATTATCGATCTAATGAGTGATCAAAAAGAGATCATCAATATGGGTGGCACTTTAAGATTAGGAAATTACGATTGTAAAATTAAAGAGGGGACTTTAGCTTATAAATTGTACCAGACTAGTGATGTTAAGGAAAGACATCGTCATCGCTATGAATTTAACAATACATATAAAGATATATTAGAAAAGAAAGGTTTTATTTTTTCAGGTATCAATGAAAAGGCTAATCTAGTTGAAATAATCGAGTATGAAAACCATCCATTTTTCATCGCTTGTCAATTTCACCCTGAATTTAAATCACGTCCAACAAAACCACATCCTTTGTTTGATGGATTTATTCAAAATAGCATTAAAAAAAGTTCATAATTGAACTTTTTTAAATTAATCTAATTTCTTTTTCACTAAAGAAAGGTTTGTTTTTATCAATACGATCATAGAATAGAATTCCATTTAAATGATCGATTTCGTGTTGGAAAGCAATCGACAATTCTTCTCTTGCACGAACTTTAATTTTATTGCCTTCGATATCATAACCTTCAACTGTTACTCTAGCGTGACGTGGAACGTGTCCATCGACTTCACGATTGACTGATAAACATCCTTCACCAACGTCAGCGGCGATCATTTCTTCAGAATAAGAAACTATTTTAGGATTAACGAAAACATATTCATCAAAAATGCCATCTTCGACTTCATGGACGATAATAATAACTCTTTTATTTATGCCTAGTTGTGGGAAAGCTAAACCCATTCCAGGTCTTAAATTATATTTATTTGCATATTCTTCAATTTGACTATATGTCAATTCTGTTATCGCTTGTTCGATTAATGCAACTTCTTTTTTTGATAACGGTAGAGTGGCATCTTTACTAATTTGTCTTAATCGGTGGTCTTTTTCATCTAAAATCTTTAATTTTTCGAACATATAACCAACTCCTTATCTAAAATTTATTTAAAACTAACTAGTATTTTACCACATTTTTCATTTTTTTCAAAATAAAAAGGAAGTTATTTCTTCCTTATCTTTGGCATGAAGTTGAAGGGCAAGGTGCTGAATTACGCTCAAAAGCTCTAGCTCCAATAATTATTACTAACAAAATAAATAAAACTAGAAGTATAGCAGCACCGTATCCTGCTCCTGTACCACCGTAGCCATAGCCACCGTATGGTTGCCCGCAACCATAACCACTATATCCTCCGTAATAATACATATTATTACCTCCTTCTTGCTAATATATTTTATTAGTTTATGTATAAATTGTTCATTTAAAAAACCTAATTTTGAAATTTGTGTTTTCAAATCAATAAAAATATGTTATTATAGTTAATGGTGAACAATATGAAAGCACTTTTTAAAAATTTAAAAAGTTTAATCAGTAAAATGGATAAGCCATTATTAATTATTACCATCTTATTCTTTTTATTTGGTCTTTTAAATATTGTTACTGCTTCTAGTCGTGAAGCTGTGGTTAGATATGAAGTTTCTGCTTATTACTATTTTTTTAAGCAATTACAAATGTTGATCATCGGTTTAGTACTTTCATATGTAATTTTGAATTTAAAAACTAAAGTATATAAAAATTTAATTTTGTTTGGTTATATAGCAGTATTAGGATTGGTAATATCTTTGTTCTTCTTTGGAAAAGAAGTTAATGGAGCAATCAACTGGCTACCAATTCCAGGAATAGGTACATTACAACCTAGTGAATTAGCTAAACCGATCATTATCGTTTCTTTGGCTGTTTTATTTGAACAAAATTATTCGTTGCTTAGATCTAATAATCCTAAAAGATATAATAAAATTGGAATCATGTTAATCGTTATGTTTTTAATTCCTGCTTTAGTGTTTATTCAACGTGATTTAGGTAGTGCTTTAATTATTTTAGGTATCGTCGGCGTTCTTTTCTTATCTAGTCCTATTAGAAGAATCGATAAACTTAGAACGATTTCTTTGATCGTTGGTGTGGGAATTGTTGGAGTAGCGCTCGTCTTTTTAAAACAAGGATATTTTCTTTCTGAAGCTCAATTAGCGCGATTTGATTTTTTTAATCCTTGTTCTAAATATGAAACAACTGGCTATCAGGTCTGCAATGGTTTTATCGCATTAAATGATGGCGGGTTATTTGGCCTTGGCATCGGTAAAAGTAAACAGAAGTATTCTTATATTCCAGAACCTCATACTGATAGTATTTTTGCTATTATTGGTGAGGAATATGGCGTTTTAAAATGTGTCTTTATTTTCTTAGCTTATATTTTTGTCTTGTTTAGAATATTAAAGATAGCAACTAACGCTACTACTTTAAGAGGTCGCTATATTTGTCTTGGAATTGCCACTTATATCTTTCTTCATATCTTTATTAATCTAGGTGGGTTATTTGGTATTATCCCACTGACAGGTGTTCCATTGCCATTCTTATCTTATGGTGGGACTTTTGCAATCAGCCTTATGTGTTCATTAGCTGTTGTTCAAAGAATTCATATTGAAACTAAATTAGAAAAAATTAAAATTAATCACTAAAATGACAAAATTTTAGTGTTTTTTTTTCTATAATTATTTAAAGAGGTGATCAATATACGAAAATATATTTAGATTTAGTGATGATTTTAAACTTTTGTTTTGATTTTGTTTTACTATTGTCCGTATCGGTTCTTTTAAGAAGAAATGTTAGTATTTATAGAATTATCGGTGGCGCTTTTGTTGGAGGTATAAGTATTTTATTTTTGTTCTTAACAGTTAGTTCTTTTTCCTTGTTTATTTATAAAGTAGGTATAAGTATATTGATGCTCCTGGTAAGTTTTGGCTATAAAAATATTAAATATACTTTTAAAAACATGCTTTATCTATATTCAGCTAGCATTATTTTAGGTGGTTTTTTATATTTTTTAAATGTCGAATTTTCCTATAAACAATATGGCTTTATTTTTATCAATAATGGCTTATCGATCAATGCGATATTTTTAATCATATTTAGTCCAATTATTATATATATTTATGTTAAACAGGGACTATGGTTAAAAAACAATTATAATAATTACTATAAAGTAAATATTTATTATGAACATCGAAAATTATTTTTTAATGCTTTTTTAGATACTGGTAACGATTTAGCGGTACCATTTACCAGTAAACCAGTTATTTTGATCGATAAAGACATTAAAACTGATAATTTCTTTTATATACCTTATAAAAGTATCAATGGTACAGGAATTATTAAATGTATTAAAGTAAAAAAGATTGAAATCGATGGTTTGATTAAAGAAAATGTTATTGTTGGTATTCTAAATGAAAAAATTAAAATCGATGGCGTTAACTGTCTATTGAACAAAAGATTATTGGAGGGATAATTATGTTACTTAAATTAAAAGAATTAATTTTAAAAATCTTTACAAAAGAAGTGTTCTATGTGGGAAGTGCAGATAAATTGCCAGCTCCTTTATCAAAAGAAGAAGAAATATTATATGTCGAAAAATCGATGAATGGCGATGAATTTGCTCGCGCTAAACTAATTGAACATAATTTACGTTTGGTTGTATTTTTAGCTAAAAAATATGAAAATACCGGAATCGATTTAGAAGATTTAGTCAGTATTGGAACGATCGGGTTAATAAAAGGAGTAAATACATATAAATTAGATAAGAATATCAAATTAGCTACCTATGCATCACGTTGTATCGACAATGAAATTCTAATGTTCTTAAGAAAAAACAAAAAAAGAAAGGGCGAAGTAAGTTTTGAAGATAGTTTAAGTTATGATGCTGAAGGAAACGAATTACACTTAGAAGATATTTTAGGTACTGATTCCGATATTGTCACTAAAGGATTAGAGGAAGAAACTAATCGTAAAATGTTATATCAGGAGATAAATTCTTTAAATAAAAGAGATCGGCAAATTATGATTTTAAGATATGGTTTATTTAACCACGAAGAAATGACGCAAAAAGATGTAGCTGAGATATTAGGTATATCGCAATCTTATATTTCTCGAATAGAAAAAAAAGTAATCAGAAGACTTAAGAAAATTCAAAAATAAGTCTTTTTGTTTTAAAATGAAATATTTTTGAATAATATTGACAAGAGAAAAATATTAGTGTATAAAGTATATACGAGGAGTGATTTTAATGAAACTAGTTATAGTTGAGTCCCCAAGTAAAAGCAAAACCATCGAAAAATATCTAGGTAAAGATTATGAAGTTTTATCTAGTAAAGGACATATAAGAGATTTATCGACTAAAGGAAAATATGGTCTAGGTGTCGATTTAGAGAACAATTTTAAGCCTGATTATGTTACGATTAAAGGTAAATCTAAATTGATCAACGATTTAAAAAAGGAAATAAAAAAAGCTGACTTTGTTTATCTTGCTACCGATCCTGACCGGGAAGGAGAAGCTATTTCTTGGCATTTATTTGATACTTTAGGTTTAAAAGATGATAATTATGAACGAATAGTTTTCAATGAAATAACTAAGAATGCAATTTTAAATTCTTTTGATCATGCTCGTAAAATTGATCAAAATTTAGTTAATAGCCAAGAGACAAGAAGAATTTTAGATCGAATAATCGGCTTTAGATTAAGTAAATTGATGCAAGCTAAAACCGATGGTACAAGTGCTGGTCGTGTTCAAAGTGTCGCTTTAAAACTTATCGTCGATAAAGAAAGAGAAATCGAAAAATTTGTTGCAGAGGAATATTGGACGATATCTGGTATTTTTAAAGATTTTGAAGCAGATTTATTTAATTATAACAATAAAGATATAACTATTGAAAATGAAGCTCAAGCTAATGAAATTTTATCAAAATTAAGCAAGTCATTTAAAATAGTTAGTGTCGATAAAAAGAATAAAAACAAAAAATCTAATCCACCTTTTATTACCAGTACTTTACAAAGATTAGCGTCTAGCAAATTAGGCTTTAACGCTAAGAAGACGATGTCTTTAGCGCAAAAGTTATACGAAGGAATCGAACTTAAAGATGAAACTGTCGGTTTGATTAGTTATATGCGTACTGATTCAGTTCGTCTATCGGATGAATTTATTAAAGCAACTTATGGATATATTAAAGATAAATACGGAGATGAATATATCGGTTATGTTAAAACTAGTAAAAAAACTGAGAATGTCCAAGATGCTCATGAAGCGATTCGTCCAACTAGTATTAATAGAACTCCAGAAAGTGTTAAACCATATTTAACTAACGATGAATATAAATTATATAAAATGATCTATTATCGGGCTTTAGCTAGTTTGATGAAGGATGCAGAAACTACTAATACAACAGTCATTTTAGATAATAATAATTATCAATTTAAAGCCACTGGTCAAATTATTATATTTGACGGTTATTTAAAAGTTTATAGTGATTATGAAGATACTAAAGAAAATGTATTACCACCTTTAGATACTTACAATTCCAACATTATCGTTGCTAACGATATAACTAAGGAACAACATTTTACTAAACCTCCAGCTCGTTATACTGAAGCTAAGTTAATCGAGGAAATGGAAAAGTTAGGTATAGGAAGACCTAGTACTTATGCAACGACAATGGAAACTTTAAAACTAAGAAAATATGTCGATGTTATCGATAAAAAGTTTGTTCCTACTAAAATAGGAATCGAAATTACTGATAAATTACAGGAATGTTTTAGTCATTTGATCAATGTTGAATATACTGCTAATATGGAAAACGATTTAGATAAAATAGCTGATGGTAAAGAAAATTGGGTTGAAACTTTAAGAAATTTTTATAATGAGTTTGAACCAGCTTTAAAAAATGCTTTTGAATCGTTACCTAAAAAAGAAGCCGTTAAAACCGGTGAAGATTGTCCAAATTGTGGCAGTCCCTTAGTTATCAGAAATGGTAAATACGGTGAATTTACAGCATGTAGCAATTATCCAACTTGTAAATATATTAAACAAGAAGAAAAAGAAGTTAAAACGATCGTTGATTGTCCAAATTGTGATGGTAAAATCGTCGAAAAAAGAAGTAAAAAAGGTAAGGTCTTTTATGGTTGTAACAATTATCCTAAGTGTAAAACAGCTTATTGGGATATGCCAATAGATGAAAAATGTCCAAATTGTAATAGCTTATTAACTATAAAAGGTAAAAAAATAAAATGTAGTAGTTGCGACTATATTAAAGAAAAATAGTTATAATAGACAAATAGGTAAACTCTTATTTGTCTTTTTATATTATATTTACTTTTTGATTTAAATTTGATAAAATTGGACTAGGTGATTTTAATGACATATTTGGATTATTCAGCCACAACACCTGTCGATGACCAGGTGTTAAATACATTTTTAGAAGTTAATAAAAATTATTTTGGCAATCCCAATTCCTTACATAAATTAGGCGTAGAAGCCAATAACTTAATCGATGCTGCAACTAAACAAATTGCCAATCTATTAAATATTAAGGAAAAAGAGATTATCTATACTAGCGGTGCTTCTGAGGCTAACAATACAGCAATCAAAGGAATCGCCTTAAAATATCAGAATAGAGGCAAACATATTATTACAACTGAATTTGAACATTCTTCGATAATAGCTCCTTTAAATTATTTACAAAAACAAGGATTTAAAGTTGATTTTGTCAAGTGTGATACTAATGGGATAGTTGATTTAAAAGATTTGCAAAAGCTAATAACCGATGATACTATTTTAGTTAGTGTAAGTGCAGTTAATAGTGAAATTGGAATAATTCAACCGATAAACGAAATCGCTCAAATAGTTAAGCAATACCCTAAATGTTTTTTTCATACTGATATGACTCAAGCTTTAGGTAAAATAAAAGTTGATTTAACTGATGTTGATTTAGCTAGTTTTTCAGCCCATAAAATATATGGTATTAAAGGAGTAGGGCTACTTTATAAAAAAGAGAATATTACAATAGAACCTTTAATTCATGGCGGTAAAAGCACGACATCATATAGAAGTGGAACGCCGGCGACTGCTTTGATCGTTTCATTTGCTAAAGCAATTCGTTTAATTTTAGAAAATCTCGATATTAATTATCGTCATATCGCCAACCTCAATCGCCGATTAAAAGATGGTTTAAGTCAATATGACGATGTCTTTATTAATAGTAATGATTATTGTGTTGCTAATATTTTAAATATTAGTGTGATTGGTATTAAACCAGAGACAATGTTACATGCCCTAGAGAAGTTTGATATATATATATCAACCCAAACTGCTTGTTCTAATGGAAGTTCATCTTTGGCGGTTTATGCACTTACTAAGGATGAAAATAGGTCTAAATCAAGCCTTAGGATCAGTTTGTCACATTTAACCAGTGAACAAGAAATAGACTATTTTTTAGAAAAATTTGGGGTATGTTATAAGGAGTTAAAACTATGTTAGAATACATGTTAAAATTAGGTTATACAGTTGAAGATTATAATTTATTTAAAGCAGATTATGTTTTAAGTCGTTATGAAGAACAAAAAATAATCAATAAAATTGAAGAAAACTTTCACTTTTTCATTAGCTTAGGTTATAGTAGTGAAGAAGTTATCAAAATAACGAGAACCTTGCCTAATTTATATAGTTATAGTGCTGAAACACTAAGACAAAAAATCAATGATTTAATGTCTTTAGGTTATAGTTATGAGGAAGTTATCAAAATGATAAAATCCCTACCAAGTTTGTATAGTTATAGTAGTGAAAGTGTCAAGCAAAAGAACGATGATTTGGTATCTTTAGGTTATACTTACGAGGAAGTTATCAAAATGACTAAAACATTTCCTAGTTTATTTGGTCTTAGTATCGAAACCATTAAACAAAAGATTGAAGGCTTAATGGCTTTAAGTTACAGTTATGACGATGCAATTAAAATAACTAAAGGCTTACCGAATTTATATGGTCTTAGTACTGAAACTATTAAACAGAAAACCAATGATTTCATGACTTTGGGTTATACTCAAAAAGAAGTAGCCAAAATGATCAAAATTTTTCCTAGTTTACTTGGTTATAGCATTAATACATTAAAACAAAAGATTGAAGGTTTAATGACTTTAGGTTATAGTTATGACGATGTAATTAAAATAACTAAACTTATGCCAGTTTTCTATGGTTTAAATATCGAAACTATCAAACGAAAAATCGATAATTTAACAGCTTTAGGTTATAGTTACGACGACGTAATTAAAATGACAAAATTTTTCCCTAACTTATATAAATTAACCCCTGAAAGTACTAAACAAAAGATCGAAGGCTTAATTAATTTAGGTTATAGTTATAGTGAGGTAATTAAAATGACTAACTCGTTTCCCACTATCTATGGTCTTGGTGTTTCAAATATTAAACGAAAAATTGAAGATTTGATGAGCCTAGGTTATACTAAAGAGCAGGTTATAATGATGACTAAAACATTACCGACTTTATTGGGTTATAATATTGAAAATATTATCGGCAAAATCAAATTTTTAAAACAGATCGGTTTAGAATCTATTGCTTTATCTGATACACGAAGATTAATGCAAAGCGTCGATTTAACTTATGCTAGATATCAATTTTTAAAACAAAACAATGTAGCTCTTGATGAAAATCATTATATTGATTTATTTTATTCTAACAAAAAATTTGAAAAACATTATAGTATTTCTAAGCCTGAATTATTAGAAAAATATAATTATAAGGAGGCAAAAAAAGATGAAAATGTTATTTGATCTAGGCTTGACAGAAGCTGATTTAAAAAATATGTTAGAAATAAATCCTGATATATCAGATTTAGATACTAATCTAATCGAAATATTAAAAGAAAATGGTTGTGATGATGAACATATAAAAAACATCTTAATAGCTAATCCGTTATATTTAAGTCGAAGTAAGGAAGATATCTTAAAGTTAATCGATCGTTTAAAAGAATTAGGATTAACTAATTTAAAGACAACTTTTGATACTAATCCATGGTTGCTTAATAAAGATGTGTTTGAAATAGATGAATTTATCAAACAACAAAGTAACTTAGGTTTAACGATGGATGAAATAATCGATATAATTGATGGTGAAATGTTTTAAAGGAGTTAAAATTATGAAACGAGTAGATAAAACAAATTATTATTTAGATATTGCAGAGGCAGTTTTAGAAAGATCGACTTGTATCAGAAGGGCATTTGGTGCTGTCATTGTTAAAAATGATGAAATTATTTCCACTGGTTATAATGGAGCGCCACGTGGCAGAAAAAATTGCGATGATCTAGGTTATTGTATGCGTGAAAAATTAAATATTCCTCGAGGTGAAAGGTACGAAATGTGTCGCAGTGTCCATGCTGAACAAAATGCAATTATCAGTGCCGCTAGAAAAGATATCATTGGCTCAACATTATATTTAGTTGGCAAAGAAGTAACAAGTGATAAATATGTAAAAAATGCGATGCCTTGTATGTTTTGTAAAAGATTTATCATCAATTCAGGGATAAGTAAGATAGTAATCAGAAAAGATAAAGAAGAATATATCGAAGTTGATATCGATAGTTTTATAACTAACGACGATAGTTTAGAGGGGGTGTTTGGTTATTAAAATAGTTAAAGTAAGTGCTGTTTGGTGCCCAGCATGTTTGATTATGCACCAAAGATATGAAGAAATAAAAAATCTATTTCCTAATTTTGAATATATCGATTATGACTATGATTTAGATGAAGAAATAATCGAGCAGTACCATATTGGAACAACTCTACCTGTTTTAATCATTTTAGATAATGATAAGGAGATAGATAGAATTGTCGGTGAAAAAACTGTCGCCCAAATTAGTGAAGTATTGAAAGGTTATATAAAATGAAAAAATTGATTGTTGCTATCTTAGTTTTATTTAGTTTTATACCAATCGCCAAAGGAGAAGAATTAAATGTCTATTTGTTCTATTCGGAGATTTGTAGTACTTGTGAAGCTGAGCTTGAGTTTTTAGAAGAATATAATAAAGAAGTTGACTTTAATATTGTTAAATATGAAACTACTAGAAATAAAGAAAATGATGAATTGTTATCCGAAGTTAGAGAAGCTTTAAATAATAATGATAAAACAGTACCTTATACAGTCATTGGTACGACTGGTATGACGGGGTTTAATGAAACGGTTAAAAATCAAATTAAAGCTGCTATCGATAAATATAAAGCAGAAGAATATGTCGATATTGTCGATGTCGTTAAAAATGATCTCGATGTCGATTATACGATTAATGCTCCAGTAGGACAGTTCAATGTCCCAATCTTAGGTAATATCGATCCTAAGGATGTGTCTTTACCTTTAATTGCTGTTATCATAGGTTTTATCGATGGTTTTAACCCATGTGCTATGTGGGTGTTACTGTTTTTATTGTCAATTATAATAACGATGAAAGATCGCAAGAAGATGTGGGTGATTGGTCTTACCTTTTTAACTACTTCAGCTTTAGTTTATCTAGCTTTTATGTTAGCTTGGTTATCTGTGGCAATAACCTTATCTCAGATTTTTTGGGTTAGATTTATTATAGCCATCATAGCGCTATTAGGTGGTATGATCAATTTAACTAGTTATTATAAAGAACGAAAAAAGGATGATGGTTGTCAAGTAGTCGATAAAGAAAAAAGAAAATCTATTTTAAAAAGAATTAATAAAGTTGTAAAACAGATGGATGATAAAAAAACTTATATTTTGGCTATTTTAGGCGTAATGGGACTAGCAGTTACAGTAAATTTAATCGAATTAGCTTGTTCATCTGGTTTACCTTTGATTTTCACGCAAATTTTAGCTTTAAATGATCTTAATGGTATAGAGTATTTAATCTACATATTGATCTATATTTTATTGTTTTTAATTGATGATATCGTTATTTTTATAATAGCTATGAAAACATTAAAATTGACGGGCATTTCAACGAAATACAATAAATTGTCTCATTTAATCGGCGGTATTTTAATGTTGTTGATCGGCGTGTTGATGATTTTTAAACCTGAGTGGTTAATGTTTAATTTTTAGGTGAATATAAATGAATTATCAAATTGAATTAGAAAAAATATTAAATAATTTAAAAGGAAGAAAAAAATTATTATTACATAGTTGTTGCGCGCCATGTAGTAGTTATGTGATTACATATTTAAAGAATTATTTTGATATAACAATTCTTTATTATAATCCTAACATCGAGCCATTTGAAGAATATGAAAAAAGAAAAAATGAGCAAATTAAGCTATGTCAGATTTTTAATATCGAGGTTTTAGATTGTGATTATGATAATGATGTATTTCATGAAACTGTTTTGGGACTAGAAGATGCTTTAGAAGGTGGAGTAAGATGTTTTAAATGTTATGAATTAAGATTACGTAAAACAGCTTCGCTAGCTCAAGGTTATGATTTTTTTGGAACGACTTTGACCGTTAGTCCGTTTAAAAATAGTAATAAGTTAAATGAAATTGGTCTTTTATTAGAAAAAGAATATGGCATTAATTATTTGGTAAGTGACTTTAAAAAAAAGGAAGGATATAAAAAAAGTATTTTGTTATCGAAGGAATATAATTTATATCGTCAAGATTTTTGTGGCTGTATTTATAGCATGAAACAAAAGATCTATGAATAAAATGAAAATAAGATGTCAATATTTAAAACGAGTTTAAATAATATTGATAAATGTATGATAAAATAGATTAGGTGATCAATGTGTTAGATATTATTATTTTAGGGATTATTCAAGGAATAGCTGAGTTTTTACCGATTTCTTCATCAGCCCATTTAATTATTTTTCGTGAAATCTTTAATATTGGAAGTAATATTGGTACTAATATTGAATTGGCTTTTGATTTAGCTTTGCATTTTGGAACTTTATTAGCTATTATAATCTTTTTCTTTAAAGAGTTATGGAAATTGTTGGCTGATGGTTTAACTAAAGGCAATAAAACTAAAGATGGTAAGTTGTTTTGGTTTCTTATTCTAGCTACTATCCCAGCGGGAATAGTTGGCGTTTTATTTGAAGATATATTTGAGTCATTTTTCCGAAGACAATTATGGTTAATAGCTTTAGCTTTAATCGTTATGGGTATTATTATTTATTTAGTCGATAAAAAAAGTCGAGTAGATAAGGATATGAAAGATATAAAGTGGTATGAAGCTTTGATTATCGGTTGTGCGCAAGTTTTTGCTTTGATTCCTGGTTTTTCAAGAAGTGGGACTACTATTACGGCAAGTCGTGCTTTAGGTATAAACCGTGAGGATAGTGCGAAGTTTTCCTTTTATTTATCGGTACCAGTTGTCGCTGGGGCCACTTTATTTAGTTTGATTAAGGATAATACAGTAGCTATTATTGGCGATAATCTTTTAGTTTTTGGAACTGGTATTTTAATATCTTTTATAATCGGCTTGTTGTGTATTTCTTTTTTACTAAAGTATATTAAAAAACATGATTTTAAAATATTTATGATATACCGCATATTATTAGGTATATTAGTATTGTTGATGCTTTTATAAATAATCGTTTATTATACGATTATTTTTTGTAATAGTTTAAAATTGATTATTTAAGTTAATTATGGGAAATTTTGTTATTTTAGCACTCGATAGTTTACTTTGCTAATATAAAGTGATATAATTAAAATGTAAGGAAAACTTACATGGTATAATTATTCATATTTGTGTTATTCTAATTGTATAGCACATTAAGAGAGGAAGATGATATATATGATGATGTTACCAAGAAGAAACGAATTTAATTTGTTAGATGACATTTTTGGCGATCTAAATTATACAGAAAGTAAGATAATGAAAACAGATATTAAAGAGCACAAGGATAAGTATTGTATAATGATCGATTTACCAGGTTATAATAAAGATGATATTAAAATATCAATCGATGATGGTTATCTAACAATCAGTGCAACGATGAGTAAAGATGAGGAAGAAAAAGAAAATGGGAAATTTGTTAGACGAGAAAGATACTTTGGAGAATGTTCGAGAAGTTTTTATGTAGGAGATGATATCGAAGTTGACGATGTTAAAGCAGCATTTAAAAATGGTACTTTAAATCTTGAAATTCCTAAGAAAGAAAGAAAACAAATTTCTGAAAAAAAATATGTTCAAATTGAAGATTAAGCATCAATTTTGATGCTTTTTTATTTCATAAAATATTGCTTTTAATAGGTAAATGATATATAATGAAAATGTAGAAAGTAGGTGTAGTTAGATGTTAAGAAAGAGAAATAAATTAGCAAATAGCACACATGGGGGGGGGCATAACCCTTTACAAAATAAATAGCTATCTGCCTAAAATAAAACCAATTCCTCACATCAAAAATATCACATATTATTAGAATATTAAAATGATATAAAAAAAGATATGTGAAATGGAGGAATAAAAAAATGAAAAAAAATTCAATGAAAAAAGGATTTACATTAATTGAATTATTAGCAGTAATAATAATATTAGCGATAATAGCGTTAATTGCAACACCAATCATATTAAACGCAATAGATGATGCGAAAAAGAGTGCCGGCTTAAGTGAAGCTAATATGATATATAGTGGAATAGAAAACTATTGTTCAGTGGAAGAAATGAAAGAACAAATGGATAGTAGTTATGTAAGAATATGTAATAATCAAATGACAGCTGAAGAAGTATCAAAAATGGTTAATTTAGGAAATGCTGAAATAATAGAGTTAAGTTATGGAAGTAGACTAAATAGATTAAAGATAAAGAGTAATGGATATATATATACACTAGTAGATGGAAAGATAACAGAAGGAGATATAGCAATAACAGAAACATATGAAGTAGGAGATCTATTAAGAGTAAATGTAGGCAATAATATAATGCAAAATATATATGTATTAGAAGTAAATGGAACTGAAGTAACCGGGATATTAAATCGAAATCTTGGAAGTAATGTAGCTTGGGCGAGTAACGAAGATTTGCAAGAATTAGACATACCTGATAACATAACAACTGAAGAAGAAGCTTTTGATTATTTGAAAGAAACAGGTCCAATCACAGCAAATAAAGCATTAGAAGAAAGAACAAGTGAATGGAGTAATGTAATAGATAAAAGAATACCAAGTGCCGAAGAATTAATAAAACTGACCGAATTTTATCAAAACTTAAGTGATAAAAGTAACTGGGAAATTGAATATCTGAATAGATTAACTGAATTTTTTGATTTAGGGTTGTCATGCACTAGTATGCAAGAATGTAGAGAAGTAATGATACAAGCAGGATTTGATGATATATTATTGCCAGAATGGTTAGTAACAAATTTATATAGTACTGGTAATTCAACAACACATGGATATTGGACGGGCACACTAGCTAACCATGAGGATTTTGATTTTGGCTTTGCGTGGGGTGTCGTTTATTCCAAAGTTTTAGACATCTTTGATTTTCTTGATTCCACCTCTATGGGAATTCGCCCAATTATAACTATTGATGTATCTAATATTGATACAAGTTTATTTGTCGAAGATTCGTGGGAGACTATTGCAGAGATGGTAAGATCAGGCAAAGCTGAAGAAAGATATAAAGTAGGAGATATCAAAGAGGTAACAGTAGAAGGATATAGTAATGGAGATGATCAGACCTTTACAGTAAGAATAGCCAATATGTCAACACCAGAAGAATGTAGTAGTGAAGGATTTTCACAAACAGCATGTGGCTTTGTAGTAGAGTTTGTTGATATTATAACTGAGAATACAATGCATTCTTCAACTACTTCTGTAAGTTGGCCAGATACTAATATGTATAGTTTTGTCACTGAAGATATATATAATGCTTTGCCAAGTGATTTAAGAAATGTTATAATTGACACTTATACAGTTTCACATTACTCTGAAACATGGAAATCAGTTTCAACAGATAAATTATATTTACTATCGCCAAAAGAAGTATGGGGGGATGATCTTCTCAGTGATTATACTGCAACATTAACAAGACAATTAGATTACTATAACACCAATAATGTTACCACTGAAAATTATAGTGGAGCAATAAAGACATATCAAGGAAGTGAAAATTCTTGGTGGTTGCGCTCGGAATATTGGGTGAGTTGTGATCGTGGCTTTTTCACTGTTATGCCAGATGGTGACTATAATCATTATTATTATACTTATACTGAGGGGATAGCTCCAGCTTTTAGAATAGGATAAAAAATTAATTTACATGGTACTATAATATAAGCAATAAGCAAAGCGTAAGTATTTAAATAAGTCTATTTACTTTTAAAAGTGATAGACTTTTTAATTGAAATAAAAAAGAAATAAATTATTTTATCTCTTTAAAAACCATTATTTCTATTAATTAAATCATTTAAAGTTTGAGGTTGTTTGTTAGGTTCTTCCTGTTTTTCTATTTTTGGTTCTTGTATTTCAACTTTAATTGGTTCAGGCTCAGCAATTTTTTCAGCTGTTTTAATTTCTACATTTTCAGTATTATTATTTTCTTTAGTTAAAGCAGTATTATTAAGAGCCATTTTCAATCCATAAGCTCTAGAACCTTTTTCATCATCTTCTAATTCAATTAATTTTATGACTTCTTCAACAGTAGTTAAACCCATTAAGACTTTTTCTAAACCATCCTCTAAAAGAGTATTAACATCAGATTTATAAACTAAATCTCTTAATTGATCACGTCTAATACCTGCACTTATAGCATCTCTAATTTCCTGATTAAATAATAATACTTCGTGAATGGCAATACGACCAGAATAGCCATTGCCACATTCTTCACATCCTTCAGTAGTATATATTTCTTCAACATCTTTATTTAAAACAGTTTTAAATAATTTCTTTTCATATTCGTTGGTTTTTCTTAAAGTACGACAATGAGGACATAATTTACGAGCTAAAACTTGAGAAATAATACCTTCTAATGAACTAGCCAAAAGATATCTTTCAACATCCATATCAAGTAAACGTTCAATCGTATTTAAAGAGTTGTTAGTGTGGATAGTCGATAATACTAAATGTCCAGTAATAGAAGCACGAACAGCAATTTTAGCCGTTTCAGTATCACGAATTTCTCCGATCATAATAATGTTTGGATCTTGACGTAATATCGAACGCAAAGCAGTAGCAAAGGTAAGACCAATTTCACTGTTAGTTTGAATTTGGTTGACACCTTCAATATTCATTTCGACTGGATCCTCGACAGTGACAACATTTGTCTGTTCAGTATTTAATCTTTGTAAAATAGAGTAAACAGTAGTTGATTTACCGGTACCAGTTGCACCAGTAACCAAAATAATACCATTTGGCGCACTGATCATTTCTAATACTTTTTTAAAATTAGTATCACTAAATCCTAAATTTTCAACTCCAGCTAAACTCATCGAATAATCTAAAATACGAATAACGATCTTTTCACCATTGTTAGTTGGAATACATGAAACACGAAGATCGAGATTAGTATCTTGCAAAGTTGCTTTAATCGCACCATCTTGTGGTAATCTAGATTCAGTTATGTTCATTCCAGAAATAATTTTAATACGAGTGATTAAATTCTTTTTAATCGAATTAGGAACAGTAGTGTAATTGCGTAAAATACCATCGATTCTGATTCTAATTCGCATGTATTCATCTAATGGATCAAAATGAATATCAGAAGCTCCACGTTTAGCGGCATCGACCATTATTTCGTTTACTATTTCGACGACTGGCATTTTCTCATAATCAAATTGTCTTATCATAGTTTCAACCCCTTTTATGCTTTTAGGACTAGTTTTTATCCTAAAAATATTATATAATATATTTAAGGTAATTTCAAGATAAAAGGAGATAAATATGAAAAAAAATAAAAAAAGGGGATTTATTTTAGCAGAGACGATTGTAATATCAACTGTTGTCATGACTAGTTTAGTTTTTATTTATATTCAATTTAATTCTGTAAACAACGGTTTTAATCGTACTTTTAAATACAACAGCGTTAATAATCTGTATTTAACTAACGAAGTTAAAAAATTTATTCTAAATAGTGACAGTTTAAAACTCACTGAAGCTTTAGATGACAATTCTCTTAGCTATCTCGATTTAACTACTTGTTCGACTAGCTATTTTACAGAATATATTTACTGTCAGACATTATTTGATAACATTAAAGCGAAAAAAGTTTTATTCACCACTAGTGACGTTACAAATTTAAAAACTGAAGTAGCTTCAAATAATTCGATCAGTTCAGGTCTTGCAACATTTATCAAAGCGATCAATTCTTCAAATACAGGATCTTATCGTATCATTATCGAATTTGAAGATGACACTTATGCAACCTTACAAATTTAAAGGAGGAGTAATTTGTGAAGAATAAAAAAGGAGCGACAGTTGTCGAATTAATTGTTTCTTTTGCTTTAGTTATGGTTATATCGATATTTTTATTTCAGTTAGTTATCAGCGTAAAAGAACTATACGATAACAGCGTTATCAAAACAGAATTATTAAATAAACAATCACTTATAAGTAATCAGTTAAATTTAGCTTTAAACAAAAAAGAGATCAGTTCTATCTCTAAATGTGGACTTTATTGTTTATATTTTAATTATAGTGATGGCAAAACTGATCGTTTATCGATCGATTTAACTAATAATACTTTAGAATTTGGAACTTATAAAACAGATTTACCAAGCGATAGTTATTTTGCTAATCCTAATATTGCTATTTCATATGCGGCAACTTTTAACAGCTACGCTAATAATGCAATGGTTATAATCGATATACCGATATATAACGATAAAATCAAAGATCAGAACTTTGGCGTTAATATTATATATCAATACAACTCAAATATTACCGATCTTACAATACCAGATTATACTACAAGTTAAACAAACTATATTTTAAGCATAAAATAGCAGATTACTCCAGCGATAACAGAATGCATCAATCTTGCCAATAAAAAAGGTTTATATTTAATATCAGTATCACTGATAATACTTAAAATTTGTGTGTGAACTGATAAACCACCAAACGAAATAATCATACAGATCAAAATAGCTTTATATTCACCAGTAGTATTTAACAAACTGACATGCTTTAAACCTTGAGTCATTTCCAAAAAACCACTGATTAAAGACTTGTTCAATAACGAAAGATGAAAATTATTATCGATGATCGTGGTAATGATTAAAAAAGTTGTAATAACACCTAAGATTAACAATAATGTATTGATACTATTGATAAGAGAATTAGTGATGATAGTACCAAATCTTTTATCATTATTAATTCTTTTATTATGCATCATCAAAATAGCTTTTTTCAAAGAAAATTTGTCGTTTGTTAAAGAACTAGGGTGATAATTTCTAAATAGTAAACCAATAATAATATTAGATATATAATGAGAAAACAAAACGATTAAACCTAATCTTTTGTCCTGTAAGAAAGTTATTGAAATAGTACCTAAAATAAATAACGGATTAGAAAAGTGACTAAACATCAATATTTTGGTTGCCTCTTGTTGTGTGATTTTATTTTGTAGATACAATTCTCTTGTATATTTAGCGTTACTAGGACAACCTGAAATTAGACTTAATATAAATATAAATGCCGCATTGCCACGCATTTTAAATAACTTTTCAAAGATCGGTTTAAATAATTCGCCGATTAGTTCAATAAAACCATAATTAATTAAAATTTCCGACAAAACAAAAAAAGGAAATAACGAAGGAAAGACGTTAGTTATCCAAATGTTAAACGAATAAGAAACCGCACTCATAATAGTCTGCGATTCACTTAAAATTTCATAAGTACAAAAAATTAAACATATCATTATTAAAACACTAACAATTCTTTTTTTCATAATTTCAACTCATTTTCTAAGGAGGATACAATGTTTAGTAAAATATATGCCAAAATTAAATACTATATCAAAGAAAATTATAAGTTTTTTTTATTGCTAATAGCTTTATTTTTTGTTTTCACTTTTGAGTTACCTTATTATATCGATGCACCAGGTGGTTTAATCGAAGTTTCTTCACGAATCGAAGTCGAAGGTAGCACGGATAGTAATGGAACTTTTAATTTAGCTTATATTTCTGAATTTAAAGCGACGATACCAACTTTGATTTTTGCTTATTTTAACAATGATTGGGATATTATCAAAAAGGAAGAAGTAGTTGCTTTAAACGAAACAGTCGAGGAAATAGAATATAGAAATCATTTACTTCTTGAAGAAGCTAACCAAAATGCTGTTATCGTCGCCTTTGAAAAAGCAAACATAGCATATGAAATTAAAAGTCGAGCAGTCAATATTATCTATATTTATGAAGGTGCGGATACTGATTTAAAAATAGGTGATCAGATTATTGAAGTAAATGGTCAAAAAGTTAACAACAAAGAAGAAGTTTTAACCTTGATCGAACAAAGTGAAAGCTTAAGTTTCAAAGTTATCAATAATGGTAAAGAGTATTATCGATACGCTAATAAAAAAACTATCGATGGACAATATTTAGTCGGAGTGATGGTTTGTGAGACAAAAGAAGTAGAACCTTCTAAAGAAGTATCGTTTAACTTTAAAAAATCAGAATCAGGACCATCAGGTGGCTTTATGATGACTTTAGCTATTTATGATTTTCTAATCGAAGAAGATTTAACGAATGGTCTTAAAATTGTCGGAACAGGAACGATCGATTTAAATGGCAATGTTGGTGCGATCGGTGGAGTTGAATATAAGTTAAAAGCTGCGGAAAAAGAAAAAGCGGATATCTTTTTCATTCCTAAAGATAATTATGAAGAAGCTAAACAAGTGATCGAACAAGATGGGTTAAACATCAATTTAATTGTCGTCAGTCATATTGATGAAGCCATTACTTACTTGCAAAATTATCGCTAAAACATAATTTTATATTTGCGATTAACAGCTATTTTTGATATAATTTTAATAGGTGGTATGAATGACTTTAGATAGTGTCGATATAAACAAAGTAACGCCGATGATGCGGCAATATATCGAAGAAAAAAAACGTAATAAAGATATAATTTTATTTTATCGGTTAGGCGACTTTTACGAGATGTTTTTTGAAGATGCTTTTATTGTTTCGAAAGAACTAGAACTTACCCTAACTGGTAAATCAGCAGGTTTAGATGAGCGAATCCCAATGTGTGGCGTTCCTTATCATTCAGCTAGTGTCTATATAGATAAATTGATCGAAAAAGGTTATAAAGTAGGAATTTGTGAACAGTTGGAAGATCCTAAAAACGCCAAGGGAATTGTTAAAAGAGGAATGGTCCAAATAGTTAGTAGTGGAACTTTATTTAACGATTCATTAAACGAAAAGGAAAATAATTATATCGGTTGTATTATCGATTTTGAACATGGATATGCTATTAGTTATAGCGATATTACAACCGGTGAAATTTATACTTTCTTATTACCGCATAGTCCTACTAAATTAGTTAGTGAAGTAGTTAGTCTTGGAATTAAAGAAGTGGTTTTAAGTAATAATTTTGATAAAAATATTTATTCAGTTTTAAAAAATAATTTTAAGATTACAATTTCTTTATTTGATCAAAAAGAAGATCTAATTCAATATCAATATGTTTATGAAGATATCAACGATATTAGACTGATCGAAGCGATTAAATATTTACTTAGTTATGTTAACTACACACAATTTCGTGACTTATCACATTTACAAAAAGCAGTTATTAAAGATAACAAAGATTATTTAAAAATGGATATTCACACTAAACGTAATTTGGAATTAACGGAGACTTTACGTTTAAAACAAAGAAATCATTCGCTGATTTGGTTATTAGATAAAACAAAAACAGCAATGGGCTCTAGAATGTTAAAAACGTTTATCGAAAATCCTTTAGTTGATAAAGATGAAATCAATAGAAGATACGATTGCGTATCTAAATTAATCGAGGAATTTTTATTGACTAGTGATTTGGAAAATTATCTAAAAGATGTCTATGATTTAGAAAGATTATCGGGACGGATCGCTTTTGGAACAGCAAATGCAAGAGATATGTTGCAACTTAAAAACTCTTTAAAGGTGTTGCCTAATATTAAAGAAATCCTAACAAAGATCAATTTTTATAAGAGTATCGAACCTTTAGATGAGCTATATGATTTACTAGAAAAAAGTATCTATGAAAACCCGCCAGTGACACTTAAGGAAGGCTATATTATTAAAGATGGCTATAATGCTTATTTAGATCAATTAAAAGAGTTAAGAAAAGGTGGGAAAGACTTTATTGCTCAATTTGAAAACGAAGAAAAAGAAAGAACAGGTATCAAAAATTTAAAAGTTGGGTATAACAAAGTTTTTGGCTATTATATTGAAATATCAAAAGGTAACTTATCTTTGGTAAAAGATGAATATGGTTATGAAAGAAAACAGACTTTATCTAATTGTGAAAGGTATATTAGTCCTATTTTAAAAGAAAAGGAAAACTTAATTTTAAATGCTGAAGAAAAGATAATCGATTTAGAATATCAATTATTTGTTGAAATAAAAGAAGAAGTAAAAAAATATATTGCTAAATTACAAAGTATAGCTAAAGTTATCAGCGAAATTGATTGTTTGCAAGCTTTTGCTAATGTTTCGACAAATAATAATTATGTTAGACCTAATTTGATCGATGAAAGAATTATCCATGTTATCGATGATCGTCATCCTGTAATAGAACAAGTTTTGGAAACTGAATATGTTCAAAACGATATAACTATGGATGAAAATACTAACATTTTATTAATAACTGGACCTAATATGGCAGGTAAATCAACTTATATGCGTCAATTAGCTATAACAGTAATTATGGCACAGATCGGTTGTTTTGTACCTGCTAAAGAAGCTAATTTACCAATATTTGATGCGATTTTTACGCGAATTGGTGCTAGTGATGATTTAGTTAGTGGTGAATCAACTTTTATGATCGAGATGAACGAAGCTAACAATGCCATTACTAATGCAACCAGTAATTCTTTGATCTTGTTTGATGAATTAGGGCGTGGAACTGCCACTTTCGATGGCATGGCTTTAGCGCAGTCTATTATCGAATATATTCATGATAATATTCATTGTAAAACATTGTTTTCAACTCACTATCATGAACTTACCGATCTAGAAAATAATTTAGTTAATTTAAAAAATATTCATGTATCGGCCAACGAAGAAAATGGTAATATTACTTTTTTGCATAAAATAAAAGCTGGCAGTATCGACAAAAGTTATGGAATTCATGTTGCTAAATTAGCTAATTTGCCAGATAGTTTAATTAAAAGAGCTAATCAAATTTTAAAAGTATATGAAACTAAAGAAGAAAAAAGAGACATTATTATTCAAGGTTCATTGCCATTAGATGATTTAAAAGATAATGAATCAGAGATCGAAAAAGAAATTAAAAATATCGATCCGTTAAAAATGACTCCTTTAGATGCGATTACATTTTTATATAATTTAAAAGAAAAGATAAAATAATCGTGTAATGCGATTTTTTTAATAAAACGTTTTAATTTGCAAACCACATAAATTTATACTTTTTAAATTGAATATTTCGTGGTATAATGAATATTATAAAAAAGAGGTTATATTATGGAACAGTTAAATAGAAGTGAATCAAGAAGAATTATAATGACGATTCTTTATCAAGTTGTCGTTTATGAAAAGAATAAAATGATCTATGATATCGATGAATTAATAAAAGAAAATTTAGAAATTGATAATGAATTTGTAAAAGATATCGTATATGGTGTCATTACATATCAAAATGATATAGACAACATCGCTAATAAATATTTGAATAATTGGACGATCGATAGATTAGGTAGTACTGATATTGCTATACTAAGAATGGGAATATATGAGTTATTATATACTGATACACCTTCGATCGTATCTATTAACGAAGCGATCGAATTATCTAAGTTATATAGCGATGAAAGTGTTGTAAAGATGATTAATGCCGTTTTAGATAAAGTATATCATGAGTTGGTGGAACATGAATGAGAAGTATTTGACAGTTAGTACAATCAATCGTTACATTAAAAATAAGTTAGACACCGATGAAAAATTACAACAAGTATTTATTAAAGGTGAAATATCTAATTTTAAATTTCATTCAAGTGGACATTTGTATTTTTCGATCAAAGATGAGACGAGTAAAATCAATGCAATTATGTTTAGTAGCAATGCTAGAGGCTTAAAATTTAATCCAGTTGATGGAAATAAGGTGTTAATTAAAGGTCGAATTAGCGTTTATGAGGCGACAGGTAATTATCAGATCTATGTTGAAGAAATGCTCGAAGATGGAGTTGGTAATTTGTTTGTGGCTTTTGAAAAGTTAAAAAAACAATTAGCTAGTGAAGGTTTGTTCGATGCTAAATACAAAAAACCGATTCCTAAGTATCCCGAAAAAATCGGTGTTATAACGGCCAATACTGGAGCAGCGATCAAAGATATAATATCGACTATCAAAAGAAGATATCCGATCGGACAAGTTATCTTGTTTCCTAGTTTAGTTCAAGGGGAAAATGCAAGTAAAGATATCGTTAAAAATATCGAATTAGCCAACACTTACGATCTAGATGTTTTAATCGTTGGACGTGGTGGTGGATCGATCGAAGATTTGTGGCCTTTTAATGAAGAAATAGTAGCTCGGGCTATCTTTAAATCGAAAATACCAATTATCAGTGCTGTCGGCCATGAAATTGATTATACTATCGCTGATTTTGTTGCTGATTTAAGAGCGCCTACGCCAACAGGAGCGGCAGAAATGGCGGTTCCTAATTTAGTCGATTTAACTAAATATATCGATCAATTAAAGATTAGATTAAGTTGTGATGTATTAAAAAAAATAAATATGCAAAAACTATATTTAGATAGTTTGAAAAATTCTTACATTTTGAAAAATCCAACTATTATTTATGAAAATAAAAAACAAAAAATTGATTTAATTAACGATAAAATTAACGAAATAATTTTTAAAAAATTAGAATTTCAAAAATTATATTTAAATAATATTAAAAATTCTTATATTTTAAACAATCCTAGATTTTTATACCAAAAAAATAAAGATAAATTGCTGATTATTGAAGATAGGTTAAATAAGAATATTAAATTAAAATTAGATAATAATATTAATTATCTAAATAGTTTAATTATGAAATTAGAATTAATAAATCCATTAAATGTTTTAAAACGTGGCTTTAGTTTAACTTATAAAAATAACAAAGTTGTTAAAAGCGTTAAAAAAATAAACAAGGATGATACTTTATGTATTAAGCTAAATGATGGTAATATAACAGTATCTGTCGAGGAGGTAATTTGTGAAATTTGAAGAAAAAATTAAAAAATTGGAAAATATTGTCGCTACTTTAGAAAGTGACAACAATGATCTTGAGGATTCAATTAACAAGTATAGTGAAGCGATGAAGTTGATCAAAGAGTGCGATGAGCAACTAAAAAATATCGAAGAAAATGTCAATAAGATCGTTTCAGAAAACGGAACTTTAGAAGATTTAGAAATTGAAGAATAAGTCTTCTTTTTTAGTTAATACTACTATTGTAGTCTGTGAAAATTAGAAAAGGAGATGTTTTATATGTTTAAAAAAACATTTCTTTCACTTCTTCTAACGCTACTTTGGATTCCAATTTTTGCCAATGCTTACTCTGATTATGTCATCGTTGGTGGCGATAACATCGGTATCGAATTAAGGATGGATGGTGTAATGGTCGTAGGCTTTTATAAGGTAAATGATTCATATATTGCCCGCGATGCTGGGTTAGAAATGGGAGATTTAATTACAACTATCAATGATGTTAAAATTAATTCTATCTATGATTTAACCAATAAAGTCAAAACTAGCGATGGCAATATAACAGTAGGATTTATAAGAGATAATAAATCTTGGACGGTTAATCTTCAACTGATCAAAGAAAATGGTAGTTATAAAACAGGTATCTATGTTAAAGATAGTGTAACTGGTATTGGTACTTTAACTTACATCGATCCTAACACTAAATTATTTGGTGCTTTAGGACATGAGATAACTGATAGCCGAACCGGAAAAATTTTATCTATTTCCAGTGGTAATATTTATGAGTCTAATGTTACTGATATTGAACCAAGTTCTAATGGAGTTCCTGGTGAGAAAAATGCTAAGATCATAACCGATTCAATTAATGGTACAGTATTTGAAAATACTGTAAAAGGAATATTTGGTAATTATACTGATGATTTTGAAAATACTAATTTGTATAAAGTCGCACAACCTGATGAAATTAAGACAGGTTATGCTGAAATTCTAACAGTTTTAGATGGTAATACTGTTTCAAAGTATGAAATTGAAATTACTAAAATAAATAAAAATCAAGATACAAAAAATATATCTTTTAAAATAGTCGATAAAGAATTGTTAGAAAAGACTAATGGAATTGTTCAGGGAATGAGTGGCTCACCAATTATTCAAGGTGAATATATAATTGGTGCAGTTACACATGTAGTCGTGGATAACCCACATAAAGGTTATGGAATTTTCATTACGAATATGTTAGAGGAAGGCGAAAATTAGGTTTTTTTACCAATTAGTGCATGAAATTAAAAACTAATGGTAAATTAAAAAATTGTAAGGAAGATCAAATCGAAAGATTTGGTTTTTCTTAATTTAAAAACATCAATTATTATAGGAAAATATATAAACAAAATATTTTGTAAAAAAACATTGACAGGTGTGGTAAAATATGGTAAATTAAAATACAATATTTTGAAAGATTTTGAAAGAAGTGAGATATATGCTTATATATTAAAAATAAAAATAGATTGAATAATAACTAATTATTTTTTATGTTAACCGAGAAAAGATTGCATAAACAAGGTTTAGATAAATTATGTAAAAAAATAAGGCGTTTTAATAGAAATAGGTTGGTGAAAAATATGAATATAGGAATTGATATAGATGATACAATAACTAATTCTAGTGAAGTTTTTATAAAGTATGCTAGAATTTATAATAAAGAACATGGTATAAAGCATGAAATAAACACATCTGAATTAGATCAAAATAAAGCGTTTGGTTGGACACCAGAAAATATGAGAGATTTTACTTTTAAATACTTGAAAACTATTTTGACAGAAGTTATACCGAATAAGGACGTAATAAAAACAATAAAAGATATTAAAAAGATGGGATGTAAAATATATTTAATAACAGCACGTAAAGAGTCGGAAGTATCTCAAATGTATATACTTACGAAACAATGGTTAATTAAGAATAATATAAAATTTGACAAATTAATTATTAATTGTACTGATAAATTAAAAGAATGTTTAAAGAACAATATTATGCTTTTTATTGATGATAATTATTTAACTTGTAAAAAGATTCATGATTCTAATAAAATTAGAGTTTTACTATACGAAACTAATTATAACAAAAAATACATTCATTCAAAGTTAGAAAGAGTTAAAAATTGGAAAGAAATATTATTAAGAGTTTGTGAAATGATAGACAATGATAAAATTATTGATGAATTAGAATATATAGATGTGGATAATAGAGAAGATTTTCCAATAGAACCTGAAGGTTATAGATATATATATTTTTATGGTGGAACAAAAAATTATAGAGGCTATTTGGCTCCCGCAAATTTATCTAGAGCAGATTTTATGGAAAGATACCCGCAATATATTCCGGAGCAAAACACACCAGTTTATGAAAATAAAGGAATAATTTTGAGAGCTGATCCAAAATTTCCTTGCCCAGGTTTTTATATCCTATCTTTAAATAAAACTTATAAGGCTTTTGATTTAATTGATGATATAACATTTTTAAGATTCTCATTTATATTGAAAAAAGTAAAAGAGGGTATGAGAAAAAAATTAGGTATTAATTATGCCCATCTACTATCAAACGAAAAGTCCGATTCGTATGTTAACGTTCATTTTTGGTTGGTTCCTATTAATGGAACTACATCACCTGATTTGCTAGATTTTGATGTGAAGAAATACTTAAATAGTTTTAATCCAAAAGAAGAATTAGAAAAAATTATCTTCTATAATAATACATTAAAAAGATATTTTAAACAAATAGATTTGATAGGGCAAGATAATTTACTTACTGAAACTTTAATAAATAGTAGACAATTTGAAAGAAATTAAATTTATTTGGGGGTAGTTAATATGCATTTAAATATTTTTGTAAGTTCAAAGTGCTTTTTATATTGTAAAGGTTGTTACAGTTTTTCTAGAGAAGAAAAATGTGAACAAATAATAAACACTTGTAAATTAATTGATTTTTTAAAGTTTGCCTATAATTATGGAGTTAAGAAAGTTACAATTTGTGGTGGTGATCCATTAACTAGACCAGATATTGTTAATTTGTTAGAAAAAATAAAGAATATTGGTTTTTACATTTCTATGGATACAGTCGGGAGCCCAATTCTTAGAGATATTGAAATAAATGGTAAAGTAATAACAAAAAAAATTGAATCTAGAAAATTAGCTAAATTAGTTGATATAATAGGAATTCCCATTGATGGATCTAACAATGAAATATTCAATAAATTTAGAGAAACGAAGTCTGATATAGTTAATGAGCAAATATCAATATGTAAAGAATTACATAAACATGGAGCAAATATTTGTATAAATACAGTTGTACATAAAGGAAATTTAGATGATGCTAAAGAGTTAGCTAAATTAATGAATAAGATGGATTTTATAAAAATATGGCAAATTTTTCAATTTGTCCCTTTAGGAAAATTTGGAATATTAAACAGAAAATTATATGAAATAACTGATAAGCAATTTTTACAGTTTAAATCTATTATTACAAAAGAAATTTATGATGTTAATAAAGTACAGTTTAAAGACTCAGATTCTAGAGATAAATCATATATGATAATAGATAATTCTGGAAATGCATGGGTACCATCTTTCAAGAAAAATAATGAAAGGGAAATTATAGGAAACATTACAATTAATGATGATTGGGATAAGATTTGTTCATATTTAGTTTAAAAGTATAAGATATAATTTAATAAATATAAATGACATAAATTATGTAAGGAGATATAAATTATGAAAAAGAAAATTGTTGCCATAGGTGGCGGTGAGAATGGAAGATTGCTAGAAAATGGAATTTGCACTTCATATGAAACTGAACCTATTGATAAGGAAATAATAAGATTAACAGAAAAAGAGAAACCAAACTTTTTATTTATTAATCATGCGATGAAATCATTAGAAATTCAAGATAGTTATTATCAAACTATGAAAAAAATTTATGGTGAAAAATTTAATTGTAATTGCATGGATTTAAAAAGTAATGAATTGTTTGATGTAAAAAAGGTAAAAGAAAAATTAGATTGGGCAGATATTATATATGAAGGTGGTGGAGATACTAGAATAATGATTGCGTTATGGAAAAAAACAGGGTTTGATAAATTATTGTATCAAGCATGGAATAAAGGTAAAGTAATTTGCGGTATTTCTGCTGGAGCAGTTTGTTGGTTTAAATCTTGTAATTCATATAATGAAATAAATAATACATTTGAAAAGATTGAAGGTTTAGGTTGGATAAACCTACATTTGACTCCACACTGCGACGAAAAAGGTAGATATGCATCTTCTAAAAAACAGTTAAAAGCAAATAGGTTAATAGGTGTTATGCTATCTAACTGTGCAGCTCTAGAAATTGTAGATAATATGTACAAATTGATTGTTTGTAAATCTAATATTGGACAGATTGGTTACGGAATAAAAGCATATTGGAATAATAATAAATATAAAGAAGAAAAAATAATTATATCAAATGAATTTGAAAATATAGAAAGATTATTAAATACAAATTGAAAATATAAAGTTGATGAAGGGAGTTTATATGGTAAATAATTTTACTAATATTAATGAATATTTGGATTTTGTGGAAGAAAGATTTAGAAAATGTTTTAATGATAAAGAATATATAGCTGCTGAACCAGTACCTATAACTTCTAAAGTTGATCCAACAGTTGATTTTATTGGTTCAAAAATTTCTCCATTAAAACATTATATTATAGATAACAATATTCCAGAAAAAGGTGTTTCATTAATCCAAAATTGTATGAAATTAAGAGCTTTAAAAAATTTAAAAGATTTTACTCCTCAGACATTTGGCTCGTGTTATAGAGGTATGGGGACGTTAACAAAATATAACTTAAAAAAGGTGGTAAATGATACATTTGATTATTTTTTAAATGATGAGTATTTAGGAATGAATCCACATGATTTGAGTATTAGAATTAATTCGTCAGATAAAGATCTATTAGAATCGATCGAAAATATAGATTCTAGAGTAAATAGGGAATTTAATACCGAGGAGGAAATAAATTATAAACACGTATATGGTATGAAAGAACAACAAATTACTGGTCGAAATTTTAATATTGCAGTAAGAAAAAAAGGTACTGATATTTTTTTTGATTGTGCTGCTATAATAATAATGGAGAGCCCATATAAAAAATTAGCAATAGATATGGGCATTGGAAATAGTTCTCTTGCAATGTGTCATTATAATACTGATAATACAGTTGCAAGTTCTAGAATGGGTGCTATTATTAATATAGATAATGTGGCAATGATGAAATTTGCAGATTCTATGATAGCTGTTTCAACATTATTATATGAAAATATTACTCAGCATCCTTCTATACATTTCAGGAGAAAATTTAGGAATTATTTACAGGCTTTAAGGTTTTGGAGGGAACAATTAAATATAAAAGATATTGATATATTATCATATATGAATGAATATTTAAATTTAGAATATAATGCTAATAATTTCATTAGCGAGAAAAAATATAATAAAGTCCTAAATTATAAGTAGATCTTAGTGATTTAACGTTGCAAACTATGGTTAAATCACTAAGATTAAATAGTTTATAACGTTGATTATGGGTATAATGTTCTGATGGTCACATTTTCTTATGAAATAATACTACTAAAGAAACTATTGAAAGAAGATGGTTAAAAATGAAAAATATAATATTATTAAGTGGAGCAGATAAAACTAAGTATTTTAATGAAGAAATTTCAAAGGAAATAAAGAAAAATACTAATGACCCAATGAATATGGTAGCTATACCAGCTGATCCTAATAACTATATAAAAAATGATAAACAATTCTATGGAGATGATATCGTAGTTGGTGTTTTAAAAACTTTCAGGAAAATTTTCCCCAACTTAAATATCACGTTATTAGATAATAGAACATCACAAAAAGATGGCATAAACGATTTGAAAAATGCTGATATTATATATTTGCTTGGAGGAGATCCATTTATTCAATTAGATTATCTACAAAAAAATAGTTTTAGCGATGTAATATGTAACACAAATGCATTAATTATTGGTATAAGTGCTGGATCGATGAATTTAGCAATTAATTCATATTATTCTAAGGATGAAGATTATCCAGAAAGTATTATTTATGATGGCTTAGGCATAACCAATATAACAATAGATCCACATTTTGACATCAATAACGATGAACAGGTAAACGAGATAAAAGCTAATTCAAAAAAAATAAAGATAATTGGATTGCCAAATGATTCTGCAATAGTTATTTCAAATGGTAATATTAAATATATAGGAAAAACATATATTTTTGAAAATGGCGAATTATCAACTACTTATCTTACAAAAAATAAAAACTAATGAATTTTAGCCATAAAAAAAGTATATTTATATAAATATACCAAGTCAATATGAATATAGTTATTTTAAACAAATATTAGTGATGCAACAGTTGATATAACCATAATCAATAACATAACAATAGCAATGACTCTGCCTGCTTTTTCGTTTTTCATTTGATCACCTATAACAATTTTATCATAAAAATTTTAAAAAAGGAATATTTTTCTTTTTTTTTAATAGTCTTAAATAGGTGATAATGATGAAAATAATGGACAAACTAAAATTCAAAATAAAACTAGATAAAAAAATATTGTTATTTTTGGTGATTTTATTGGTTATTGGAATAACGGTTGGGGCAATTTTTGTAACAATTTTAAATCAATCTGATAAAAGTTTAGTTAGTGAGCATTTGAATGAATTTTTAAACAGTGTCGAAAGCAACAAATTGGATTTTTCTTTAGTTTTAAAAAACAATTTAATAAGTAATATTTTATATGTTTTAATTATATGGTTATTGGGCATTTCAGTTATAGGTTTACCGATCATTATATTTATGTTTTTTAGCAAGACATTTATTTTAGGTTTCAGTATTGGAGCAATTATATCTACCTTTAAAACAAAAGGAATATTATTTGGCCTAGTTTATACTTTTCCGGGACAAGTTATAAGTTTGTTATTCCTGATGTTATTGGTGATGTATTCCCTTAGTTTTTCTTTTAAGATGATCTATTTAATTTTTAAGAAAAAAACTTTAGATTTCAAAGTAGTGATGAATAAATATTTTAAAATATTATTAGTTGTTTTAAGTGTCATTATTTTAATGAGTTTATATGATACTTATTTAATGCCAAGATTAGTTAAATCAATTATTACATTTATTCGATAATATGATATAATAAATGCGGTGGTTTTATGAAAAAGGTTGTAATAGGTATGTCAGGTGGGGTCGATAGTAGTGTAGCGGCAATCTTACTTAAAGAACAAGGATATGAGGTTATCGGATTATTTATGCGTAATTGGGATGCTTCTATTAATAATGACGTTTTAGGTAACCCAACTATTAACAACAATATTTGTCCGCAAGAGCAAGATTATAACGATGCTTTAAAAGTATGTGAAAGAATCGGTATCCCGTTATATCGAGTTGATTTTATCAAGGAGTATTGGGACTATGTATTTACTTACTTTTTAAATGAATTAAAAAAAGGTCGTACTCCTAATCCTGATATTATGTGCAATAAATATATTAAATTTGACATGTTTGCTAAAGAAGCCAATAAATTAGGGGCTGATTATATCGCAACGGGTCATTATGCTAGAATCGAAAATGGGAAATTGTTAAGAGGAATCGATAGTAATAAAGATCAAACTTACTTTTTATCTCAAGTCTCAAAAGAACAGCTAAAAAAAGTTTTATTTCCTGTTGGGCATTTAAATAAAAAAGAGGTAAGAGAAATTGCTATTAAATACGATTTAATTACAGCTAAGAAAAAAGATTCTACTGGCATTTGTTTCATTGGTGAACGTAATATGACTAAGTTTTTAGAAAATTATTTACCTAATCAAGAGGGCGATATCGTCGATATAACAACTAATAAGACGATTGGTAAACATATTGGTTTAATGTATTATACCATTGGTCAAAGACGAGGATTAAATATCGGAGGATACGAAAATAGAATGTTTGTCGTTGGCAAAGACTTAAATAAAAATATTTTATATGTAGCTTTAGGAGAAGATAATCAATATCTATATAGTGATTCTTGTTTAGTTACTGACATAAACTGGTTAGGTGATGAAAAGCCAAATAAATGTACGGCCAAATTTAGATATCGTCAGCCTGATAATGATGTTTATTTAGAATTTGTCGATGAAGATCATATATTGGTTAAATACTCACAAAAAATAAAAGCAGTTACTCCGGGTCAAGCATGTGTATTTTATCTTGGTGAACAATGCCTTGGTGGCGGAATAATAGAGGAAGTAAGAAAAGATAATAAGAAACTTTGGTATTTATAAAGTTTCTTTTAATATACTTTTTATTTACACTTGACATTTGACAATAATGTGATAAAATTATTATAGGAGGGTTGTAAGTATGGATAAATTAAACGAAATATTACACGAACTTGGCATTTCAAAAGTAAAGTTGGCTAAATTTTTAGGCGTCTCTAGACAAATGATATACAATTATTTAGAATTGGATAGCATTAATAAGTGGCCTAAAGATAAAAAAGTATTATTGTTGAACTTATTAGGAGTTAAATCAGCAGATGATATTTCTAAAATCAAGATTACAACTGACTATATATATGAGGTTGATGATCGTTTGAATTCTTTATGTAAAAATGAAAGATCTGAAATTAGCGGCAATCTATTCGAAGGTTTAGGCAAAAAACAAAAAATTTTATTGCAAGATATCATCGAATTATTAAAAGAAAAATTAGAAGATGAAAGCGATAGTGAAGGATATTATATTTTGCTTTATTTATACCATTATTTACAAGCGATCAATAGCTCTAAAGAGTTAAAATATATTTTAGGTTACGTTTCTAAAGCGGCCGGTTTTACTAAACCAATGGAATTTGTTTTTGATGAAGAACAACAATTTATTTTTGAAAGTATTTTATTCTCAGCATTCTCTTTATATAATGGTGGAGGAGCTTCAAAGACTAAAATAGCTGCTTCTCACGAACGATTTGTAGCTCATATCGAGCATAAAATTGAAGAAAAAATGAGTCGTACTATGGAATTGAATGCAGTCAAAGTTCAGGCTTTAAAAGAATTAGGTTATACTGAAATTAACGAATCTAACGCTACTGAAATATTTGAAAAAATAGCGGAAATTCAATCAAGAAAAGTAGCTAGTTAAAAGCTATTTTTTTTGTTCTAAAATATAAGATTCTTTTTAAAATTTGTTTTGACTTTGTGCTTATTAGTAATTATTTTTAACTATAAATTATATTATTTAATAGTTTGGAAGTTGATAAAATGAAAAGAAAATTAAATAAAAAAGGTAAGATTGCTTTAATTTGTTTATTTTTAGTCTTAATAAGTATTATTTCGATTATTTTTATCAAAGCTGATAATGTAACTGAAAATCATATTTTAGAAAGTACAGATCGTTATGATCTAAAAATTGACTATCCTAATTTTACAAATAAAAAAATTGAAGAAAAAGTCATGGCCTACATCGATAAACAAAAACAAGAATTTATGAACGTAGTTGAAAATTCAAAAAATATTGAAATATCAAGTAAATATGATTTTAATTTAAACGTTACTAGCAGTGAAAGAAACAATATTACTTACGTTAATATCTTAACTTACTCATATACTGGTGGAGCCCATTATATTAGGGATGATTATAGCTTATATTGGGACGATGATACTAAAGAATTTGTCGATCTAAAATTCTTTTTTACCGATGAAGAAACTTTTAAGGAAATGGCTAATTTAGCTTATTATTATGTCTTAAATTTAGGTAAAGAAGAAAATAGAAATTTTGATCAATTATGGGTAAAAAGAGGTACAGCACCGACTATCGATAATTACCGCCATTTTAAATTTACAGATAATGGCTTAGAAATTATGTTCCCACCTTATCAAGTAGCTTCTTGGGCCGACGGTCAAATCAATATTACTATTCCTTATGAAGATATTAATAAGTATTTAAAGCAAGAATATCGTGATACCACTAAAGATGAAACCGTAGTTAAAGAGATGCCACAAATTCGCGATTTATCGCAATTTAAGGATAAAAAATTAATTGCTTTTACTTTTGATGATGGACCAAGCACCAACAATACCAATTTATTATTAGATAATTTAGATAAATATAATGCTCGAGTTACGTTCTTTGTTTTAGGAAGTAGAGTCGATAGTAACAAAGAAGTTATAAAAAGAGCTTACTTACAAGGTAACGATATCGGTAGCCATACTTATAATCACCGCAATTTAAATTTATTAAACGATGCGGAAATTATTGCAGAAGTAAGCAAAACTAATGAAAAAGTAAAAGAAATCATCGGTATTTATCCTACTTTATTACGTCCACCATATGGTAATTTAACTAACCATAGTAAAGAGTTAGTTAATATGAATATTATTTTGTGGGATATTGATCCATTAGACTGGAAATATAAAAAGAAAAATAGAGTAGCTGAAGAAATAATCGAACATGCTCATGATGGCGCTATTATTCTATTGCATGATATTTATAAAAGTTCAGTCGAAGGTGCTTTATTAGCAATGGAAGAACTTGAAAAACAAGGATATGCTTTTGTAACAATCACGGAAATGGCTCAACTAAGAGGAATCGATTTAGATTATCAAACTTCATATTTTAACATGAAAAAATAATATTTTAATCAAAACAATTATAGTAGTACATTAAAAAACCTATCCTAACCGATAGGTTTTCAAAATTTATTTTGAATTTTTATTTAATTTTATGCTATAACGACTAGGTCCTTCTATACAATTTCCATCTAAATCAAACCTAGAGCCATGACATGGACAATCCCAAGTTTTTTCAAACTCGTTAAAGATTAAGCTACATTTTAAATGTGGACATTTGTTATATACAATATGTTTCTTGTTGTTTTCATCGATATAAATAGCGATATCTTTACCATCTTTTTTAGTAAAATATAATTTTTCTTGATACCAACTTTTGTCTTTAATTATTTTATTGACAGTAAAACTTTTACCATTTCTTATTATTTCAACTAGTGTATTTTTAAAAGAATTTAAAGATTTGTGCCGTTTTAAAGAAAATAGCTCGATAAATTCATTAGGTCGATTTAAAACGATATCACTTAAAATTTTACCAGCTAATGTTCCATTAGTCATTCCCCAAGTATTATAACCGGTTCCAATTAATAGATCATCGGTTATTTTACTTATGATTGGTAAACTATCGACCGTTATAATATCTTGATTAGACCAAATATAGTCGATTTTTCCAAGTTTTTTGGTTTGGTTAATTAAATTGTTAAAGTTATCTTTTTCATCATTTTTAGTTGAAATAGGATGAGAACTATTTAGATAAATCATATTATCAAGATGATAGCGAAGTGAGGTAGTTGGTATTTTAGTTGTAATCATCGACATTTTTCGATTTTTGTTTTTAATAGTAGCAATATAAGATTTCTCTAAATGACATTTAATAGGGAAGATAAGCGGAAAGATGAAAAACGGATAATGACAAGCCAAGATAACTTTTTTAGCTTTTATTTGATATTTTTCAGTCAAACAAATATAGCTTTCTTCTTTTTTTATTTCGATAATATTTGTTTTTTCATAGATTTCAACTTTGTTTTTCAAAAGGATTTCTTTTAATTTCATCAAATATTTTAGAGGATGAAATACATATGTATCATCAACTGCGATCGCTTTGTTATAATCTTTAACCTCGACACCAAACTTTTCTAATAATTCCTTTTCTTGTTTTAATTTACTTAATTCTTTTTCATCTTTACTATAAACAAAGGACTTAACCTGTTCTAAATCGCAATCGATATTTTCTTTCTTAATAATATTGGTTAATATTGCAATAGCTTCTAATTGTGATTTTAGATATTTTTTACTAGTTTTTTCATCAATTTCTTGTTTTAGTTTAGTATAAATGAGCTCCTGTAAATAAGTTATTTTACCAGTTGTTTTAGATGTGACACCACTACCTATTTCATTTCTTTCAACGACGACTATTTTTAAATTATGATCAATCAAATGATAAGCCGTGCTTAAACCAGTTATTCCAGCTCCAATTATTAAAACATCACAACTGATATCTTTATCTAAAGTTGTTATACTGTTAGAAAAATCTTTTAACCAAATACTTTTCTTTTGCATTATGTGATCACCATTAATAATATGGTTAAAAAAAGAAAAATTACAAGATAAAATTATTGATCTTGTAATTGTTTTAATTTATCATTAATATTTTTTAAAGTTGCTTCATATTTACTAGTTGTCTTAGGAATGTAGTATTTTTTATTCTTTAATTTATCTGGTAAGTATTGTTGTTTAACAAAAGCATTAGGATAGTTATGAGGGTATAAATATTCCTTTGAAGTTGTTTTAATATGATCAGGAACATTGCCAGTATTACCACTTCTAATATCGTTTAAAGCAGCATCGATTGCCATTATAGCTGAATTAGATTTAGGTGATAGAGCTAATTCGATAACTATATTAGCCAGTGGAATTCTAGCTTCAGGCAAACCTAAACGTTCACAAGCATTGATAGCGGCATCGACTTTAGGTCCCATCGAAGGATTAGCTAAACCAATATCTTCATAAGCAATAACTGACATTCTTCTATAAATACTATCTAGATCTTCAGCTTCGATCAACCGAGCTAAATAATGTAAACTAGCATTAACATCGCTACCTCTTATCGATTTTTGGAAAGCTGACAAAACATCATAATGTCCATCTTCGTCCTTATCGTGAAAGAAGACAGGTTTATTATTTATTTTTTGTATTTGTTTTATAGTAACGTTTTTATCATTAGTTGAATAATAGGCAATCTCTAGAAGATTATAAGCATATCTTAGATCACCACCAGATAATTTGACGATATATTTTAGGCTTTCTTCGTCGATTTTAATATTTTCTAAATAAGTACTACCTCTTTTTAGTGCCTTTAATATATCTTCATCATTTAATTCTTTTAGTTCAAATATTTGACAACGACTTCTAATCGCTGGGTTGATCTTATGATAAGGATTAGAAGTAGTTAGACCGATCAAAGTAATCAAACCATTTTCTAGATACGGTAACAATAGATCTTGTTTATCTTTATTTAAGCGATGAATTTCATCCATAATAATAATTAAACCGTCGTTTTCTTTGGCTTCAATTATAGCAAGATCAAAGTCTTTTTTATTATTGATAACAGCATTTAAAGAAATATATTTAAAGTTTAATTCGTTAACTATTGCATTGGCAATACTAGTTTTGCCAATTCCTGGTTTACCATATAATATCATCGAAAAAATTCGTTTATTTTTAATTAAATTAGATAAGATTTTATCATTTCCGATCAAATGTTGTTGTCCTACAACTTCTGTTAATTTTTTAGGTCTTAAGATTAAAGATAATGGTTCCATTTTAGTTCACCTCATATCTATTTTATCAAAAAATAATAAAAATTGACATAGTATGGTATAATTAAATAGGTGAATAAAATGAAATTTAGATCAAACACAGATGAATTTAACGATAAAGCCTTAGAATTCAAAACATATTTATTAATCGATAAAAAATATAGCAACGAGACAATCGATTCTTATATGAATGATTTATATAAATATTATGAATATATCAAGCAAAAAAATTTGAAGATCGACAATATTAAAAGAAAAGACATTATGGAATATACAAAGTATTTAAGACAAAAACAACTTTCAACTAATTCTATCAATCATAATATATCTGTTTTAAGAACATTTTATAAATTTTTGGTGGTTTCGAATCGTTTTGTAACCGATCCGATCGATTATTTAGAAGTTCCTAAACTAAGAAAAACGTTACCTAAGGTTTTATCTTATGAAGAAGTTCAGTCGTTATTAGATATTGATCTAACAAATAAATATAGCTATCGCAATAAAGCAATGTTGGAGCTTATGTATGCGACAGGCCTAAGAGTTAGTGAATTAGTTAATCTTAAAGTTAACGATATCGATTTAGAGATGGATTTAATCAGAACGATCGGCAAAGGGAGTAAGGAAAGAATAATACCGATAGGTGATTATGCTGTTTATTTTGTTAAACTATATATAAATGAATATCGAAAACAACTTCTAAAAGAAAATACTGATTATGTTTTTTTGAATAACCATGGTAAAAGATTATCTAGACAAAGTTTTTATAAATTAGTTAAAGAGTTAGCTATTAAAAAAAATATTAAAACTGAATTCTCACCACACACTTTAAGACATTCTTTTGCCACCCATTTATTAGATAGGGGAGCTGATATCGTGAGCATCAAAGAAATGCTTGGTCATAGTTCGTTGTCGACAACACAAATATATACTCATATTTCTAATCAAAAATTAAAAGATGAATATGGAAAATTTCATCCTCACGGTTGATTTTAATAAAGATTATAGTAAATTTATTGAGTATTTATTTAGTTTAAAAGATGATGAATATCGAAAGTTTAATCAGAAAATAGTTAAAACTGACAATATTTTAGGTATTAGATTACCTATTTTAAAAACAATCGCTAAAACTATCAGTAAAAGAGATTATTTAAGTTTTATCAAAAATAATCAACACCGATATTATGAAGAAATAATGCTACATGGTCTAGTGATAACTTATTTAAAAATTGATTTTGATCAAACAATAAAATTATTTGATGATTATATTAAATTTATCGATTCTTGGGCTACCTGTGATTCTGTGGTCATGAATTATAAAATTGTCAAATTAAATTTAGATGCTTGTTTATTAAAAATTAAAGAATATTTAAAAAATGATCAGCCGTATATTAAAAGAGTAGGAATTGTGCTGTTATTTTACTATTTAAACGATAATTATATCGATGAAGTATTCAAGCTAGCTGATTCTATTAAGACAGAAGAATACTACGTTAAAATGGCTAATGCTTGGTTAATTTCGATATGTTTAGTCAAATACTATGATAAAACTGTCGCATTTTTAAAAAGATGCCATTTAGATGATTGGACTTATAATAAAGCAATCCAAAAAGCGATAGAATCTTATCGAATTAAAGATAAAGATAGTTTAAGAAAAATGAAAAGAAAATAGATTTTTACTTAAAAATACTAGAAATAGTATTTTTTTCAATTCATATAATTTTATAGGTGAGTATATGAATAATGTCAATATGGGTTTTATTTTAACAATTATAGCTGGATTGTCAACGATGTTGGGAACAGTACTTATTTTTATCAAGCAAAAAAACGAAAATATTATTATTGCTTCATTAAGTTTTGCTGCTGGCGTTATGTTGACAGTTTCGATAACTGATTTAATTCCAGAATCTTATGCTTTATTAACTAATTTGTTTCCTAAGTTTCCAGCGGTTATTTATATGCTGATTTTTATCGTATGTGGTATTTTATTTTCGATGTTGATCGATAAGTATATTCCAACGACAAATAACGGTAGTAATTTATATCGTGTTGGCATTATATCGATGTTAGCGATAATTATCCATAATATTCCTGATGATTGTTATCGATATGGAAAGTAGTTTTAAAATATATCCTTAATTATAGTTGATATTTATTGCAAATCAGAATAATTAGTTTTATAATATTCACGTGGTGATAAATATGGCTAAATTAATTGATTGTAATAATGATTATCAAAAGGAAATATTAAAGGAAGCAGCTCTTGCTTTAAAAAATGGGAAATTGGTCTTATTTCCAACCGAAACAGTTTATGGCATTGGGGCTAATGGTTTAGATGCAAAGGCAGTAAATAGTATCTTTATTGCTAAAGGAAGGGCTCAAGATAACCCTTTAATTCTACATGTTGCTAATAAGGAAATGATCGATATGATCGCTAAGGATATATCAACTTTAGAAAGAAAATTAATCGATATATTTTTTCCAGGACCATTAACTATTATTTTAAAAAAGAAAGATATTGTTCCTAACAATGTAACCGGTGGTCTTGATACTGTTGGAATAAGGATGCCTTCTAATCAAATTGCTTTAGATTTAATTAGTCTTGCTAATGTACCGATTGCTGCTCCTTCAGCAAATATTTCAGGTAAGCCTAGCGGAACTAAAATAAGCGATATTTATTATGAATTAAATGATAAGGTCGATTATATGATCGATGGAGGAAAAACTAATATTGGAGTTGAATCGACCGTTATAAAAGTTGAAAATGATACTATTTATATTTTAAGACCTGGCAAAATAACAAAAGAAGATTTAATTAAGGTAACACCTAACGTTTTAGTCGATAATCATGTTCTTCATAATATCAAATTAAATGAAAATGATAAAATTATGTCTCCGGGAATGAAATATAGACATTATGCTCCTAATTCTAAATGTTTGTTAATTTATGCTAAGAATAATCAAGATTTCATTGATAAAGTAAATGAAATAAAAGCAAAATATAATAACGTAATTGTATTGTGTCGGACAAATAATATTAAATATTTTAATAATGCCATTGATATGGGTGAAACTAAAGAGGAAGTTGCTAACAATATTTTCACGTTACTTAGAAAAGTCGATGATTATAAATCGGATTTAGTAATTATTGAAGGCGTAGACAAAAGTGGTTTGGGTCTAGCTATTATGAATAGATTATTAAGAGCTTGCAGTTATAATTATATTGAGTTATAAAGTATTATTTAGATTTTAAAAAAACTACCAACATAATTTTGGTAGTTTTTTAAACATTATCTAAAATTTTTATAGTTCCATTATTGGCATTAAATTGGATTTTAGCTCCAACCGGAATAACCATATTGCATTTTGTGTGACCAAAATCGCAACATTTTATCATTGGAATATTTGCAAATTTATCTTTGAATACTTGTTCAAAGTAGTCATTATCGATACTGTAATTTCCTAGTATTATCCCATTACAATTATTAAATAAATTGTTTCTTATCATATTATCAATAATATTGTTAACATGTTCTTTTGAAACTTCATCACATTCTTCAAAAAAATAAATTATTTCTTTAGCATTAGGAAGATAATCAGTTCCAATTAGTTTATTAAAACTAATAAGATTACCACCCAATAATATTCCTTGGGCGATGCCTTTATTTATTGTTTTAAAATTTTGTTTAAATTTATATTCTTTTTTTGAGTTGAAAAACATATCACAAAAGGCTTTTTTATTATAGTTTACATCACCTTTTAAAAAAGATTTAAAAATACAATGGTGAAATGTAATAAGTCCAGTTTTTTTATATATAGCATTAAGTATGATCGTTAAATCGCTAAGGCCAATAAATATTTTTTTAGTATTTTTAATTTTATTATAATTTATTTTATCTAATAGTTCGATCGAATCACTTCCTCCTTTAGAGCTCATTATTATTTTTACATCATTATCATCTAACATTTTATTTAAATCGATAATTTTATTTTTGTTTTTATCTTCTTGCCTTTGTTCTTTATTTTCATATATGTAATTTCCTAATTTTACATTTAAATTTATTTTTTTAGCATTAAGAATTGACTCCTCGATGTCATTTTTATTTTTTTCTTTCAATAGGCCAGATAGACTAATAACTCCGATGTAATCATTTTTTGATAATTGGTTTGGTTTCATAAAGTATTCCTTTCATAATTTTATCAATATTATATATCTATATTAACACAAAAAGTGAAAAATCATCAATTAATTATAAAAAATAAATTACGTAATATATTTGAATATTAAATATTTTATTACATATTTTTAGATAGATAGTCAAATTGTAAAGAGGGGGAAAATAGTGAATAAAAAAAAGACTTTAAAATTCAATTTATATTTTAAAGAAAATGGTGAAAGTATTGAAGACTTAATAGTAAAATCTATAATCGATTATTTAAAAGAGGAATATAAATGCTTAATAACATGGTAAAATTGTTTTATGTTGCAATTTATATAAGACTATCTAAAGAAGATGATAATTTAGGTGAAAGTGAAAGTATTCAGAACCAAAAATTGCTTTTGACAAAGTATGTACATGATCAGAATTATACATTGGTCGATATTTATGTCGATGATGGATATACAGGAACTAATTTTGAAAGACCTGAATTTAAAAGAATGCTAAATGATATCGAAACTGGTAAGATCAATATGGTTGTTACCAAAGATTTATCAAGGCTTTCAAGAGATTATATTGGTACTGGAGAATATGTTGAAAAATGGTTTCCAGCCCATGATGTTAGATATGTTGCCTTGACTGATAACATTGACACAATGATCGATTCTGCTAATAACGATATAGCTCCTTTTAAAGCAATATTAAATGACATGTATGCTAAAGATCTATCTAAGAAAATCAGAACGGCACTTCATACCATGCAGATGGAAGGGAAGTGGGTAGGGGGGTGTGCGCCATTTGGTTATAAAATTGATCCAAACAATAAAAATCATTTGGTTATCGACAGTGATGAACAACCTATTGTAAGAAAAATATTTGATCTATTTTTAAATGGTAAAAAAATAAATCAAATTAAAAATATATTAAATAGTGAAAAATTACCGACTTTTTCTAAAACTAGAAATCGTAATTTTAAAAGAAATGGGTTAAATGGCGATATTTATGGTTTATGGAGTAATATAACAATTAAAAAAATTTTAAAAAACAGATTATATACAGGTGATATGGTTCAAAATAGAAGAAGTAGATTAAGTTATAAATATCGTAAAATAGTTTACAATAAAGAAGATAAATGGATTATTGTTAAAAATACTCATGAACCAATTATCGATAAACAATCCTTTGAAGAGGTTCAAAGAATGTTACCTCACCAAAAGCAAAGAAGCGATAAAAAAGAAATATTTTTATTTGATGGGTTATTTAAATGTGCTGAATGTGGTCACAACATAGGAATTAAAGCAAGAGATAAAAAAGGAAATGCTTATACGGTATGCAATTATTATAGAAAATACAAAAAAGAGTTAGCGGTCTGTTTTGCTCATTCAAATAATTATGACAAGATTGAAAGTCGGTTAATTGCTAGTATTAAAAACATTTTATCATCTGTCGATAAAGAAGAAATATATAATCAATTAAAAAAGAAAACTAAAGATTTAATGACTACTGATAGCAGTAAAAATAATATTATTAAATTGCAAAATGATATAAATCTATTAAGGAATAGTTTAGATAATATATATATAGATAAAATGACAAACAAAATTAGCAGTGATATGTATAATAGGGTAGAGAAGAAAATAAACAATGATATAAAGATAAAAGAAAACCAATTAAAAGATTTAAAAAAACAGTTTGCTAGTATTAAAAAGAGCACAATCACATTAAAAGATATAATAGAAAAATTTTTAACAATGGAAAAACCAAATCGTAATTTGATTTTAAAATTAATCGATAAAATCGATATTCATGAAGATGGAAATATCGACATCTATTTCAACTTTAAATAGTTGAATATTATTAAATTAAGTAACTTTCCCTATTGATAACAATCAGAGGGAATAGCAACCTTTATGGCTACTAATAGTAATGTTATGTTAGGTATTTCTTTAGCCATAGCGATTGCATTACACAACATACCTGAAGGTATCAGTATATCGATTCCGATTTATTATGCGACAAATAGTAAATTTAAAGCTTTATTTTATACATTTATATCAGGGATTTCTGAACCATTTGGTGCCGTATTAACTTATTTATTTTTAAGTAATTTTATCAATGATCGAATAATGGGATTTTTATTTGGTATTATAGCAGGAATAATGATCCATATTTCGTTATATGAATTGCTCCCAACGGCTAAAAACTATCATAAAAAGGGGATAGTATATTTATTTTTTATAATAGGTGTTTTATTTATGTTAGTCAATCATTTTTTATTTTAAATATAAATTGAAGAAAAAAGAATCTTAAATAGATTCCTTTTTTCTCGGGTTAAGACTTATTCAAAATCATAATTTGAAGAAGTATTAGCGCTAGCATTGCTTTGCTTATTTTTATTCATGTTTGAACTTGAATTAGCACTCTTTTTGCAATCTTTACATGATTTATTAGCATCACAATTTCTATTAGCATTAGCATTCTTTTTCATTATAATCACCCATTAATATTATTTACAGAAATTAAATAATTATGCAAATATGTTAGTTAACATAATATATATTATCGGAAGTTAATATATTCCCATTTTATCATATATTATAATGAAATTATAAATAATTCTAAGCCTAATGTCTTATCAATTTGTCCTGTTTTAATGTTTATATCTAAATTGGCTAATTTTTTTAAATAAGTTAATAATGTATCAGCATCATATTTTTTAGCGTTTTGATTAGCTAATTTAACGCGATATGGATGAATTTTTAAAATACTAGCAATATTATTCTCCGTATATCCATCTAAATATAATTGTTTAACTTGATACATAATTCTGATTTGATTAGCTAATGCGACAATAATAGCAATCGGTTCTTCATTTATTATTATTCGTTCTTGATAAAGTTTTAATGCATTTGCTTTATCACGATTGATAATCGCATCGATAAGTTTAAAATTGTTAACTTCTAGTGATTTAGCAGTTAATAGATCGATATCTTGTTTTGTAATTTTTTTGGTCGAATTTTTATATATTTTGATTTTTTCAATTTCAGTATTAAGGAGAGTAGAGTTGTCCCCCACTCTTTCTAATAAATATTTAATATCCTCATCAGTCATTTGATAATCGTCTAATAAGTCTTTGATAATTGCTATATTATTAATAGTATTATATTCGTTAATTTCGCCGATTTTATCGATCAATTTGACGATTTTTTTTCTTTCATCGATTTTAGCTTCATTAACTACAAATATCAAAATTGTATTTGTATTAATGTTGTTTAAATAGTTTTCTAAGCATTTTAAATCCTGTTCAAGATACTTTTTTGAGGAACTAGTAAATATATAAGCATTATTAACAATAATCAGCTTTTTATCACTAAATAATGACATACTACTAGCATCGTTGGTAATGTCAGCTAAAAAAGTATTTGATAAGTCGTATTTATTAATATTAAATTCATCGATTTTATTGTCGTTAATTATCTTATCGATATTTTTATTTATCAAATAATCAACTGTGCCATATAAAAGATAGACCATGCTACTCACCTATTCAATTATACTATATTTTTATTAAAAAAGATAGTAATTTATCGGTGGCATTTCTTGATTAATAAAACACCGAATCAATATAGAAACGGTGTTTTTTATGTTATATTTGATATTATGTACAAAGATGATTATTATATTCGTTTAATTTTTTCTTTTGCCAAATAATCTTAATAAATTTAAGAAAAGATTAATAAAATCTAAATATAATTCTAATGCTGAGAAAATCGGTAAATTGTCTTCAGGAAACGAATTCATCAGTTTTTTTATTTTTTGAATATCGTAGGCAACATAAGCTAGAAAGATAATAATACTAATAATTGTTATTACTAAGTCAAACGATTCATTGCCTAAAAACATATTTATGATACTACAAATAATAATTCCAAGTAGACCCATCAATAAAAATGTACTTATTTTAGTTAAATCAATTTTAGTAAAATGGCCAATAATAGCAAAAATACCAAATAAGATAGAAGTAATACCAAATACATAAATAAGCGATGATATCTCATATACTAAAAATATAGTTGAAAAAGTAAGTCCTGTTACAAATGAATAAATAATAAAACATATTTTAGCAGTAGTTTTACTTATTTTATGTATTCTAGCAGTTAGAAATATTACCAACCCAATTTCAACAATACAATAAATAATAAAAGGTATACTTAAAACAACTCTTAATATATCAATATTGGTAGATATTATATAGCCAGTTAAAAATGTTACTAACAAACCAAGAAACATCCAACCAAACGCTTTAGAATAAACTTTATTTAATTCCATACAGATCCTCCTTTAAATAATTATATCATATAATTTGTTTTTAATGTTCAATTTCAAAATAAAATGTAGTTCCTTTATTTTTTTTACTTTCTACTCCATATTTAAAGCCATGACTTTCTAAAATTGTCTTAACGATCGATAAGCCAATTCCTGTTCCGATAACGTTACGTTTATGTTTTTTCTTTGAATGATAATATTTTTCCCAGATATGCGGTAAATCTTCTTGGTTGATACCTTTACCAGTATCTTTAATCTCTACCCTAACTTTATGATCGACGATAACATTGATAATTATTTTTTTATCGTTACCTGTATAGTTGATTGCGTTATTGATTAAATTATAAATAACTTGTTCAAGTTTTTTCTTATCAGCATTAATTATAATCTCTTTAGGGGAATTTATTTCAAAAACATAACCTTCGGTATCTTTATAAATTGTATATCTTTTGACAATATTATTAATTAATTCGATCAAATCAAATTTTTCTTTGACAATCGTATCTTTATTTGCTTGAATTTTGGATAACGTCAATAAATCTTCAACTAAAACATTTAATCTTTCAGATTCTTCGATAATAACGTTTAAATTATCGTTTCTTTTTTCAACATTTTCTGAATTTAAATCTCTAATCATTTCCGCATATCCTTTAATCATAGTTAATGGTGTTTTAAGATCGTGAGATACATTAGCTAACAAGTCTCGCCTTAACTCATCAGTTTGCGCTAACTCTTTTTTTGTGTAGTTTAAAGTATTAGCTAATTCATCGATCTCGTAAATATTTGAATTAGTATCAAATTCAAAATTATAATTACCATTAGCTAGTTTTTTGGCTTTTTCATTAATATTTTCAATAGGTTTACTGATCCGTTTAGAAATAAAATAACCAATAACAAACGCTAAAATAAGGACGATTATCGATACAATCGTTAGCTGTTGTGACAAAATTGAGATCGTGTTATCTAAAGGTTCTAAGGAAGTATTGACAAAAATAGTAATGTTTTCGTTGTATTTTTTAGCGTAGATCAAAGATTTAGTATTAAAAATGGGATTGATTAATTTATATGTCTGTTCCGATAAATTATTATCGAAAAAATTATCTTTATATTGATTGCTGATAATACATCCACGATTAGATTCGTTAGAAGTATAGATGATATTTTCATTTTTTACAATTTCGATACAAACATTATCCTCATACGAAATAATATCTAGATATTCGATGTTGTTATTAAAATTTTTTATAATTTTTTCAGTTGTGCTTTTAATTTGTTTAGTTTTACTATATTCATAATATGTATCGATAAAAAATACTTGAAAAAACCACAAAAAAACCATTATTAACAAAGTCAATAAAATCAAATATATCCAAATATGAATTTTTAGTTTATTCTTATTTAATTTCAAATTTATAACCCATTCCTCTAACTGTTTGAATTAAATCACGATATTCACCTAAATTATTTCGTAACATTTTAATATGTGTATCGATAGTCCGATCATCGCCAAAAAAATCGTATCCCCATATTTTAGAAAGTAATTCTTCTCTAGATAAAGCTTTACTTTTGTTGTTGATAAAATATACCAATAAATCATATTCTTTCGGCGTTAATTTAATTTCATGATCCTTAATATAAACAGCATGACCGTCAAGGTCAATTTTAAGTTCTTTATAAATATATACATTTTCTAACTTGTTAAATCTTTTGGTGACAGCTTTAATTCGAGCCATTAATTCTTTAGGACTAAATGGTTTGGTGACGTAGTCGTCGACACCTAAATTAAAGCCGATTAGTTTATCGTATTCTTCTGATCTAGCAGATAAAATAATAGTAGGAATGTTATATTTTTTAATTTCTTGATAAGTGGTTAAACCATCCATATTTGGCATCATAATATCTAAAATAACAATATCGATCTTATTTTCTTTTATGATGTTTAAAGCTTTTATTCCGTCATCAGCTTCTAATACTTGATATTTTTCATTTAAACAATATTCTTTTATCAGCAGTCTAATTCTTTCTTCATCGTCAACTATTAATACTGTCATTTTTTCACCTCTTAAAAATTATACAACATTTTTGTGAAATATAAATGAAAAAGGTTTGATTTTCAAACCTATTTAGCTTTATCTAATGCATCTTTTAAAGCATTATAAAGAGCATCTACTTTAATCGTGCAGGTACTAACAGCATCAGTCTTACCATCTTCGTCTAAATTTAAAAATTCGATGCCTTGGTTGTCGATTACAGCTTGTTCTAACGCTTCGACTTGTTCGTACCATTCATATTCTGCTTGTCCATAGGCACTATTACCTACTTTCATACCATATTCATCACCTAAAGTTTTTTTAGTTGTCTTATTACCATCTTTAGTATAAGTTGTATCTAAATAAACATCGGTAATTTTGCCTGAAGCATCGATTGTAACACGAGCTGTTGCAGTGTTTTCTTCCCCACCATAATTATCGATTGCACTTCCTTCAAAAGTTCCTTCTTTTAATTGTTTTTCCTTACCACAACCGACAAGACTAAAACACATTGTTCCTAATAATAAAACTAACAATATTTTTTTCATAACCTCATCTCCTATCTTATTATTTTTATTATATAACTTTTTTACTCAAAGAGCAACACATCATCAAAATATTTTATCAACTGTTTACAGATGATGCCAACTAAGATCCCCGATGGAATAGCAAATAATAATAACCATGGTAAATAGTAGATCATCGCACTCATCTTTAAGATTAAAATAGCCATGATAATTTGTCCTAAACAGTGGGCTACTGATCCCACTATACTAACGCCAATTATCGATAGTTTTAAAAGTTTTTTTGCTAAATACATAGATATTATACTTAAAATAACGCCAGATAAACTAAAAAAGAAAGTTGTACTGAAAAGACCAGTTCGTAAGATACCAACTAAAAATACTCTTAAAATACCTACATAGAAAGCATCTTTTAAGCCATATTGATAAATTATAAATAAAGTAACAATATTAGCCAATCCTAACCTTAAACCAGGTATGTTAGTTTCAAAAAGTGGCAAGGCTGTCTCCAAAATATTTAAGGCGACTGATAAAGCTAATAAAATTGATAATCTAGTAAATTTTTTCATTTTTAACTCACCTCAGTATCGATGTTTTCATTTGGTAATTCAATAATTATTTTGTTAGGTAAGCAGATTATCGCCTGGCCTGAGTTAGAAATAAAGCCCTGTTTAGAACATAAATGTCGAGGGCTGTTTTCTTCAACTACTCTTATTTTATTATTTAAGACCTCTATTCTGACAATGCCATTATCACCATTTACTTCATATTGATTATCAATCGTTAAATCGATAGTCAATATTAAATCATCAGCGTGATAAACATAGGCGATATCAGCTTCAGTCTTGTTAAAAAAATAAATTAAAAGCAAACCACTAGACAAAATTATAATAATACTAATTAATATCCAATCATTTTTATTCATAACTAAAACCGTCACTTTTTATAATTTCATTATCATTGGTAAACCAGATAACATCGACATCATAATCTTTAATAAACTCTTTGCCAGCTTCGACATCCATAAGAAATAAAATCGTCGATAAAGCATCACATGTTTTACTATCTTTACCGATCACCGTCACACTTTTTACAAAATTAGCCGGATATTTAGTATTAGGGTCGATGATATGATGATATAAATTACCATCATATTCGATAAAGCGTTCATATCCGCCCGAAGTAACGACACTGATATTTTCACCTTTAATTATTTCAAATGTTTCGTTTTGATTAATCGGACTAGCGATTCCAATATTATAATATCCTTTATGACTTTTGCCAACTTTGACATTACCGCCAGCATTGATAATATAGTATTCTAAACCGTTATTTTCCAAATAATTACCAGCTAATTCTGTGACATAACCTTTCGCAATCGAACCTAGATCGATACTTACCTTTTCATTTGTTATTTTGTTATTGTCAATATTTAAATTATTGATTTTAATATCAGAAACATCAGGTAATTCTTGCGGATTTTCTCTAAAATCATGCCACAATTTAGTTAAATTACCAATATTAATATTTAGTAAACCATTACTTTTATCATACCAATCGGCACCTATTTTAATTAATTGCCATAATTCATCAGAAATGTTAGTATTGATGTCTTGATTTAGTTTAGAAAGTTCACTATTTTCGTCGTAGAAGTTTGTAATTTGTTCATATTTTTGATATAAATTTTCGATTTCTTGAAAAGCTTGTTCGACTTTTCGTTTATTGTTACTATAAATTTTAATATTGATGACAGTATCCATATAAAATAAATTTTTACTATAATATTCTTGATTATTGCAACCTGTTATGACAAACAATAAGGTAAGAAATAAAAAGATTTTTTTCATCATACCACCCTACTAACATTATAGCATAAAAAATGAAATTTAAATAATTTCATTTTTTAAATTTGGATTGTTTAGCACTTTAACTAAATAATCTATTTCTTCTTTTGTATTATAAAAATATAAACTGATTCGACAAGTGTTTTTAATACCTAGGTCATCTTTTAAAATTTTAGCGCAATGATTACCTGCTCTTACGCAGATATTATATTTATTTAAATAAATGGCTAGATCTTGGGAAAAAACATCTTTGATGTTGAAAGTGATAATGCCACTTGTGCTGTTTTGGTTATAAATAATTATGTCTTTTACTTTACTTAATTGCTCTACGGCATATTTTTTTAAATTTGTTTCATATTCGCTTATTTTATTCATTCCTAAATTATTTAAGTATTTAATCGCTTCCCCAAAGCCAATAACGCCAGCAATATTAGGAGTACCAGCTTCTAAAAGACTAGGTATTTCATTGTATACTCTCGTTTTATCAAATTGAAAACTAGCATTCATCCCACCACCAAATATTATCGGATTGATATTGTTTAGTAATTCTTCTTTACCATATAAAACACCGACACCAGTTGGTCCTAACATCTTATGAGCAGAAAAAGCTAAAAAGTCTATGTCAAGGTCTTGGACATCTGTTTTAAGATGAGCAACACTTTGAGCCCCATCGACGATAACTAATATGTTATGTTTATGCGCATATTGGATTATATCTTTGATCGGTCTTACATCACCTACTACATTAGTGATATGAGCTATGCTTATAACTTTTGTTCGTGGTGTGATCGTATTTTTAACATTTTCTAATGTCACTTCTAAATCAACTAATGGCAGGTATTTTATGTTTAAGTTTAATTGATCGGCTAATTCAAACCAAGGCAAAATATTAGAAGCGTGTTCACTTTTAGTAAGGATAATTTCATCGTTTTCTTTTAAATAGTTTTTAAAATAGCCAAAAATAATTTTATTTAAAGAGTCGGTAGTTCCACTTGTAAAAATTATTTCTTTTGTACTTTTTGCATTGATAAAGTCTTTAACTAAATTTCTAGTTTCTTCAAACTTAGCATCGACTTGTAAACTTAAATCATAATCCCCCCGATGTGCATTAGCGCTATAATTGTTATAATAATCAGAGATTGTCTTAGCGATCATTCTTGGCTTTAATGAAGTAGCTCCATTGTCAAAATAAATAATATTCTTTTTAAGTAATTCAAAATCTTCTCGATTCATTTTCTCACCTCCGATATTTTTAAGATAAATTAAGAAATTTATATTGTTCAGTAATATTTTATTCTTAATTGTTTTTTTTCTCATAATAAATGTACCATAATTAATAAATTTATTAAAAATTATATTAAAAAGATTTTAGTGAAGTATAAAAGGATGATTAATTGGTCAATATATAATAGAATATTCGCAGATATTCACATAATCCTAGATATAATCTAGGTTTTTTTTTGATAATTTGTTATAATATATAAGGAGGTTAAAATATGGATTGTATTTTCTGTAAAATTATTAATGGCGACATACCGTCATATAAGATATATGAAGATGATATTGTCTATGCCTTTTTAGATATCAATCCTGATAGTGCGGGCCATACTTTAATTATTCCTAAAAATCATTTTCAAGACTTAGATGACATCGATGATGAAACATTAAATCATATATTGAAGATAAGTAAAATTTTGAAAAATAAATTAGAGGAAAAATTAAATTGTGATGGTTTAACTATCATTCAGAATAACGGCTTAGTTCAAGAAGTGAAACATTTTCATATTCATTTAAAACCATATTATAAAAACGGTGACGATCGCCAAATTGAAGAAGTATATGAACTATTAAAGTAATTATACTTCTTTTAATTTTGTTTTCATTTCTTTAGTAGCAATTTGATTAAATAATTGGTCAATTTCTTTTTTTAATTCAGGGCTAGATTGTTCGTAAGCGAAAAAGTCTTCGATCATTATCTGGAGCATATCTTTATCATTAGTAATTGTTGTCAACATATCATTAATAGATTTATTTTCAATTAAATTGATAACATCATAGTCGACTCCAAATAATATATCAGGATAAGTTTTTGTCATGACTTTTTTAAATTTATATGATCCTTTTAACATTTTCAATATAATTTTAGAGTAATTGTTATAATTGCCGATCGCTAAAATATTTAAAATATCAGCTACCTTATAACTAGCTTCATACATTAAAGCATCGTTATTGGGATCTTCTTTAACGATATCAGCATACATTTTAATAAAGTCTTCGATAGTTCGATCTCGAAATAGTGTATATTTTTCTAATGAATAGAGTTTATTAAATTTAGCTAAATAGTTTTCATCTAGTTTAGAAAATATGTGAGCTTGACCGACATTGTTAAGTGATTCATATTTGATAGGAGCATACATTATTTCTTGTAAAAGTGATTGGTTTTGATCGATAGTAAATAATAAATCTTCAAAGTCTTCGATCATATCATATATTTCTATCGTGCTTTTTTCTTCTTCGCTGATTGCATTTTCATCCTTTTTATCGATTAGTAAGCGAAAATGGTCAACAAAACCTAAACCGATAATTATTTTATATAATTTATCGTTTGTGTACTTGATTTCTTCACAAAATTCAAAATATTTTATGTTAGCTTCTTCATTACCATATTTATTGATAAATTCAAATAATTTAAACTTCAACATTTGTCTAATTTGTTGATTTATATTGGCAATTTCTATCATAGTATCACTTCCTTGCCTAATATAATATCATATTTTTAATAAAAGTCAAAATAAAATCTAACTATTTATTAATATTTTTTATCTACATAAAAGAAGCTTATTTTAAAGCTTCTTTACGCGATAAATTAAGTCTGCCTTTTTTATCGTAGCCTAATGATTTGACGATAATTTCATCGCCTATTTTAACGATATCACTTGGCTTTTCCACTCTTTCTTTGGCTAGATGTGAAACATGAACTAATCCTTCAGTTCCAGGCCATAGTTCAACAAAGCATCCAAAATCTTCAATTTTGACAACTTTTCCAGTATAAATTTTGCCAGTTTCAACTTCTTTGACGACATCTTTGATCATTTCAGCTGTTTTTTCGATGATTTCTTTAGAAGTGTGGTAGATAATAACTCTACCATCATCTTCTAAGTCTACTTTAACAGCGTTGATATCATTTACTGTACTAACGTTACTTGCCTCTAAAATAATCTTTGTGATCATTTCGCCACCTTTACCGATAACATCTTTAATTTTGTTAGGATCAATCGTAAATGTCATCATTTTAGGAGCATATTTACTTACTTCTTTTCGTGGTTCTTTGATCTCTTTTTCGATGGTATCTAAAATTTCTAGTCTCGCTTGATGAGCTTGTTCTAATGCTTCTTTTAATATCTGCTTAGTTATACCTTTAATTTTGATATCCATTTGTAATGCACAAATACCGTTACGAGTACCAGCTACTTTAAAGTCCATATCGCCTAGATGATCTTCTAATCCTTGAATATCAGTTAAGATCGTATAATCATCGCCACTAGTAATCAGTCCCATCGCAATACCAGCCACAGTTGCTTTAATAGGTACGCCTGCTGCCATTAGACTCATACAGCCAGCACAAATACTAGCTTGGCTACTACTACCATTAGATTCTAATATTTCTGATACAACTCTAATTGTATATGGGAATTCTTCTTCACTAGGAATTACTTGCAATAGTGCTCTTTCCCCTAAAGCTCCGTGACCAATTTCCCTTCTTCCAGGTGAACCATAGCGTCCAGTCTCACCAACTGAAAATTGAGGGAAGTTGTAATGTAAAATAAATCTTTTTGAATCTTCAATACCTAGACCATCTAATATTTGATGTTCCCCTAAAGCCCCTAAAGTAGTTATCGATAAACTTTGAGTCTCGCCTCTTGTAAATAAAGCTGAACCATGTGTTCTAGGTAAAATATCAATAGCGGTAGACAATGGTCTAATTTCAGTCATTTTTCTACCATCAGCTCTAATTTTTTCTTTAACGACAATATTTCTAAATACTTCATATTTAACATTTTCAAATATATTTGCTACTTTAACTAACAATTCCTCTAGTTCTTCGGCTGATAAATTACTGTTTTCTAATCGATATTTTTCTAATAATTGTTCTTTTATGTTATCTAAAGCAGTGTATTTTTCTTGTTTTTCTTTAATTCTTAAAGCTTGATCGATTTGATCTTTAATTAAACTAGTAACTTCAGCAATTAGTTCTTTACTTATCTCTAATTTTGGATAATCATATTTAGTGCTACCGATTTCTTCGATAATTTTTTCTTGAAAAGCAATTAGTTCTTTAATAGCTTCATGACCGAACATTAAAGCTTCTAACATATCTTCTTCACTAACTTCTTTACTTCCCGCTTCGACCATATTGATAGCATCTTTAGTTCCGGATACTGTTAAATCAATATCCGACTTTTCAATTTCTTCGACTGTGGGATTAATAATAAATTCTCCGTTAACCCGGCCAACTTTAACGCCAGCAACAGGTCCATTAAAAGGCACTTGACTAATGCATGTAGCCAAAGAAGAACCAAATAAAGCCGTTATTTCAGGACTATTATCTTGATCAACTGACAATACTGTATTAACAATCTGGACTTCATTTTTGAAATCTTCTGGAAATAATGGACGCATTGGTCGATCGATCATTCTTGCTGCTAAAGTAGCATTTTCTGTTGGTCTACCTTCTCTTTTGATAAAGCCACCTGGTATTTTTCCAACTGAGTATAATTTTTCATTATATAAAACCATCAATGGAAAAAAATCTGCTAATAAATTAACGTTTTTTGACATGACGACAGTCGATAAAACAACTGTATCACCATATCTAACTAAAATTGATCCATGAGCTTGTTTAGCTAATTCTCCGTTTTCGACAATTATTTTTCGACCCCTAAAATTTGTTTCAAATATTTTTTTCATAATTCCTCCTCGTACAATAAAAGACACTTAAAAAAGTGCCTACTATTTTCTTAAATTTAATTCTTTAATTACTTCTCTATACTTTGCTACATCGTGTTTCAATAAATAGTTCAATAGACTTCTTCTGTGGCCAACTTTCTTTAATAAACCACGTCTTGAATGGAAATCTTGTTTATGAACTTTCAAATGTTCAGTCAAAGTATTAATTTCATCGGTTAAAATAGCAATTTGAACTTCGATACTTCCAGTATCAGAATCATTTTTACCAAACTTTTTAACCAATTCTGCTTTTCTTTCTTTTGATAAAGCCATCTAAATTCTCCTTTCTTTGATATTCGCTTGTAACCGAGAGTAAAATCGGAGACTTTTTATACTCAGAAACAAGTACTACTTAATAATACACTAATTTAATTAAAATGTAAATAGTTAAATAAACATTTTATAAGGTTTTAGTAAATTATTGACACTTTTGTATAGAGCTAATACGTCATCATCGACAAACAGTACATAATCTTGTTTATAGATGTTATCTATTTTTTGACCATTCATAATTTTAAATTTTAACTTATCGTCAACTTTAACGGTAAAATAATCCTTTAATGCATCTTTAAGAGAAATAACTTGGTAATCATTGTTTTTAATCTGTTCTAAAGAATAAGCTTCACTAATTACAAAATTACCTTGTTTAGTTCTTCTTAAATTTTTCATTGTTCCAGCTGTTCCCAATTTATTAGCAATATCGTTTACTAAACTTCTAATGTAAGTTCCTTTGCTAACTAAGCAAGTAAATTTTATGACTGTTTGGTTATTGTCATAGTTTAAACTATCTAAATGAATTTTTTGAATGGTAACTAATCTTTTAGGTAAAATAACTTCTTCGTTGTTTCTAGCATATTCATATAGTTTTTTACCATTTATTTTAACCGCAGAATAAATGGGTACTTCCTGATCGTAACTACCTAAAAAAGAGTTTAAGGTATCTATAATTTCTGCTTTGGAAAAATGTGTATTTTCTTCTTTTAAAACTTTACCAGTAACATCTAAAGTATCAGTTTTAAGACCTAAGATAGCTTCAACTTGGTATTCTTTTTCGGTAGCTGTAATTATCTCGTTTAATTTTGTTGCTTTACCGACTGTTAAAACTAAGATACCAGTAGCTAATGGGTCTAAAGTTCCAGTGTGACCTATTTTTTTAGTTTTAAAGATTTGGGATACTTCGTTTACAACGTCACGACTTGTCATGTTTTTTGCTTTGTCAACTATCAATAAACCGTTAATCATCGCGCCCAGCTAATAAAATAATCAATCTTAAAAGTTGCAGTAAATTGGAAATAAGACCAGCAACATAAGTCATAGCAGCTGCTGATAAGACTTTGCTGACTTGTTCGTGTTCGTCGTTATCGATAATACCTAATTTAATTAATTGCTCTTTTGCTCTTTTTGAAGCATCAAATTCAACTGGTAAAGTAACTAATTGAAATATAATAGTTGCTACTAAAACTAAAATACTTATTTTTAAATAACCAGTTAATCCGCCAATTATTGAAATAACTAAACCAAAATAGCCTAAATAAGAAACTAGGTTAACAAAAGGAACTAACGCTGATCTTATTTTCATAAATGTGTAACCTTCTTTATCTTGAATAGCATGGCCACATTCATGAGCAGCAACACCTACTGAAGAAATCGAGTCTTCGTGAAAAATGGTATGTGATAATCTGATTACTTTTCGTTTTGGATCGTAATGATCAGTTAATTCTCCTTGTGTCTCAACAATGTGAATATTTTCTAAACCATTAGCATCTAATATTTTTCGCGCTACTTCTTGCCCAGATAGCCCTTTTTTAACTTTCACTTCCTTAAATTTTTTATAATTACTATTGATATTAATTTGAGCCCATATAACTATAATAAATCCTAAAATAGCCAAACCCCAAAATAACATTATATCTTCCACTATCTCACCTCATATATTGTACCTTCACGGGTATCTTTAATTATTATATTTTTTTCTTCTAATTCTTTTCTTATTTTATCAGCTAATTCGTAATCTTTATTACTTTTAGCTAAATTTCTTTTTTCGATTTGTTCTTCGATATATCTAATAGTTTTTTGATCGATTATCTGTTCTTCTAATAAATCTAAAGACAATACTTGATCGTAAGATTTTATTATTTCTAACTTAGTACTATTATTAACATTTTCTTTTAAAATATCGTATAGACAAGTTAACATTAAAGAAGTATTTAAATCGTTATTGATCGCTTCTTTAAATTTATTTAAGTAACTGTTAACTATTTCTTTATCAACTTCACCACTTATATCATTTTTGATATTTTTAATTTTATTTTTTAATTTGATATAAGTATTACTAGCAATATCTAATGCATCATAACTAAAAACTAATTGATTACGATAATGTGATTGTAAGCATAAAAGCCGATATGCTAAAGGATTATATCCTTTACTTTCTAATAAAGAAACGGTTAGGAAATCACCATTACTTTTACTCATTTTGCCAGTTGCATCGTTTAAATGTTCTCCATGTAACCAATAATGACACCATTCATGGCCTAAATAAGCTTCAGATTGCGCAATCTCATTAGTATGATGCGGAAAGATATTATCGACCCCACCACAGTGAATATCTAAATATTCGCCTAGATACTTTATTGCAATTCCAGAACATTCAATATGCCAACCGGGATATCCTATTCCCCAAGGACTATCCCATTTTAGTTTTTGATCTTTAAACTTACTAACTGTAAACCACAAACCAAAATCATAGGGATTTTTTTTATAAATGTCCTCATCGACATCTTCTCTAGCTCCAATTACTAGTTCCTGAGGATTTCGCCCTGATAATTGGTAATAATCTTTAATCTTAGAAATATCAAAATAAACATTACCATTTGCAATATAAGCATAATCATCTTTTAATAGTTTTTCGATAAATTTAATATAAAAATCAATATTATCTGATGCTTTAACTACTATTTCAGGTTTTTCAATATTAAGTTTATGGGCATCGTCGAAAAATGTTTCCGTATAAAATTGCGCAATTTCCTGGACGGTTTTATGTTCTCTTTTTGCCCCTTTTAACATTTTATCTTCACCAGTGTCAGTGTCACCGACCATATGACCTACATCGGTAATATTCATACATCTTTTAACTTTATAACCGATATATTTTAAGCTTTTTTCTAAAACATCCTCAAAGATATAGGTTCTTAAATTACCAATATGAGCAAAATGATAAACAGTAGGTCCACACGTATATAGTGTAACTACATTTGAATCATGTGGTTTAAATTCTTCTATTTTTTTAGTTAAAGTATTATATAGTTTCAAGTAGATCACCTTACTATATTATATCATAATCAAAAATATTTTAAAACAAAAAAACGCATTATTGCGTTTTTGTCATTGTTTTTTCACTAGTTTTTTCTAAACACTGTAATGACTCATGGTTAACGATAGATCCTAAGAATCTTGAGCCATTTAAGATTGGTTCACTACCATTGCTGCCATCAGATAAAGTCTTAATATCGATTTTGTTTTGAGCTGTTATTAAATCACTACCAGCATAGTATGTTGAGAATGTTGGCCAATATAATTCAGCCAATAACCCACCACCACTTGTTAAAGAGTGAATTGAATAATCACCATTTCCAGTAGTTAAGTATCCTGAACCAACAAGAAATTCAGTTACATATTTGAATGAATCTTGAAACTCATCACTAGTTATTGTTTCATCTTTTAAACCAGAAATTAAGTTTTGTAATTCTTTGTCTAATGTTGATAAGATTTTTCTATCTTCTTTGTCATGAGCTAAAGAAGATAATGAAACATATTCGTCATTCATAACGTTATGTGAGTTTACTAAAGAAACATATCTATAAAAGTTACTGATTTCTTCAACTATATTGATATCTCTATCTGCATATAAAGTAGCAATATCTTCTTGTGATAAATGATCGATATTAGTTATAAACAATGCTGATTTAATAAACTCTGGATCAACGTTTAAACCTTTAGCTTGATCATCAGTTAAAATAGATTGTGTCATTTCTTCAAAATTATCAGCAGTCAAGGCAACAATTTCTTCTTCTTCGATACTAGGATCATTATTAGAAACATCTAAATTGTCATTAGAATTTTCGTATGATACTTGTGGAAGTGGAATATCACTAATTGTTTTATTTCCATCTTCACAGCTACTAGCACTAAGTAAAGTAACAACTGTTAATCCTGTCAATATAAAGTTATTAGCATTTTTCTTTAAGAAACTTTTTGTGTTAGAAAATATTTTTATTTTTTTCATAATAAATTCCCCCTCTTTTTATATGGCGTTTATAATACCATAAAAATTTATTTTTGTCAAATTTTAATTAGAACAAATTTAAGTCAAAAATCTCAATAGTTGCCATTATTATAGCACTTTTTTTAATTTTGTCAAATTGAACAATTTTAAAAAAATTTTTTAAAAATTATTGCATAAAATATATAAATGTGTTATCATATGAAAGTACAAATTGTTATTGGACCCTTAGCTCAGTTGGTTAGAGCATCCGGCTCATAACCGGGCGGTCGAAGGTTCGAGTCCTTCAGGGTCCACCACTTTGTATGCGGATGTGGCGAAATTGGCAGACGCACTAGACTTAGGATCTAGCGCCTTACGGCATGGGGGTTCAAGTCCCTTCATCCGCACCAGATTGATTGTTACTCGAACTTTGTAAAAAGTTCGAGTTTTTAAATGCAAAAAAAGAGTTATTATAAAACAACTCCAAATTCACTAAAATATCATTATAGTAATAAACACTATTCTATTAGTAGAAAATGACCCCTCTTTTTTAATCGATCGTAATACTTCCAACTCCACCATCTACCTGTAAAAATGTCGAACCATTTCCATAAGTTATATTATTAGATATTCCTTTACCATCGATTTTTATCGAACCTAAACCTTTACTAGCCTTAATTGTATAGTTATCTATACCATCTAATAGGCTTATTCTAACGCTACCAACACCTGAATCAATTTCATTAGTTCCAGTTAAAATAGCCTCTAAAATAAATTCTCCTGCTCCTAAATCTAAATCGATGTTATTGAAGTTGCTAGATATAATTTCCATTTTACCGGCACCACCATCGATATTTGCATCTTTTAAAACTGTCAAATTTTCAATATATACCTTCCCAGCACCCTGATCAAAATTAAATTCATCTGTTTTTAAATTGCTAATATAAATTGTCCCTGCCCCCGCTTCAATATCTATTTTATTTAAATAATTCATATCACTAGGAATATAAATTACTAAATTACTTATTTTAGAGTTATGCAAGACAAAAAATCCTGTTTTTTCCTTAATTGTTACTTTGCCATTTTTATTTTCGTATTCGATTTTAGAGTTATTAGTTTCTACTTTAAATTCTGTTCCTTCTTTAATCTCTAAGCTAGTAAAACCTAACTTTATCTCTAATTCTTGAAAAGAAGTGTTATCTGTGATAATAGTTTTCATATCATCCATAATATTCTCATTATTATTTAATCCTAAAAAGCCTGCTAAAGAACCGACTCCCCAAATAATTCCAAAAACAATGTTAACTGCTAATAAAGCAGCAAAGGCAATCGCTCCATATTTAACTATTTTTTGAAAAGATGTCATTTAATATCGACACCTCCAAACATGCAAATTGCATTAATATAAATTGTTTTGACATTTTTTCCTTTTGAGACGGTTGGCTTTTTATTAGAAACACCACCAAAGATAGAAGTAGATTTAACTTTTACTTTGACATTTTCTGGTACTAAAATATCAATTCCTCCGAAGATAGCACTACAATTAATTACTTGATCTTTTTTAATAGTTGCATTCCTTAAATCGCATTTTGTACCACCAAAAATAGCATTTAAATTAGTGCCTTTAAATTCTTCATCGTTAAAATTTAAAGTTTTACCTGAAAAAATCGCATAACTTTCATTTTCTTTATTGTTGCTTTGGTTAATTTTTTTAATTTCATTATTAATTTTACTTTGAAATACATCTTTAAATATAATAGATAAACCAATAATTACTAATATTATTGGCAAAGCCAGCTTCCAAATAAGATTAAAATCTAGAATTCCTTGACAACATAATAACAATGCTCCACCAACTAATAAACCGATTAAATTACCTATTTTTTCATTTTCTGTAAATATACCGATAAAACTTGGAACAATAATAAATAATGTCCACCAACCAGAAAAGAAAATATCGATATTAGTAATATCCAAAGCATTAAGCCCTAATATCAAACCTATCCCAATTAAAACAAAACCCCATAAAACTTTTCCTAATTGTTTCATAATTTTACTTTCTCCCTCAATTTAATTATATCATAATTTATCTTTCACTTTTTAAAAAAATATATTAACAATAGTTTATTATCAAATATAATATATAAACATTTTATAATTTAAAACTTATAATTTTTTTAGAAAACAAACAACTTTATTGACCTCATTAAATCCAGCTTTAATATGAAAGTTATAACTATCATGGTTATTAAATTCACAATCGCTAGCTAGTTCACAGCATCCATGGTCTCTTGCCCATTTTTCACTAGTGTCTATCAACTGCCTAGCTATTCCCTGATGACGATAATTATCGTTTACATAAATACCTTCGATATAAGCTACGGGCGATGTTTTAGCCCCTTCAACATAATCATAACGCAAGCGACAATCGATAAAAGCAACTGGTTCATTGTTTTTATAATAAATGAAAATACTAGCCTTAGATGAAGATAAAACTTTTAAATATTCTTGTTTTAATTCATCTAGATTACTATTGATCCATAACTTATTAGCTAGTTTAGAAACTTCTTCATAATCTTTCTTGGTAGCTTGTCTTATCATTTAATATCACATCCTTCATATCTTGCTTTAATTATAGCATTTCCAAGATAAATTATCAATCTTAGATTGACAAACTTCAGAAATTTGATAAAATATTTAATACTGAATGGGGGAATAAAAATATGGATAAAATTAAATATGAACAAATCTTAATCGATTTATTAGGTCTAAATATTGTCGAAACTAATGATGAATGCTTTCAAATTTTAGATGAAGATAACAAATTAGTAGGTTATGTAAAAAAAGTAAAAGTATTTAATTCGGATGAAGGTTCACCTATTACCTTTAATTTTCGCACTGATATTAAAACTGATACTATTAGCTTTGCTAGTTCACGAAGAATAGATAAATTCACTAAAAAAGATAACTTATTTGAATATAATATCGATATTATAGAAAAGAATCAAATAGTTTCTAAAAAAATAACACTAAATCTTGGTGAAAAGCCTAATATTGTAATCACTGATAAAAATGATGATACAATTAAATTTCAAGTTGAATATGATAGATTATATTTTAGTTATTACACTAAATTGAAAGATAAAAAATATGAAAACATTATTGTCGAAATTAAAAATTATAACAGTGGTATAGAATATAACTATAACAGTACTATTACCGATCAACGAAAACAACTACAAGGTCAAAGTGATAAAAAAAGTTATAAATTATTTGTCAAAAATGATCCAGTGTTTAAATATGAATTGATAGTTAAAGAGCAAAAACGTGATAATGGAAAAATTATTAAATCGATCGATTTTTGTGAAAAAGGATTTGATCAATCACAAATTATCAATCAAGACGTCATTCAAGCATTTGACTCTATTAAATTTTTAATTGAAGATTATTTACCTCTTAATGTAAATTCTATTAAATCTATCTTAAAAGAAAACGATTCTAAATTCTATTTATCGCCATTTATCTTAGAACGATCTTTAAATATAGAAGATAATTTAACAAATGATAAGGTTAAAACCTTGAATAAAGAACAAAGATCAAAATAAATTATATATCCTATCCTAAGATGACCTAACATTAATTATATATAAAAAGCACGTTTAGCGTGCTATTTTTTATTGTTCAAATGGGAAAAATTTTTTTTGTAAAGTTCTAGATTAAAAGTTCTTGATAAACCATTTTCTTGATTATTTTCAATAATAAGCTGATGACTTTGTTGGAATTTAAACAACTCTTTTATAGTATCTTCATGAAAACCTTGTAATATTATCGTATTATTATAACTGTTTTTAATTAAATAAAGCAAAGAAATATAACTGTTAAAAGATTGAGTTAATTTCTTCCATACTCCATTTTCTTTTAAGTTAATAGTTATATAAAAATCAACGTTGTCACCGGTTCTAGTAACATGATATATATTATCCATATTGTCGATAAACTTTAAATCATTTTTTTTATAAATACAATTATTTTTTAAAATATAAATATACTCTTTTTTCATTTTTTTCTCCTTTAGGTGTCCTATTATATCATATAATAAAAAAAAATAAAACTCTAAATAGAGTTATTTTTCTAACATTTTTAATAAGTTTATTTTAAACATATCTTTTTCTTGGTTTTCTTTAGAAACCATAACCCCTTTATATGTTGTCAATTCTGATTGATGCCCTTCTCCTAAAATTCCTTCAGGGGTAATTTTATCTAGCATAACTATCTTTTCTTTAATGTAAACAGTATAATGTAATTTAATATCGCCATGAACCTTTGAAAATATAACGTCAGTAGGTAATTTTAGTTCGTAGGATTTATGATCACCACTATCATTTGCTATTTCACCTAAAAATTTACCTTCTTTTAGTGATGGATAAAAAGAAAAATAAAGTTTTTTATAGGCCAACATGTTATATTTTTTTAAAGATCGTTCATACTTTCTAAATTCGTTTTCATTTGTATATTCGAATTTATAACTATCTTTCATTTTACTCCACCTCTACTCTCTTATATTCTTCTTAAATTCTAACATATAACATATTAAAAGTCAAATAAAAAAAGAAGCGATTTACACTTCTTTCTTATTACCTGTCAACTGATATCCAGCATCTAACAAGTTTTTGTCATTTTTACTAGTACTCCACTTATAAGTAGTACCAGCTACTGTTAATTGAGTTCTTGTTCTATAACGATAATATGTGATGTTTTCGTAAATAGGTTCTTGTCTAGTTTTTTCAACTTCTTTAGTAACTTCTACTGGTACTTTTGTAGTAACTGTTTCGTAAACTGGTGTATATTTATATTCTGTTTCAGTTTTAATACAATTACTTCCACTTAATTTGTAATCACTACCATAAGTTGAACAAGATAATTGTCCATTATTAGATGTTACATATTTATAACATTTTGTACTAGAGCCAGAACCTTCTTGTGTATAACCTGTTGGACAAGAGTAAGTTGTCTTACCGGCATTATAAGTTCTAGTATATTTAGCGTATTTATATACTACTTCGTATTTACATGTATCGTTACAATCCATTATTACATCTGAACCTTTTGCTTCATATTTTACTGTATCAGAATTAGATAAAGCATATTTTGAAGTTACATAACCTTGGTATACCCAATCAGTATAACTTCCTGATGTAGTGTTTTTAATGACGTTACCATAAACTTTGCTAGTTGTAGTTGTACTTTTAGCTGGTTTAGTATCGACAACTTTAGTTATTTCTTCTTTTTCAGTACCGGTCTGAACTTGAGTAGTTTCAGTACGATATTCAGTATATGTTTCATAATCAGTGTAAGTTACTGTTTTATAACCTGTCAATTCAGTGACTCTTTTAATTTCTACTTGTGTTAAAACATCAGGTGTGATCTTATTAGTAGACCAATTAGACCAATCACCCCAATTAGAATATGTATTTTGTGTATCTAAACGATATTCATACATATACTTTTTGTTACTAATAGGTGTTTCTGGATCTGGATCAGGTTCAGGATCTGGTTTAACAGTCGGTGTGCTAGGTTCACAAATGTCAGAATCACAATAATCATAGCAACCCATGTAAACAATAATATAATCTGAGAAGTCAGAACATGTCAACTGAACTTTCATCTGATATTCGTTATCCATTTTGGTAACTTTAACATAAGAATTTGTAACATCACAAGTTTGGTTATTACTATCTTTAAATGATAACACTAATTTCTTTTCTAGCATTTCATCAAGAGTTAAAGTAACAGAACCGCCTACTTTTTGAGGTAATCTCGAATTAGTGAAATAGCCTTGTGCTGCATCTTTCATACTTTCAAGATTATCCGCAAAAAGGCGTCCATATAAAGCACTTAATTGCTCATTTATTTCACTGTTTAATTCCTCTTTTCCAACAAAATTATCTTTCAAATAACTTTTAGTTGGAAATAACCAAATCATAATAAGCACAAATAAAACGACAAATAATAATTGTAAAATTATGTCTTTAAAATTGAATGTATTTCTTCTTTCTTCGTACATATAAATTCCCCCTCTTTTTTAATATGACGTTTATGATATCACAAAAATATCACTTTGTCAAATTTATTATAGAAATAATTATAGAGATAATTTCCTCCGTTGTTGGCAATTATTATAACACTTTTTTTTATTTTGTCAAATCGATATGTATCAAAGTGCAACCAACGTTAAAAGGACATAATTTATATTCTTTAACTTTAGAATTTTTAGCTAAAAATAAATGAGTGGCTTTTCTTAAAATACCATCGCCTATTCCATGAATAACTACTAAAAACTCATTTTTCATCTTTATATTATCTTTGATGAAATCATCGATTAAAACCACTGCTGTCATTCGATCATAACCATGAAGATCTAAAGTTGGTAGATTATCGATAAAAACGATTTCATTTAAATTCATTATATACTGCTTCCATTTCTTCTTTAGTAGGAATCGAATTGCGTGTGCCAATTCGGCTTACAGAAATCGCTCCTGCATAATTAGCTAGTTTTAAAACATTGATAATATCATAGCCTCTAGATAAGTAATATGTAAATGCTCCGTGAAATATATCACCTGCACCAGTAGAATCAACTGTTTTTAATTTAATTGATGGAATAATTTGATTGCCATAAAAGCATCCTTTATCTTCTAATGTGATAACAATTTCGTTTTGAAATAACTCCTTTAATTTATCGTAAATATTTTGAATTGTCATCATGTCATTATAATCGACAGTTAAATTAGTAACTTTTTCGGCAAAATCTTTGGAACAAACAACCCAATTAACCATTTTACAAAGTTCGATTATTTCTTTGCGATCGCGACCTGCATCAATAATACTAATAGCATTAGGATATTTTTTTAACACTTCGATACTTCTTTGATATTCTTGACCATCGATTAAAATTACATCTGGATCAAAATCCAAGGTGAATGGTTGCATTTCAACAGTATCAGGTTTATAGGCTAAAGTAGTTCTAGACCCATTAGATTTATTAGTTATAACGACGCTAGAAGTAGTCTCATGATCTTTTCTAAGCTCTAAGTATTTAGTATTTACGTTGACTTTTTCAAATTCTTCTTTTATTTTATGACCATAATAATCATCGCCAACTATGCCGGCAAAAGTAGTATCAGCACCCCATTTTCCTAAAAGGTAAGCAGCAGTACTAGCAGGACCACCCCCACATTCGATACGTTCTTGAATTCGATTTTTAGTATTTTCGATTGGAAATTCATCCAAAGGTAAAGTCACATCATAAGTAGCATGACCTAAGCATAATATCTTCATCTTTATCACCTATAATAATTTTATCATTTTTATTAATTAAAAACAATAAAAATATTTAAAGATTGACATAACAACCAACATAAGATAAGATTATTTTAGAAAAAAATAAAATTTTATGCAATAAAATCACTATTTAAAACATTGTCTTAATGAGAGGAGTAAAAAAATGGAACTAGATAGCTACTTAGATAAAATTTCCTTTAATGATATTGAAGCTTTTAACGAATTATATAATTTAGTTAACACTAATGTTTATAGTTTTGCTTTAAGCATTCTAAAAAACCATGAAGATGCATTGGATGTAACTCAAGAAACATTTATATCGATCTATCATAATGCACATCGCTACCAGACTCAAGGAAAACCGATGGCTTGGATTTTAACTATTACCAAAAATCTAGCTTATATGAAATTAAGAAGTGACAAAAAAGAAGTTGATATTACTAATATCGAATTTAAAACAAACGATAACTACGATAAAATATTAATTAACTATTTACTAGAAAATTTAAGCGAATTAGAAAGACAAATCGTTGTTTTACATAGTTTAAATGGATTTAAATTTCATGAAATTGCTCATATTTTAGATTTAAAATTAGCTACTACTCTCTCTAAATATCATAGAGCAATTAAAAAATTAAGAGAACTTATGAAGGAGGAAAAATGAAAAATATTGAGAATAAAATTAGAAATTCTTTTCATAATATCGACCTTCCAGAGTTCGATATAAAAAAATTAGATGAAAAGAAAGGAATTGTTTATATGGAAAAGAAAAAAAGAAATTTTATACCATATGTGGTATCTATATGTACTTTAGTGTTTTGCTTATTAATCGGGTTTGGAATTTATAATAATAGTTTTAAAGTTACTTCTAAGATTGGTATTGATGTTAATCCAAGTGTTTTATTAAAACTTAACAAAAAAAATAAAGTTGTCGATGTTGTAGCTAATAACGATGACGGTAATAAAATATTAAACAATATGGATTTAAAAGGTAGTGATATAAATGTTGCGGTTAATGCCTTGATCGGTTCAATGGTTAAAAATGGTTATATCGATGAATTAGCTAATTCTATTCTTATATCTGTCGAGGGAAATAGTCAAGAAGAAAATGAAAAATTACGAAAACAAATAGTTGATGAACTAAATTATTATCTAGCTAATAATAATTTCTCTATTGTCAGTCAAACAGTATCTAGCAAAAATGAGCTAGAAAGTATAGCTAAACAATATAATATATCCGTTGGTAAAGCTAAATTAATAAAAGATATCATTGATAACAATAATCTATTAACATATGAAGAATTAGCAAATTTATCGATCAATGAATTAAACCTAATTGCAAGTAACATTGATAATATCAAGGTAGAAGGAAATGCTAGCGATAAAGCTTATATCGGTTATGACAAAGCTAAAGAAATTGCTTTAAATCATGCCAATGTAACTAATGTTAGTAATTATAAAATTGAAATTGATTATGATAATGTTATAGTTTATGAAATCGAGTTTAGATATAATAATATTGAATATGAATACGAAATTAATGCTACTACTGGCGATATTGTAAAATACGACATCGATAATCATCATAACATAAATAATAACCCTAATGGTACTACAATTACACGTGAGGAAGCAAAAAATATTGCCTTAGAGCATGCTAAGGCTACTGATGTTACCAATTTTAAAATCGAATTAGACGACAATTCTTATGAAATTGAATTTATATATAACAACAAAGAATATGAATACGATATTAGTCTAACTGGTGAAATATTAGAATATTCAATCGACAGTAATTACACTGACTATAACCAGTCTGCTGTTATTTCTCGTGAAGAAGCTAAGGAAATTGCTTTAAACCACGCAGGAGTAAATAATGCTACTAACATTGAAATTGAATTAGATGATAATGAATATAAGGTTGAATTTAAAGTGGGTCGTCAAGAATATGAATATGAAATCAATGCTACTACTGGTAAAATAATAAGTTATGAAATTGATGATTAAAATAATTTATATGATTTGGAAAACTTAAAATAAGTTTTTCTTTTTTTATTATATTATTTATTCATTCTACATCCATTTTAATTACATCACCAAAAGATAGTATTTGATACTACTATCCACAAAAATTAAAACCCAGTTTTTCAACTGGGGATTTGAATGACTTAGAGCTTCTAAAGTTTTCTAAGTACCACTCACTAATATTATATGTTATTCAAATCAAAACTATTCTTAGGAAATCCCATAATATTTAAAATATCTTCAACACTAACTGACGATAAATTAGATTTCATTATATTAATTTCATTTAAAAATTCTTTTAATAAGACATCAAAATCTTCTTTTAGAAAGTATTTCATAGTGGTCATAATCATATATAAATTAGTTTCATTGTCTTTTCTTTTATATTCTTTGTTTATTTCTTTAAAACTTAGATAGTATTTACTTCTAAAGCAAAACAATCTATCATTATGTGCACTTATATTACGGACCATAGTTAAATTTCTTAATATTTGTTTTAATAATCTATCTGATATTTTAAAATGTTTAGCAATAGCTTGCCTATCACTTTGTTTTAATAATCCATAATAACTACTGACAACACCCAAAGTTAAAATTTTGGTAAGTACAAATGGTGGAATAAAATTATATTTGTCTTTATAATGTGCTATCGCTGAATGAACTTTATAATCTTCTTCTATTTCTTTATTTATTTTTTCTATTAATCTGTTCTTGGTATCAGAGTCAAAACTATCATCTAAATTGCTTTCCTTTAAATAATCTTGAATTCCATATATTTTAGCAATTTGATTTGCCATTAATGCTTTTATTTGAATTTCAATTTCAAGAGAGAATTTTAAAAATAAATACTTTATGTTTTTGTCAAAGTTATATAGTGCATAAATTTCATCAAAGCTTACATTATCTTTGTAATTGCCATCAGAATTTTTAAAAGTCATTTTGTAACTGTTTACAATGGAATAATAAGTATATTTTTCTATTTTATATAAAGCATCTTGTTTGTCAGAAATTCTTACATTTTTAGAAATTAAATATTCCAATAATTCTTCATTACTTTTATATTCTTTCATGTCAACTTCCTCCTTATAATAAAAATGACTCAGGGCTTCGAAAGTTTCCTGAGTACTACTCGATATAAACTATATCACACTTTAGTAATCATGTCAATATTTTTAGAATATTTCAACATTACAAAATTATCATTCTAATGAACTATTAAGTTCGAAATAGCTCTTTTAATCTTATCTAATTCTACCTTATACAAATGGATTAGGTATTGTAACTTTACTAGTTCTTTTAGAGTTCCCTTTTACCCCTAACTTTGATAAAACTTCATCTTGAGTTAATTCTCGAAATTGTCTTATAAAAGTTATTCTTGCTCCTTGAGATAAATCTCTTAATTTTAGTTTTAAGTATGAATATCGTATTTTCATCACCCCTTTTTCTCATTGCATAATTATCCTTTTTTGTGTAAAAAAGACTAAGATTTGCGTGTTTTTAGCATCTTAGTCTAATTTAAATTATTAAATCAACGATTAAATGATTTTTTAATCTCTTATCTTTGAATGTTTCGGCATAATCTTCATTACAATTTAACAACTCAAGGTCATTATTTGTAATGATTATGCGAGTTAAAAGAATTAATAATTCTTTCTTATTTATTCATTTTTTCTTTTATAGCAGCTTGAGCAGCAGCAAGTCTAGCAATAGGTACTCTAAATGGAGAACAAGATACATAGTTTAAACCAATACGATGACAGAATTCAACGCTTGATGGATCGCCCCCATGTTCACCACAAATTCCTAAATGGATATCTTTTCTCGTTTGACGACCTTTAACAGCAGCCATTTCAACTAATTGTCCTACACCAGTTTGATCTAATTTAGCAAATGGATCACTTTCAAAGATTTTTTTATTATAATAGTCATTTAAAAATTTACCTGCATCATCTCTTGAAAAACCGTAAGTCATTTGCGTTAAATCGTTAGTACCAAAACTGAAGAATTCAGCTTGTTTAGCAATTTCATCAGCTGTTAAAGCAGCTCTTGGAATTTCGATCATTGTTCCAACTTTATATTGAAGATCAACATTGTTTTCTTTAATAATTTCATCAGCCACAGTGACAACTATATTTTTAACATATTCTAATTCCTTAACATCGCCAACTAAAGGTATCATAATTTCTGGAGTAACATTCATACCCTTTTTATTAACATTAATTGCCGCTTCGATAACTGCTTTAGTTTGCATTTTAGCAATTTCTGGATAAGTAATAGCTAAACGGCAACCACGATGACCCATCATTGGATTAAATTCTTTTAATGAATCAATTCTATTTTGAATTGTCTCTAAACTGATATTTAAACTTTCAGCTAAAGGTTGCATTTCTTCTTTAGTATGAGGCAAGAATTCGTGTAGTGGTGGGTCTAGATAACGAATTACAACTGGATCTCCTTCCATTGCTTCGAATAATTTTTCAAAGTCCCCTCTTTGATAAGGTAAAATTTTCTCTAAAGCTTCTTCTCTTTGTTCTAGAGTATCAGCTAAAATCATTCTTCTAAAATTAAAGATTCTGTCAGTTTCGAAAAACATATGCTCAGTACGACATAAACCAATTCCTTGAGCTCCAAATTTACGAGCTTGAATTGCATCTTTAGGAGTATCGGCATTAGTTCTAACTTTCAATACTCTAGTATTGTCGGCCCAAGACATAAAGGTTTCAAAATCACCACTAATCGTTGCTTCAACCGTTTTTATTTCTTCGCCATAAACGTTACCGGTAGAACCATCGATTGATAGATAATCTCCTTCTTTAAATACTTTACCATCTTGTGTTTTTAAAGTCTTATTTTCTTCGTCGATAATTAGTTCGCCACATCCTGATACACAACATCTACCCATACCACGAGCAACAACTGCAGCATGAGAAGTCATTCCTCCTCTGATCGTTAAAATACCATTAGCATCATTCATACCTTGAATATCTTCAGGAGAAGTTTCTAGTCTTACTAATAAAGTCTCCTCGCCTCTAGCTCTAGCAGCACTTACATCTAAAGCAGTAAAATAAATTCGACCAGTACCAGCACCAGGTGATGCGGCTAATCCTTTGGCGATTGGTTTAGCATTTTTTAAAGCTTCACTATCAAACATTGGATGCAATAATTGATCTAATTGTTTAGGTTCTACTTTAAGCAAAGCTTCATCCTTAGTAATCATACCTTCGTTTACTAAATCGACGGCTATTTTTAAAGCAGCTGGAGCTGTTCTTTTTCCATTTCTTGTTTGTAACATAAATAGCTTACCATTTTCGATTGTAAATTCCATATCTTGCATATCTTTATAATGATTTTCTAAAGTTTTAGCTATTTTAGCAAATTGTTCATAAACATCAGGCATAACACTTTCTAAAGTAGAAATTGGTTGCGGTGTTCTAATACCAGCTACTACATCTTCTCCTTGTGCATTGATCAAATATTCACCGTATAGTTTATTTTCACCAGTCGCAGGATTTCTTGTAAAGGCAACACCTGTTCCAGATTTTTCACCGCTATTACCATAGACCATTTCTTGAACATTGACAGCTGTTCCCCAGCTTCCTGGGATGTCATTCATTCTACGATAAATAATTGCTCTTTCATTATTCCAAGATCTAAATACAGCAGTAACAGCTTCGATTAATTGAACTTTAGGATCTTGTGGGAATTCTTCGCCAGCTAAGTCTTTATAAATAGTTTTAAATTTATTAGTAATTTCTTTCATATCATCAGCTGTTAGATCAGTATCGAATGAAACTCCCTTATTTTCTTTAAATTCATCTAATACTCTTTCAAAACTAGATTTAGGATATCCTTTAACAACATCGGCAAACATTTGAATAAATCGACGATATGAATCATAAACAAATCTTGGATTGTCGATTTTTTCACTAAAATGTTTTGCTACTTCATCATTTAATCCTAAATTAAGTACAGTGTCCATCATTCCCGGCATACTAGCTCTAGCACCACTTCTTACCGATACTAGCAATGGGTTATCTAAGTCGCCCATTTTCTTGCCAGAAGTCTCCTCTAATTTACTTAATTTATTCATAATTTGTTCGATAACTTCATCAGCTATTTTCTCACCATCATCGTAATATTTATTACAAGCTTCTGTCGTTACTGTAAATCCATCAGGAACTGGTAAACCGATACTTTTCATCTCCGCTAAGTTAGCTCCTTTACCTCCTAATAGATTTCGCATATCTTTGTTTCCTTCACTAAAGGAATAAACATATTGTGTCATCTTTTGCCCTCCTTAATGTTTAACACTCTTAGATTATATCACGAAACACTAAAAAAAAGAATAAAATTTATTCTTTTTTTCAACAAAAATTTTTATTTGACACTAACGACTTCCGCCGCCACCGCCGCCGAAAGAGCCTCCTCCTCCTCCGCCAGAAGAGAAGCCCCCGCCACCACCGGAATATGATTGGGCACTTGCTCTAGCGCTATTAGCTGCGGATACCGAACGAACTGATATCATATTAAAGAGAATAATAGTATCAAGATCAATATTATTACCCATATTTTCGATGTATTCTGGATACATGTTTTTAATTTGTTTAGCGACCTTATCAGCAATACCGAAAAGATAAGCAAACATCAAATATTCATCCCATAGTTTAACTTCGATTACTTCTTTTGTATTAATACTTGAAAAATCTTCTAAAAACAACTTTAGACCATATAACTTTTGCGAATCTTTATATAAAGTATCATCCATTACATTTTTGTATTTACATTCTTGACGATTCTTTCTTTTATAAATATGACCAGCTTGTTTTAGTTCCTTGATCTTCTCGTTTTTAATACGATCGAATATTCTTAAATATTTTTCATAATTTTTACGTGCCCATCTTTCTAATTCTTTATTTTCCAAAATACCATCTTCACTAGCTGTATACATGATTTTATATAATTCATCTTCTAATTTATTATCGATAACAGTATTTTTATCAAATTGTAAAGATGTTTTTTTCTTATCTTTAATAACTTTAATTTTATCTTCTTTAACCCATTTTAGTAAAATCGCTCCTAAAATGTTTGAATTAGAATTAGTAAACTTATTTAATTGAACTAATGCATTAGCATAATATATATCTTTATCACAAGGAATATCTCTAAAATAAGGGGTATTTTTTTTCGTGATTTTTTTATTATCGATAAAACCATATTGATTAGAACGAGCGATCAAAATGGCAATCAAAACAGGAATAAAACATAAGAAAATATTAAAAATAACAACGATAAAATTAAGTATGTTGGTAGCAAAAGATTCTTCATCATAGTCATATTCAAAGCTACCTTCATCAGCAGCGGCTAAAACATCATCAAATGTATTATAACGACTATCTTCATTAGTGGTATTAAAAGTATTTACTGGAAATTTGGCCAATAAAACAACATAATTACCATTCATATCGCCATCGTTAGATAAATATATTTTGCCGTTTTCGACATAAGCATATCCTTTATAACCATATCCCCAAACATCTAATGTATTAGGAAATTCATAATAACTAGATAAAACGATCGAAAAATTTTCAAAATCAACTGATGATAAACGGTCGATCAAATTCCAATAAACAACTTGCGAATCACTAGTATTTAAAACAAAGTTGGTTATCTTATAATTTAATGTAAATTTATGGTGTTTATAATCATACTTTCCAAAACAAAGTTCTAAACCATTGCTAGTATAATTAATGCCATAGTAACCTTTTTTTTCGTTTAATGACTCATCGACATCCCAAATTTTATAAGTTAAAGGACTGCCATCCATCGAAACAGTAAAATCGATTATTTCAGAATTACCTAAACCATTGTAAACTTTGTACCATTCAGTACCATCACTACCATCGACATCCCAAGTTTCAGTAATTGTAGCCGTTCCATCTTGATCGATATATATTTCCATATCGATATTATAAATATGATTAGTAGCTAAAGCAGTACTTGTACAAAATAAAAACGTAAAAACTATAAATATTATTTTTTTCATAATTGCTCCTTTTTTGCTCTTGGATGAGCATCTAAATATACTTTTCTTAAGCGTTCATTAGAAACATGCGTATATATACCTGTTGTCGATATATTTTCATGCCCTAATAACTCTTGAACAATTTTTAAATCAGCACCTTCGTTTAACAAATGGGTAGCAAAAGTATGTCTTAAGGTATGGGGTGAAACATTTAATTTTAAACTACTTTTTTGAACAATATCGTCGATAATCATTCTAATTGCTCGATCAGTTATCTTATTGCCAAATTTATTTAATAATAGATAATCGCTATCTTTATTTAATTTGGGTCTGGCATTATCGATATAATCAACTAATAGATCATGGCAAATTTTACCATATAAAACATATCTTTCTTTATTTCCTTTTCCTAAAATTAAAATACGATTATTGCTAAAATCAATATCTTTTAATTTGATATTAACTAACTCACTGACACGAACACCACAAGAATATAACAATTCCAAAATCAATCTATTTCTTAATCCTAAAGGTGTAGAACAATCTGGAACATTAAATAAATTTTCTAGATCTTGATAATTAAGATAATTCGGCAATTTCTTTTCAATTTTAGGATTAGTTACTAAAAGACAAGGGTTTTCTTTAATAATATCCATTTTAGTTAAATATTTAAAAAAACTTTTTAAACAGCTAACATGCCTAGAAATGCTTTTGGTTGTGTAGTTTTTATTATGAAGAAATTGTAAATAACCGCGAATAAAATTATAGTCGACTTTATTTACATCACAATTTTTAGCATATTCACAAAAAAGATGCAAGTCTTTTTCATAACTAAGAATCGTATTGGGCGAATAATCTTTATCGGTTAAATAATTAATGAAAGAAATTATGTTTTTCTTCATCGACTTCTCCTAACCCATCAAACCAAAAATTTATATCCTCAACTTTGTTTAGCTGTTCTAAATCGAAAGGTAATTCATCGATAGAATAACGAATATTATCGATTGTTATATAACCATCATCAGATATTTTGGGAATAATTCTTTCTTTATGTTCCTGTTTTTTGACAGCTGTTTTAGTTTTTAAATAATCGTTATAGATAGCTTCGATAGTTTTTAAATTAGGTCTTTCTTTTCTTTCTTCTAAATAAGCCTTAGTAATTAATCTTAAAATTTCATAATAACTAATTTGTTTATGAAGTTCTCGGCCAATTAATTCTACTCGACTTTTTTTACTATAATCAGTAATTTTTATTTCACGACTTAAAAAAGGTGAAATCAATCTTTTAAACCCAAGATAATTAAAATTTAGTTTGCTAAATTCTAGAAATCTTAGCATAGTTTTTCGATCTTTAATCATTTCTTTAAATGCAACAATATGCTTTTTATATAAAACTGCTCGATCACGATAATGATAAGTCATATCATCATCATACATTTCTAAAATAACGATTCGTCCTTTAAAATTTTTATCGGTTCTTTTTTTGATCGCTTCTAGATAATTATTATTATCAGCTAAAAAACGATCGATTTGCTCTTTATAATACTCTCTTATCTGATCAGAGTTTTCAAAATTTTTAGTCGTAAATTTATCGATCTTAGCTGCTTCATCAGTAAACAAAGTAAGACTTTTTTTTCCTTCGTCATCAAGAACTAAACTAAGTGTTCTTACCATATTATCACTCCTATAATATCAATTAAATTATAACGCATTTTTTTTATTTGTGCAACGAATCTTTATTATTAATTTATAAAGTTCGACGACCACTAGTGGCACCAAAGAAAGTGAAATAATTACTAACCATTCATTTTTATTAGGTACTTGCAAAGATAAAAATTGCGCTACTGGTGGAATAAACACCAATAATAAAAGTATCACTAGCGATAAGATCATCGCGCCATATAAATACCAATTTCGTGCATGTCTTTTTGAAAAGAAAGAAATAGTCGATGAATGTTGATTTAAAGAATGGATAATCTGTGAAAGTGATAATGTAATAAAAGCCATCGTAGTTCCTGCTTCTTGTGTATCTTGATAACCGATATAATATGCGATTAAAGTAATAATCGATATTATAATTCCGTGAAAAATAACTCTTGTAATTAAGCCTTTTTCAAATAATGTACCTACTTTAATAGGTTTTTGATTCATAATATCATCACTAGCAGGATCGACACCTAAAGCTAACGCAGGAATTGTATCGGTAACTAAATTAACTATCAAAATATGAACAGCTAAAATTGGAGTACCAATATTAAATAAGACAGCTAAAAAAATAGTCAAAACTTCAGATATATTGCCAGCTAACAAATATTGGATAACTTTTTGAATATTTGAGTAAATTCTTCGTCCTTCTTTAATAGCATATTCGATCGTCGTAAAATTATCATCTAATAAAATCATATCTGATGATTCACGAGCGACGTCGGTCCCGGTTTTCCCCATCGCTACACCAATATCAGCAGCTTTTAATGCTGGGGCATCATTGACGCCATCGCCAGTCATAGCGACGATATTATTCTGTCTTTTTAAGGAGTTGACTATTCGTAATTTATCATTGGGACTTATTCGCGCAAAAACCGATGTTTTTAAAACAATTTCATCTAATTGTTCATCGCTCATATCGATCAAATCAGCTCCAGAAAAAGCTAGATCACCTTCTTGATATATATTTAATTGTTTAGTGATTGCAATAGCTGTTTCAATATGATCACCAGTAATCATGATCACTTTGATTCCTGCTTTGTGACATGTAGCTATGGCCTTTTTTACTTCGTCACGTGGCGGATCGATCATACTTAAAATACCAATAAAAGTTAAATTTTTTTCTATATTTTTTTTATCAGGTATTTCCTGAACATTTTTTTTGGCAAAAGCTAAAACACGTAACGCTGCTTGGGAAGATGAGCGACATAACGAATTTATTTTATCGATATCTTCTTGCGTTAGCTCCTTTTCTTCGCCATCGATAGCAATTTTATTACAAAGAGGCAAAATTGAATCGATAGCTCCTTTAGTATAGACGACATAATCGTCAAATTTATAAATTACAGTCATTCTTTTACGGTCAGAATCAAACGGTAATTCTAAAATACGTTGATGTTTACTATCGATTGTAAATTTTTGTTTTTTAGCAAAGGCCAACAGAGCAACTTCAGTTGGATCGCCAACTTCTTTATCGTCATCGATCGCAGCATTATTACATAAAGTAGCTGCTTGTAATAGTTCTAAATTAGTTACTTTATCTTTATCGGTTTTAACTTTACCAGTTATAAAATCATCATATAAAGCAAACTGTTTTACTGTCATCTTGTTTTGGGTTAAAGTTCCCGTTTTATCTGAACAAATAACAGTCGTACTACCTAAAGTTTCAACAGCTGGCAATTTTCTAATTAAAGCATTTTGTTTCGCCATTCTTTGAACACCTAAAGCCATAACGATCGTTGCCGTAGCTGGCAAGCCTTCAGGTATTACTGAAATAGCTAAAGATATAGCGATCATCAAAATAGAAACAAAATTTTTGTCATATAATAAGCCGATTGCCACGATTATTAAACTAATAGCAATGCCGACAACACTTAAAATTTTGCCGATTTTATTTAATTTTCTTTTTAGTGGAGTATCTAATTCTTCAGTATTTTCTAACATATTGGCAATTTTACCCACTTCAGTATTCATACCCGTGCCGACGACTACACCAGTTGCCGTCCCGTAATTGACGATAGTCGAAGAAAAAGCCATATTGACGCGTTCGCCTAAAATAGTATTATCTTGTAATATAGCTTTCTCATCTTTATAAACAGGGACCGCTTCTCCTGTTAAAGTTGCCTCTGATATTTGTAATAATGATGTTTTCAAAAGCCTTAAATCAGCAGGAACAATGTCACCTGCTTCTAATAAGACAATATCGCCAACGACTAAATTTTTCGAATTAATAATATCTTTAACTCCATCTCTTATGACTTTTACATTAGGCGAACTGATATTTTTTAATGCTTCAACTGCATTTTCCGCTTTTCTTTCTTGAACTATACTAATTAACGAATTAATAAAAATTATGACTAGAATTACTATTGCTTCAGCAGTCTCGTTTAAAAGAAATGAAATTAAAGCAGCAATAAATAAAATTATTATCATTGCATCTTTTAATTGTAACAAGATCATTTTAAAAATAGAAATTTTCTTTTTTTGATGCAGTTCGTTATAGCCAAATTGGTTTAATCTATTATTGGCTTCTTCATTAGTAAGCCCATTTAAATTACTATTAACTTCTTTTAAAACTTCATCACTGCTAATGTTATAGTATTTCATTTTTCCTCCTTTTTTAAAATATCTTTAGCAGCTACTAAACCTGTGGCTGCCGCTGTTACAATATTACCTGATTTGCCAGAGCCATCACCTACAAAATAGATATCAAAATCTTTTAATTTAAAGTTATTATCAGTATCGATCTCATTGCTGAAAAATTTTATTTCAGGTCCATACAATAAAGTTTCATCATTGTTGACACCGGGAATTATTTTGTCAAGTTTTTCTAAGCCTTCGATAATATTAGTTATAATACGATGTGGTAGAACTAAAGCTAGATCTCCTGCTACACAATCTTTTAAAGTGGGACTGATAAAACCTTTATTGATTTTATGCCATTCACTTCTTCGCCCATTTCTTAAATCTTTCAAAGTTTGAATTATTGGTTTACCATCACCTAAAACGTTAGCTATTTTAGCAATCGCTTCCCCATAAGCTCTAGTATTAGTAACAGGCTCAGTTAATGTTACTTTACTGATAAAGGCAAAATTAGAATTATTTGATTTTAGATCTTTTAAAGCGTGACCATTAACACATATATAATCATTGTAAGTTTCTTTTGTTACAAAACCTCCAGGATTAGTGCAGAAAGTTCTAATTTCATCGTGATAAGTGTCAGTTTTAATAAAGATAGTTGGATCATAAATAATATCAGTAATTTCTTCTAATATTTCTTTTCTAGTTTCTACCCGCACACCAATTTCGATACTTTTTGAAGTATATGGTATTTGATAACGCTCAGCTAATTCTTGTACCCATTTAGCACCTGTTCGACCAGGAGCAACAATTACATACTTCGATAAAAATTCAGCATTTTTTGTAATGATTTTATGTTTATCTTTCGCTAGAGAAACTATATCTAAAACGGTTTTATTTTCTTTTACTTCTACTCCTTTACTGATTAATTCATCAGTAATATTTTGGATATAAATTGGTAATTTATCACTACCTAAATGTTTCTGTTTGATAAGCATTAAATTAGCCCCAGTAATAGCTACTTTTCTTTTTATAGCTAAAGCTTCATCTAAATTAGTCGGATAAGTTTTACTATCCATACCAAAATGATTGAAGATATCTTCAGTTTCATTTATTAAATTTAAAGCCATTTCTTCATGCATGTATTTCATTAAGTCTGATTTACCTATTTTAGGCGCAAAGTTTAGTTTGCCATCAGAAAAAGTACCAGCGCCACCAAAGCCGGACAAAATATTACATGGTTGGCAATTAGTGCATGGCACGTTTTTTTTATTCATCGGACATAGTCTATTCTTAGCAAATCGACCTTGATCTAACAATAAAATTTTTAAATTTTTGTTTTTACTTAATTCATAAGCCGCAAATAGACCGCTAGGACCAGCACCAATTATAATAACGTCGTACATATTATCACCTATTTAATTATATCATATGGTAGACTTAGTTCGCAAATTAACTTGCTAAAATTTTAAAAATAAACGAATTTTAAATAAAAAAACACTAGAGTATTCTCTAATGTTATAAAGTTTTATTATTACTTTTCATAAATTTAAAAGCAATTACGCATTCAGTATTTTTATCGTTTACGACTCTATTTTTAAGATCTGTAAAATCATTGATACCACGTAAAGAAAATCCTTGTTCTTCTAACTTTTGCGTAAATTCACTAAAGTTAACTAAGAAATGATTATCGCTATCGATATATCCTTTAATTTCATGAGTCGGAATATCGATAATTTCATTATTATCTTTAACCTTAGTTCCATAGAAGTTCAATAGAACAATATCGTCTAATATTCTAGTACCTTTCTTTAGTTTATCACTTTTAATATCGATAGTACCATCATTTTCGACAAAAACACTAAAAAACATAACTAAATCTATTTCATCATAAATTACTTTTCTTTTAGCTAAATATGTGATTATAGCTTCAAAATTATTCGTAACAGCACTAACAGGTTTGTCAATATCTTTTTTAGCTTTAATTTCACTTAAACGATAACTTTTTTTAGCGTATTCACCATTGGTACCACCAGTTAAAGTTGAATAGATACCATAAGGAACATATCGTCTATTTTCTCTTTCTAATTTTTCTTTTAATTGAATTAATTCCTCTTTATTCATAAAAGGTCCCCTCCTAAATAAATTATATCATATTCTTTTGGTTTTATCAATTTGACAATCAAAGTTGATCTGTTCTTCGTTAAACAATAAAAAGTCTACCTTAATTTTTTCTAATTCTTCTCTAGTAATTTCTGTTAAATTATTTTTAATTCGATATGAAACAACATAATCGATAAAATCTTTGACATAAGTAAATTTTCCATAATTAACATTTTGCGTCAAGTTATGGTTAGTAGCATTACTTTGATAAAAAGTAATTGTCTCATTTAATGGATTAGTATCCTCATCTAAAACTAAAGCTAAACCACGATCTGCTAATCGGCTAAGACTTCTTGCTCCTAAGCATTCATCGTCATATTGTGTGTGACGTTCAGTTTCTGCTACTATTATTTTTACTTGTTTACAAACATCAAATTGTTTTTTTTCAAAAAGAAAGTATTCAACTTGAGAAGTATAATAACATGCATCTTGATAAAAATATGATCTTCCCTCAAATGAACTAATAATACTACTTAAAACATCACCTATATCTTGGCTATTAAAAGTAGAACATACTTCAACTGTTTTACAAAATTGATCAATTTTTTGTTCACATGCTTCAACTTCATTATGCATAGCTTGAATTTTTGGTAAATGTTTATCTTTTATTCTTTTTGCAAAAAAAGTTAATTCATTTTCCATATCAGATATCAATAAATTTTCTTGATTTATTTTCTTGTTTTTTTCACTATTTAATAATTCTAATTCTTCTATATAATTCATTATAAATCCTCCTAAACATCGGATATTCTAGCATATCCATAACTTATTTTTTTAATATAGGACCAGAATACCTTAGTTCTATGTTTAATACTACATTTTCCACAATTTGCATCTAAAAAATAACCATTTGATACTTAAAAACACGAATTTCGAACATAACATATAATTGTCAATCATCTGTTTTTGGTAATTGTTTTTTTAATAATTGGTTCTAGATCATTTTTGGCTACTTCGATATTTACATCAAAAGGAATTGTTACTTTGTTTTTAGAATATGAAAGATACACTCCAAAAATATTCATAATATCTTTCAATGGCATAGTAACACTACAATCTTCAGCTAATGGTATACAAGTTGGCTTAACTCCACTTTCAATACAATCATTAACTAAAAACTGATTGATCTTCATTAATATTTCTAAACCTTTGTTATTTAAAAAAACTTTAGCTAAATTACCGATATTGTAATTGGCATTCATACTAGGTAATTCTAAATTATAATTAAACAACTGACAATTATCGATTTTGGAAATATAAGGGCCAAAGATTTTCATAATAGTCTTTATAGGCAAAACAATACGATGATTTTCATCTATCGCAATGTCTAAATTACTATCTTTGATAATCTTTTCGCCTAAAGTAAATAACTCTATTCTAGCAAAACTATTCATATTTAAAGTGATCATATTTTTATTTTCCCCCTTAGATGAGCAAATCGCTCTTATATTACTATAAAAAAATACTTTTGTCAAATTTTACCTTATTTTATAAACTATTACTTCTTTTTTTACCATATATTACTCTTTAGAGTTTAATTTAAATTTTAATATTTTATTTTCTTTCAAATTTAAACTAAAGTCATTATTTTGATAAACATAATTATTTAGTTTACATCTTAAACTAAGTAAATTTAAATATTCTCGATATTTTTTCAATTCTTCTAAGGTTGCCTTTTGCATCAGTTCATCAATAGCTACTTCTTTTTCTTGGTTATTTTTTTTGATTATAACATAAGTTTGACTATCCAATGATCTTTCAAGTTCTTTTATTTGTTCCTTAATTTTGGTTTTTTGTTTTTCTTCATATGGAGTTATTTTCTTGATAACTTGCTTAATTCTAATATAGTTATATCTTTGAAGGATAATGCAATAACTATTTATGACAATCAATGTAGGGATAATAATCGACATAAAAAAAGATGCTGTACCACCGATAACTTTTAGAAAAGCTGGTATACAATATAATAAGGCAAATACATGTATCGCACTATTTAAAAACAAGTATTTTTTAAATGCGTGTAGATTCTTACTACTATAACCACCAATGTTATAATTAATTATTTTAAGTTCATCTAGAAATTTTTTTCTTTCTTCCTTTGGAATTAATAATGTAAACGGCGTAGCAATTATTCTACAAAATTTAAACACCATTTTTCTAAATGTCTTAATTCCTAACAACTCATAAATTTTAAGTTCTTTTTTCTCTTTCATAATAAACCTCACAAATGGCTTATATACTAACACAAACTTTATAATAATGCAAATGACATCTTAATAATTAGATGAAGAAATAACCATATCTAATTGGATATCATGACTTTCAACAGCAATTTCATTTACTACACACTCACTATAAGTAATGCCTATTTTATATCCTTTATAATGTTTCAAAAAGCGATCGTAATAACCACCACCATACCCGATTCTATAATTATTTTTATCAAAACATATACCAGGCACAATACAAACACTATTTGAATAATCAGATACTTTATTGTCAGAAATAGGTTCTTGTATACCAAATCGCCCTGTTTTGACATCATTAATGCTTGTTATATAATAAAAAATAATTTCCTGATCGACCACTTTAGGTAAAGCTACTGATTTATGTGATGATAAAAAAAATTTGATTAGCTCTTTGGTATCTACTTCATCTTTGGTAGAAAAATAAATTAGTATAAGGCTACTATCTTGTATTAAACGGTTGTTAATTATCTGTTTAAAAATTGCCTGATCTTTTTTAGGTCGATCGATAATATTTGACCTGATTGTTTTATAATATTTTCTTAATATTTGTTTATCTGTATCTCTCATATCTATATATTATCATAATTTTTAATTTTTTTAACAAAAATAGTACCAACTATATAAGTTAGTACTAAACTAAACTTTTTTTGGAATGGTACCTAATGCTTCAAAATTAGGTATTATTTGCGATAAATTGCATTTTGTAATTCCTATATATTATTTCCATTTTCCATAATGAATTTGTTTTTCAAGTTCTGGATATTGTTGTTCTAATTCTTTTTCATTTGGATCAGCATAACCAATTCCAATAAATACAGGTATCATATATGTTGGTGGTACTTTTAATTTTTCTTTTACAATATCATGTTCATCTTTTAATGGTATTCTCATAGAACAAGATAAACCCTCGTTAGTAGCTGCTAAAAAGATATTCTCTATAACACACCAAATAGTTGAAAATGGATTTAAACTTGAAACTCCCTCACCACCATTTATTTCTTTTGATTTAAACACAGGTATTATTACATAAGGTGCATTTTTTAACATTGTAAATTGTCTTGGCATCGCATGACCATACATTTTTTGACCTAATGTAATTGGGTATGGTCTAGGCATATTTAAATACTTTTCTTCATCAAACTTATCTGCAATTTTTTTAGCGTACTCAAAAGCATATTCCTTTTCTTCAACGGTTTTTAATACAATAAAACTACAATTACGATTGTGATTCCAAGTCGGAGCCTTATTACCTGCCTCTAAAATTCTTTTAATTGCATTAAAATCAACTTCCTTATTTAAAAACTCTCTAACTGTTCTTCTCTTATTAACTACATCATAAAATTCCATTTCAATTCCTCCTAATACTTTATTTAATAATTTCTTCATGATAGAAATAATTAACTACAATAGGTGGTTCGTTTATTCCTCTTTTTATAGAATCATCATTTCTAACATATTCAAGATTTTGTTCCTTACAAAATTCTCTAATTTCCTTATCTAAATTTTCCCAATAGTCTTTTTTACCTTTATTATATATTTCATCATATAAGGGATATAAGTAATTTCAGGAAATATAGGGGATATAAAACAAGTTGTTCTAATTCCTGCTTCATGAAATTTTTTCATACATTCTATTTTTCTATCAATAGATATTGACTTATCCATATCATTTTTAAAACTATCATCTAAAGTATTGATAGACCAAGATACTCGAGCATCTGGAAATGTTTTAATCAAATCTAAATCCCTTAATACCAAATCTGATTTAGTTGCTATACTTATCTTACAACCGCTACCCTGCATTTCTTCCAAGAGTGTTCTTGTTCTTTTATATTTTTCTTCAAGTGGCATATAAGGATCAGTTACTGAACCAATAAATAATTCCTTACCTGCATATTTTTTAGGATTTCTTATTTTATCCCAATATTTTACATCAACAAATGTTCCCCATTTTTCAGAATGATTTGTAAATCTTTTCATAAATGAAGCATAGCAATATTTACAAGAATGTGAGCATCCAACATAAGGATTAACTGAGTAATCCGATACTGGCAAATTTGATTTTGTTAGTATATTCTTTACTTTTATTTCGTTTATAACTATATTTGCTTTTAGTAATTTAGACATCATATCCACCTTTTTCTAAATTATTTAATACTTCTTTAAATTTAGAAATCATTACTTCTACACTAGAATAACCTAAGGTATCAGCCATCATTTTTTGTGTTTTATCTTTTCCTAAATCCATATTTTTAATTGTTTCATTTCCCTTTGTAGTTAACGATATTTCACTATATTTTGCATTACTCTCACTGATAGATTTTATCACCAATTCTTTTCTTTCTAATATTTTTAGTATATCTAGTAGAGATGTGTGTTTTATTTTTAAAACTTCAGCAATATCCTTTTGACATATTTTACTATTATTCTTAATTACTAATAATACTTGTAGTTGTGAAAATGTAATATCATATTTTTTTAATCTCTTGTTTAAGTCATTTATTAAAATATTGGATATTTGTTTTATAAGTTGTCCTATATTATCCATCTTCTTCCTCCTTTAAGTAGTTTCCTACTTATTATAACATATACGATTTCAAAAAACTACTATTTTACAAAAATATTAAAAAACAGATTAACCCTATAAAAGTTAAACTGCTTCATATATTACAATATTTCATATATCTTTTTTCAATCCTTTTGACAAATTACTATTTGTACGATAGATTAGACTAAAGAATCTATTTATACAAATTTGATAAATAATTTCTATTAATATTATAATACTTTTTTGTGTTTTAATATAATTTTCTAGTTCATTAAAAGGTATATATTTTTCTAAAGTATTAATATAAACATTCTCACATTCATTAAAGAATAGATAGGTTATATTATTAATTACTAACTTATGTGGTTCTATATAAGCAAGATTTGTTTTACTAATACTTATAATATTACCTTTAATAACTTTTGCTTTAATATTTAGAAACTTTAACACGTTCTTAATCCTTTTATGTAGTGTTTCTTCAATTTCTAATTCTTCTTTGATAATTTGCATAACTAATCAACTCCTTTCGAGCATATAAAAAAGTTAACCGAAATTAACCTTTCATATATTCAAAGTCGATTAGTTCGACTAATTTCCCTATGGTGCCGAAAGACAGAATTGAACTGTCCGCTGATCCTTACCAAGGACCTGTTTTACCACTAAACTATATCGGCATAAGAAAATTATATCAAAATATAATTAAACTGTAAACTATTAAAATATATTCAAAATAAATATAATTATTAAAAAATATACTTTATTTTATTAATCCTATTTTCAATAAAATATCTAACTTATTTAAAACAATTAGCTTTCTTTATACCTCATACTTTTCTAATAATTAAAACTTAAAAATGTTATTAACCTTCATATTCTTTTATTCGTGTGTTTACTCCATCGATCATTTTATATTCACGATGTTTGTTTTTATTAACTTTTCTTAAAAGTTCTTTCTCTAAATCGATATTTAAAATTTCCGATAGTCCTAACAAATAAATAGCAACATCAGCTATTTCCTCTCCTACATCATCTTTCTTTTTTCTCCAAGCTTCATATGTTTCAGATACTTCACCATAGATTAAACAAAATTCTTTATTAATATCAGTAACATTGAACCCTTTATCTAATTTATTTTGATAAATATCTTTTTGTATTTGCTTTAAATCGATCATTTTACTTTCCCTTCTATTTATTAAACAGTTTTAAAACTTTATATACATTAAATGGCGTCCCCGATTGGATTTGAACCAACGACACCGGTCTTAGGAGGACCGTGCTCTATCCAACTGAGCTACGAGGACACAATATAATTATAAACAATTTCGCCATTTTATGCAAGAAAAAATAGATAATCAAAATTGTCTATTAATTATCTATTTTATAAAATTAAATAACAACAATATAGCTAAATTAGAAGCATAACGTAATTTATAACCAAGTTTGTGACTAAACTCATTCAACGCTACTTGTTTATCATACAAACTAACAATCCAACTTTCTTTATATTTTGGTATGCTAGTATTAAGTGGAAACATATGACTTCTAATTATGTCAGCCTCTTTAGAACTTATATTAAAATTCTTTAAAGCATTTGCTTCAGCTTTTAATGGATGATTAAAAGTAGAAATAAACTTATCTTTCATACTAAAATTAGTATTATCAAAAAAGTCATGTAACAAACCACCAATAGCGGTCGACTTATAATCAAGTTTGTGTTTTTTAGCATATTTATAAGCTTTATAAGAAACTTTTAAAGAATGATCATATCTACTAATGCCGTGATGTTCACAATTCTTTAATTTTAGAAATTCTTTATTGTTTAAAATATTATTAACAATATCCAAGTACTCTTTATCAAGATTGTCAAAATTCATTGTTTTATTTCACCTCGAACTATAACATTATATCACAATAATAAGAAAAATATAATAGTTTTAGTTTATTTTTTATAAAATTTCAATATTTTTATTTTTAGGTTGAATCTGAATATAGGTATTACCATCATTAACAGTAATTTCTTCCCCATCTAAAAATCGATAAATGGTCTTACTAGAAGCCGAACTTTTTTCCCATGTTATAGGAACTGCATAACCATTAGAAATATAATATCCTTCTCCCTTACCAATATTATTTATATCTTGACGACCATAATCGTCGATACTATAATTAGCTACTTGATAAGTGATAATATTTTTAGCAGTAAAAGTTGCGCCAGTTACGTAATCTTTTCGTTCTGTACCATTGCTATACTTTTTATACAATTTACTACTACTGTCGTAGATAAAAGAATTAGTTTGATAATTTGAATATTCGATCTTTACTTCATCGGCTTTAATAGCTCCAGACTTCGTTGAAAGATCGATCTCATCGACACTATAATTTAATAAATTATCTTGGTCAGTTGTCAAACGATAACCTTTATCTTTAATTGTCTCGTTTAAACTAGCAATACTAGTATAAACAGTATGTTCAGTTGGAACATCTAAAGTTTTATCTCGCCAAAATGGATTACCATCGACAATACCATTAATGTTATTAATGCCAAGATTGTATATATCTTCTTGAGCCTGAGGACTCCAGCCATAGTGAACATAAATTGCATCGTTTTCTAAAGCATAATCTAAGAAATAATGTCTAGAGCTTCGGACTGTACCAATTCTTGCAGTATCAGCATCTTTAAATACAGCCAACATTCTCGTAATGCCACCTTCGACAACTATTTCATATACTAAATATGCATCATTTAAACCCGTTTGTAATGGTTGCGCTGTTTTATGGTTATTGATCATGACAGCGATTGGTCTTGAATTAGAATCTAAATCGATAACTTGTAACTTCTTTTCTTCTAAAGGCGGTGTATCATCGACAGGTGGTAATGACTGTTCATTATCTTTAAAGAAAACAAAATATACTCCAGTTCCAATAATTAAAACCAACAGCAAAAATGCGATAAAAATATTTCCCCATTTTAACTTCATAATCATACTCCTTTATTTCAAAAATGGTGCTGGAAATAGGATTCGAACCTACGACCTACGCGTTACGAATGCGTTGCTCTACCAACTAAGCTATTCCAGCAGTTAATATAATTATATCATATTATCAAAAAAGTACAAATATGTTTTTTAAAACAGAAAAAAACATATAACAATATATGTTTAATCTATTTTAATTTTTTTTATAGTTTCACTATTGCCATATACCTTATAAGTAACATCGTCAATCTTACTATAATCGATAATTTTATTTTCTTTCAAATTATCGACAATTTCCTCGTAAACCTTTAAGCCATTTTTATACTTATAAGAAGAATATATTTCGATCGTGTTTCTATATTCTGCACTATCGATATTGATATACTTATCATAGTAATGAACTTCAACTATTATTTGATTATCGTTAAGATTTTCATCATAGACAATTTCATACACATCATCAAATTCTAATTCAGTATTTCTGTTTATGGTATATTCAAATTGTTTGATGTTAATATCATCGTAAGTGATAATCTCAATTTTTTTTAACATATCAAAGGCCATAAAACCACCGATTGCTGTCAAGAAAATACAGATCAAAAATGGATAAGCTCTTAATTTGTTTTGGGATTTAAAAAGGTTTGATAAAATATAGTATAAATACCCAAAAAATACAAATGTACCAATTAAAATAAGCAATATTCCCCATAGATTAATTCCTAAAATAATATGATAAATAACGGCTACGATAGCAAAAACTAAACCTATGATGATCAATATAATCGGTAGCGATAAAAATATAAAAACAAATACTTTTCCAACTATCTTTATAACATCAAATAGTCTACTTTTTTGAGTTACAATATCAACTTTATCATCTGTGTTTATATTTTCATCTTTTTCTTGTTTTT
>CATYVZ010000002.1 GCA_958413985.1 uncultured Bacilli bacterium
CAACTGAAGAAGAAGCTTTTGATTATTTGAAAGAAACAGGTCCAATCACAGCAAACAAAGCATTAGAAGAAAGAACAAGTCAATGGAGTAATGTAATAGATAAAAGAATACCAAGTGCCGAAGAATTAATGAAACTAACCGAATTTTATCAAAACTTAAGTGATAAAAGTAACTGGGAAAGTGAATATCTGAATAGATTAAATGAATTTTTTGATTTAGGGTTGACATGCTCTAGTTATCAAGAATGTAGAGAAGTAATAACACAAGCAGGATTTGGTGATATATTATTGCCAGAATGGTTATTAACAAATTTATATGATACAGGTGATGTGACAACAGATGGATATTGGACGGACACACTAGCTAACTATGAGGTTACCCAATCTTATATTGCATGGTTCGTTTTATCCAATGGTGCTTTTGACGTATATAATGATATCAATGATGGAAATACCAATGGTATTCGCCCAATTATAACTGTTGATGTATCTAATATTGTAAAAAGATTAGATAAGAATCACACATTTGCCGAAGATTCATGGGAAACTATTGCAGAGATGGTAAGAACTGGTAAAGCTTCTGAAGTATACAATGTAGGAAATACTAAAGAAGTGACAGTAGAGGGATATACTAATGGAAGTGAACAAACCTTTACAGTAAGAATAGCAAATATGTCAACACCAGAAGAATGTAATAGTGAAGGATTTTCACAAACAGCATGTGGCTTTGTAGTAGAGTTTGTTGATATTGTAACTAAACATAACATGAATTCAACTGATACTATTGATGGAGGCTGGCCAGCCAGTGAGATGTATAGTTTTGTTAATGAAGATATATATAACGCCTTATCAAGTGGTTTAAAGAATGTTATTATTGATACATACACAGTTTCATGCAATGAATCAGGTTCTATTTGTTCTAATTTTACCTCAACAGATAAATTATATTTATTATCACCAAAAGAGGTTTATGGTTCAAATGCATCTAATGATACTGCTCAAGAAGAAACAAGACAATTAGATTATTATAACAATAATGGAGTAACAACCAATAATTATAGTGGGGCCATAAAAACATATCAACTAAGTGATACTTCTTGGCGGTTGCGTTCAGGCTATTTGATTAGTTGCTCTAATGGTTTCTTAATTGTCGACTATGATGGCTCTAGGCGTTTAAGTAACAATAATAATCATCTAGGCGTAGCCCCAGCTTTCCGAATAGGATAATCAAAAAACGATAAAATAGTTATTTAAAAATAACTATTTTATTTCTTTTAAAACGGTTTGATAAATCTGTTGTTCACTATCATTGATTATTACTTCACTAACGTCATAATTATCTTTAATAGATAGACAAATAGTGTAGATAACTTCCTCTAAAATATCTTTAGTATCGACATCAGAAAAGATATATGAATTAAATGTTAATTCTAAAATATCAGGTTGTTCTTCAATAGCTAATAATTCAGTATTATTATTTAAATAACTTAAAAGATTAGTATTATAGGCATTAGTACTTGTCAATTCATCGATAATGATTTTTATTTTATCACGATTATCATTTAAATATTTAGTGACAGGTACAAAATAATAATTATCGTTATGTTTATTTAAATAATAAATTGTAACTTGATTGATATCATCGGCTTTTGTAAATTCATAAGATTTATTTATACCAAAATTACGATCTAAAGTGCTAGGTAAATTAATTTGGGTTTGTGGTAGTTTAGTTAAAATATCTCCTTCGACATAGATAATTAATTTATCAACTTCATCAACTGATGTGATCGTATAAATTAAAGCCTCGATCATTTTTTCTTCCAAATCTTTATTGATATTTAAAATTTCTTTTGAAAAATCGATTTTTATTAATCCATCTTCATATTTAATACTTAATATTTTAGTGTCACTTGGTAAAATTGATTTAAAACCATTTGGTATTTTATTTTCTCCTTCACCACCACTAATTAAAACTTGAACTAATTCTTTAACTTTTTCTTCAGTAGTAGTACTATTTATAACTACTTCAGTTTTGCCAAGATAGCTATAATTATCTAACAAATAAATGCTATTTGTGACAACTTGAGAATTGACATATTCTAAATTTTGGTTTATTTTTAAATTTTCATTTTTTTCTTCTTTAGGAATTAAATAAAATAAAAACAATGCAAATAAGGCTGAAGTTGATATAATGATTTTTCGAATCATTTTTCTTTTTAGCATATAATCACCTAATTAATTTTATGAAAAAAAAGGTCATTTATACCTTTTTATAATGAAATTTCCTTTAATTTTAAAAGTTCTATGACAGCCCCAGCTCGACCTTTAACGCCTAATTTCTGCATCACATTAGAGATATGGTTTCTAACAGTTTTTTCACTTATACCTAATTTAGTTGCAATTTGGTCAGTCGATCTATTTAATACTAACAAATCAAATACTTCTTTTTCCCTTTTGGTCAAAACACTTTTAGACATAATTCCCTCACTTCCTTGGGTGGTTTATATTTCTTCATATTATTCTATGTACCTTTTATAAATAAGTGAGGGAAAAAGTAACAATTATTTAGTAAATTTGACCGTTATATATTTTTGTTCATCGAACATTTCTTGGACAGTTCGCATGATTTTATTGGCTAGTTCTATGTTGTTTTCCTCCTTGCTGACAACTATTTCAATTTGATCATTTTTAATTCTAACAAAAGCATCTAATTGATAAACCTCTTTAATTTTATTTTGAATTTTTTCTTCTTCACCTTTGTTAATGTTTAATTCTTTCATTTTTTCAAAAGCTTTATTTTTTTCTTCGACACTTGATTCATCACTGTTTAAAATAATTCTTAAATTTTCCATTTCCTTTAGTAATTCTTCTTCAGCTTCAACCTGCAAAGCAACTAAAACTGTACTTTCATTAACAGAAGTAGTTGGGTTGTTTTCTTCGGTGTAGTTACCACTTGTATTTAATAATAATTCACTAGGCATAGTTATATAATAGACACTTAAAACTAAAATTAAACTGAATAATGTTAAGAACCAAATACTTTTTTTGTTTATCATCTAATATTCCTCCATATCTAATAGATTATATTAATCACTTATATAAAATATGATAAAACGATACTAAACAAAAATAGGGAAGCAAACAATTATTAGATTAAACGGTAAAATTTTAACAAAATATTAAAAAAAGGTTTATTTTTTCAAAGTATATGATATAATATTATTGGCTTTTTTAAACCGTTGGACATTCGGGGATTGCTAATAAATTAGAAAATGTTACGAAACACAGATATGAATTTTTATGCCGAGTGCTTTTGATAAGTGGTGTATTTTTGAAGTATCTGAAAGATTTAACAAAAGGAGGAATATTAAATGGCAGTTGTATCAATGAGTTATTTACTCGAAGCTGGTGTTCATTTTGGACATCAAACAAAAAGATGGAACCCTAAAATGAAGGAATACATCTATACTTCACGCGATGATATTTATATTATCGATTTACAAAAAACAGCTAAAAAAATCGATGAAGCTTATACAGCTTTAAAAGAAATCGTTGCAAATGGTGGAAAAGTTTTATTTGTAGGTACTAGAAAACAAGCTCAAGAAGCTATTAAGGAAGAAGCAATCAGATCAAATTCTTATTATGTAACTGAAAGATGGTTAGGAGGAACCTTAACTAATTTCAAAACAATTAGAAGGAGAGTTAGAAGATTAGAAGAAATCGAAAAAATGGAAACTGATGGTACATTTGATCTTTTACCTAAAAAAGAAGTTATCGGATTAAAGAAAGAATATGCTAAATTAGATAATTTATTATGTGGTATTAGAGAAATGAATAAATTACCTCAAGCTCTTTTCATCGTCGATCCTTCTAAAGAAGAAAATGCGATTAAAGAAGCTAAAAAATTAAACATTCCAGTTTTTGGAATTGTCGATACTAATTGTGATCCTGATATGGTTGATTATGTAATTCCTGCTAATGACGATGCTATAAGAGCAGTTAAATTAATTACTAGTGTTTTGGCTAATGCAATCGTCGAAGCTAACGGTGGAGAAATAATCGATTATGTTAGTGATAAGAATAAGGATGAAAACGCTACTGAAGTAATGCAAAAAGCTTTAGAAACAGTAAAAAGAAAAGAAGAAAGACCTAGAAAAGAAAACAAAAACTTTAAAAAACCATTTAACAAAAAAGAAGGAAAAAGAGAATTTAGATCTGAAGTAAAAGGAACTGAATCAAAAGCTGTTAAAGAAGTTCAAAAAACTGAAGAAAAAGAAGTTAAAAAAGAAGAAAAAGTTGAATCATTAGACACGATGACCGTAGCTGAATTAAGAGAATTAGCTAAAGGAAAAGAAATCAAAGGTTATTCAACTATGAAAAAAGCCGAATTATTAGAAGCTTTAAAATAAGGAGAGATATAATGATAAGTGCTAGTTTAGTAAAAGAGTTAAGAGAAGCAACTGGTGCTGGTATGCTTGATTGTAAAAAAGCCCTAGAAGCCACTAATGGTTCTATTGATGAAGCTATCAACTGGTTACGTGAAAAAGGAATTAGTAAAGCCGCTAAAAAAGCAGATAGAATTGCTGCTGAAGGTTTAGCTGCTACACTTATAGATGGCAATAAAGCAGTTATCGTCGAAGTAAATTCTGAAACTGATTTCGTTGCTAAAAATGATGAATTTAAAGATTTAGTTAATACAATTTTAAAAGCTATTATCGACAATGATGTTGAAACTAATGACGATGTTTTAAAATTAACTGTTAATGGTGAAACAATCGAAGATATTATCGTTAGTAAAACCGCTAAAATTGGTGAAAAATTATCATTTAGAAGATTTGAAAAGTTAACTAAAACTGATAATCAAGTTTTCGGTTCATATTTACACATGGGAGGCAAAATTGCTGTATTAGTTACCTTATCTAATACTAGCGAAGAAGTTGCTAAGGATGTTGCTATGCATGCTGCTGCAATGCGTCCTAGTGTTGTAAGAAGGGATCAACTTTCTAAAGATGAAGTTTTAAAAGAAAGAGAAATTTTAAAAGAACAAGCTATTAACGAAGGTAAACCAGCTGAAATAGCTGAAAAAATGGTTGAAGGTAGATTATTGAAATTCTATCAAGAATCATGTTTAGAAGAACAAGCTTTCGTTAAAGATGATAGCATCAATGTTTTAACTTATGTTAAAAACAATGGTGGAACTATCGATAATATGATTAGATTTGAAGTTGGCGAAGGTATGGCTAAAAGAGAAGAAAACTTTGCTGATGAAGTTGCAAAACAAATGGGTGCTTAAACATCCATTTTTTTAATACCCAAATTGTATTTTCAACCACACCAGAAAAGTGTGGTTTTTTGGTACAATAAAAAGCCCATCCAGTCAGAAGGACTCATATATGAATTATACAAAAGTTAAGAAAATAGAAATAGATATAAATGAAAAATATGAGATATTTATAAAGTGTTTACACTTTCTTGAAATTTGTACAATAATGTGTTGACAATCCAATCATTCATATTGTATTTCCTATACTTCTACTAATTCATTTTCTAATATGTTAATGATTTCATTTATTGCATTGATTGTATCATTAAAACTTACTTCTTTAGTATACTCCAACTTACTTTGCTAATCAATAAATACTCTTTTTAAAATATCACTTTCTTTTAATATTTCTACTATTTCTTTGAAATTATCTATATTAAATTTTGTATTTCTTTTATTAAACGTATTTTCAATAGCTTTAACCAAATTTTTATTATTAATATCATTACTATGCTTACTCATTAGTATATATAGATCGTAAAAGTCTTTTGCTCTAGTAGCAGTGATATTTTTACTAATGATACTTTCAAATTTTTCAGCAATTATAGTTTCAATAGTATAAGACATGATTATTTATTTTTTTATTTTCAAATATAGAATTATATTTAATTTCTCTTGGTGTAATAATATCCCCTGTGGTTATTTCTATAAAGAAGTTAGTTTTTATCTTATCAAATGTTCCTTTAACATTTATTCTAAATCCACCATACTCATCTTCTAATCTTATATCTTTAAGATTAACTATTTCAAAATTAACATTATCATCTATTTGAGTATTTAAAATTTCTTCAGATATATTTTTAATAGAATCCATATTTAATGGCAAACCTTTTAAAGTAGCATCTATATCTTTAGTAGTTCTTAAATCTTCTCCAATAATAGATGAAAGTAAAACTCCACCTTTTAAAATAATATTATCTCTATAATTGCTTTTTTCTAGTCTCATTAACACATGTTCAAAGAAAAACATCTGATGAAGATGATGAGCTAAGTTATTATTACCTTTAGATTTCTTTTTAATGATTTCATTTAACTTGTCCGAATTCATCTATAATAATACCTCCATTAATTTAACTACTTCTTCTTCGATATCTAATTTTTTAGCATATTTAACTAGTTTTAAAATATCTTTATTTTTATTTCTAGCATATTCTTTTAATGCTTTAGAATAGATTTCTTTATCCATACGATTTTTATCTTTAATAATATCACATAAAGTTCTTTCTAAATCATAACATTTGACAGTTAAATCATTAACAGTTTTGATATCTATCATACCAAGTTCAAAAATATCATTTTTGACATATCTAAGTGATACATTTTCATTATTTAATAAATTACCACTATAATTATATGGAACAGTAATGTCATAAACTAATGGGATTCTATCAGACATATTATGTAAATATAGGCTAGTAGCATGCGAATAACACATATTCTTACTACTTTTAGATAAAACATAAAAGTTATCAATTGGATATTCAGGTAATTTATAAATCCCAGTTCCAACTCTTTCTATCTTTTTTTCATTTACTAAATTACTTAAGAAAGTACTATTAACTTCTAAATTCTCTGATTCTTTTGTAGTAATATATCCATTGTTTTCTTTAGCATAGTTCAAAATCTTATCATAATTATTCATATATATCATTTCCTTTTTCTAGGAAAATTATAACATTATTCCTAGAAAATGTCAATTTATTAATTATATATTGTTAAGAATTTTGAACTAATTTTTTTCTCCTGATAATTGATTAGTAGTTGAATCATTTTTATTATAATAAATGTTTATATGTTTACTAAAATAATTACCTAAATACATAACAAAAAACCACACCTTTCTGGTGTGGTGGAAATTACAATTTAGGAAATCATCTTTTTTTAGCTAATTTTCTCATATTAAATATTATTAAATACCACATTATAATTAGTGATAACATAACAAAGATATTATCGGTTATAAAATTGATTAGAGAAAATGATAACTCACCATTATAGATAACTGGTATTGTATCGATAACTTCGTTGTTTAATAAAATATTTAAAGTGCCAATATTTCCTTTTTTGGTGAAATAATCGATTTCTTCTAATCCATCATACTGCAAAATAAAATCATCTTTATTAATATTTATATTTAAATATTTAGAAATCGTTTGACCAGCTTTAATTTCTAATTGTTTTTCCTTACTATTTAAAGTACCTAAAGTTACGATAGTATCGTTAGTATCTAAAATAGTCAAATAACGATAATTGGAAGTATAGTAGTCATAAATAGTAAAAGCATCAATAATATGGAGAGGTTGACTGCTTTCTCCATCAGCGTTGGTGGTGATTAATAAATATTCAACGCCATCATAATTAGCTATACTAGATAAACAATATCCTGCTAAGGTTGTATAGCCAGTTTTTGAACCATAAATATATTTATTATCTAGACCAAAACGGTTTAAATAATTAGAAAAGACACTTTTAAAAGTTAATGATCCATCACTAGTTGTATAACTGTTAGATGTATATATTTCTTTAAATATAGGATTTTGTAAAGCATATTTCAAAATAATGTTCATCTCTCTAACCGTAGAATAATGGTTATATGTATCTAAACCAGATGTATTAGCAAAATGTGTCGCAGTTAGACCTAAGTCTTTTGCTTTTTCATTCATCAAGTCGACAAAATCAGCTTCGTTACCAACTATATAATAAGCTAATGTTCTAGTAGCATCAGCTCCTGATGGTAGTAGTGATCCATATAGTAGGTCTTTATAAGTAACAGTTTGATTAAGTTTAAAACCAGCTACTGAGGCATTAGCTTCGATCAATCCTTCTAAAGCTTGATATGGAACAGTCACTTTTTGCTCGATGTTATCGATATTTTCTATGGCGACAATGACAGTCATTATTTTAGTTAGACTAGCTATATAAGTTTTCTCATCAGCGTTCTTTTCATAAATTACTTTATCTTCGTTCATATTATATAAAATAGCATGTGATGAGTTTATTTCTAAATTATCTGCTTTAATATTAAAGGGGATAATAAGCAACAATAAAATTAAATATTTAAAATACTTCATATAATTCCTCATTTCATATAAATACTTTCAAGTATAGTGACTTTACTAATTTGGCTTAATGTTTTTTCGATTTCGTTAAAATCTTTAACAGTGATCATTACCTTATAGATTGAATTTTGTTGGAAATCTTTTTCTACAATAGTACCTTTATTTAATAAATAATCAACTTCTTTTGTTTTTTGATAATCAAATTTGATTTCTAATAAAATCCCTTCTTGTAATTGTTTGGGAATAATGCTTTTTTTAGTGACATTGCCATAAGCTCTTACTAGACCTCCAGTTCCCAATTTGATGCCTCCAAAATATCTTACGACGATACATAAAACGTGATTAAGGTTTTCTTTTATTAAGACATTTAAAATGGGTAGTCCTGCTGTTTTATTAGGCTCACCATCATCACTAGCTTTTTGGTTACCGTCGATAATATAAGCATAGCAATAGTGAGTTGCGTCGCGGTATACAGTTTTAACTTCTTGCAGTTTTTTTTCAATGTCCTCAATTTTGTCGACTTGAGAGATTATAGCAATAAATTTCGACTTTTTTATGATTAATTCATATTTGTTATCGACGACTGATTTCATAATTCCACCCAACTAATTATAACTTATTATTTAAAATAAGTCTAGATTATGATAAAATATTTAAGTATGAAAAAGTTTAAAAAAATTTATATTGAAATAACTAATATTTGTAATTTAAATTGTTCATTTTGTTCAAAAGATAACAAACCCAAAAGAGAAATGACCTTGACAGAGTTTGAACACATTTTAAAACAAATCGATAAATATACAGATTATCTTTATCTACATATTAAAGGAGAACCATTGTTACATTCTAATTTAGATGCGATAATTGCTTTGTGTCAAAAATATCAAAAACAGGTTAATATAACTACCAATGGTACATTGTTAAAGCAAAAATTAACTAGTTTAGAAAAGGTTCGTCAGATCAATATCTCTTTACAGAGTTTGGTCGATAAAAATTTATTAATCGATATTTTAAAGTGTGGCGATCAATTAAGTGCTAAGGGAGTTCAAGTTGTCTATCGTTTTTGGACTGCCAATAATTCTAATTTAATTCGAACCGTTTTAGATTATTACAACTATCAAAATGAAATATCTAATAATATGAAATTGAAAGATAATCTTTATTTAAATAAATCATTTGAGTTTTTATGGCCTAATTTAGCTAACGATATAGTAAGTAAAAGAGGATATTGCTATGGCCTTAATACACATATTGGGATATTAGTTGATGGTACGGTTATACCTTGCTGTTTAGATAGTGATGGTATAATATCTTTAGGTAATATTTATGAAGAAAATTTAAGTGCTATTTTAAGTAAAGAAAAAACTAAACATATTATAAATGGTTTTAAAGATAACAAATTAGTTTCAGAATTATGTCAAAAATGTGATTTTAGAAAGAAGGTGTTTAAATGATCAAAGAAAAATTATCGTTAGTTCCTAAGAAACCAGGATGCTATTTAATGAAAAATAAAGATGGCAATATTATTTATGTCGGTAAAGCAAAAAAACTAAAAAACCGTTTAAGTTCTTATTTTCGAGGATCTCATTTTGGTAAAACCGCTAAATTAGTTAGTGAAATAGTCGATTTTGATTATATGGTAGTCAATACTGAAATGGAAGCTTTAATTTTAGAGAACAATTTAATTAAACAATACGATCCTAAATATAACATTTTATTAAGAGATGACAAAAGTTATCCTTATATTGAGTTAACTAATGATGATGTTCCAAGGTTAACCATAGTAAGAAGTATTAATCGTAAAAAAAATTTAAATCATTTATATGGACCTTATCCTAATGTTACAGCAGCTAGAAATACTGTTAATTTATTAAATCGCTTATATCCTTTAAGAAAATGTACGACTTATAATAAAAAACCTTGTCTTTACTATCATATTAATCAGTGTTTAGGCTATTGCACTAATGATGTTCCACAAGAAAGAATAGAAGCTATGCGTGATGATATTATTAGATTTTTAAAAGGTGATCATAGTTTAATAACTGATAAGATAAAACAAGAAATGTTAAAAGAAAGTGAAGCTATGCGTTATGAAAAAGCTAAAGAACTTAAAGAATTGTTAGATTATATTGAGGTTGTCTTAACGAAACAACAAGTTGAAATGGGCGATATGGTCGATCGCGATGTTTTTGGATATTATACTGATAAAGGTTATCTATCAATTCAAGTGTTTTTTATAAGAGGATCAAAGTTGATTGGCAAACATTCTAAAATTTTCCCATTGATCGATGATATATATGATAGTTTTACTAGTTATATAACTAAATTTTACGACAAGGATATTATAAAACCTAAGGAAATATTAGTTCCAAGTGGTCTTGATAATGAACTGATAAGTCAATATCTACAAATAAAAGTCTTTAGCCCAGTTAAAGGTAGTAAGAAAAAAATTATCGATATGGCTTGTGATAATGCGAAAATACTATTAAACGAGAAATTCGAATTAATCAAAAAAGATGAAGCTAAGACAACTTTAGCGAACGAAGAATTAAAGAATATTTTAAAACTTCCTAAATTAGATCGAATTGAAATATTTGATAACTCTAATCTTTTTGGAAATTTTAATGTTTCGGGAATGGTTGTTTATATCGATGGTAGGGAAGCTAAAAATGAATATCGTAAATATAAGATAACAGTCGATAAAAATGACGATTATCAGACGATGCGAGAGGTTATCTATCGACGATATTTTCGAATTTTAAAAGATAATCTTTCAAGACCAGATTTAATTATTGTCGATGGAGGAATAGGTCAAATTCATATTGCAAGAGAAGTGCTAAGTGAATTGAATTTAAATATTATGGTAGTAGGTCTTAAAAAAGATGATAAACATGCTACTAGTAAATTGTTGGCATTTGACCCGATTGTTGAAATTGACATCGATAAAAATAGTAACTTGTTTCATTATTTAGAAAGAATGCAAGATGAGGTTCATAATTATACTATTAATTATCATAAACAACTAAGGAGTAAAGGAAGTTTAGAAAGTGTTTTAAGTAATATTGCTGGTATTGGCGAAAAACGAAGAATTTTATTGTTAAAAAAATATAAAAGCATCAACAAATTAAAGCAATTAAGTCTTGAGGAGTTAACTGAAATATTGCCTAAAGATGTCGCTGAAAATTTATATAATTATTTACAAGAATTTGACAAATAATTTATTTTTGTTATCATATATAACCGGTGATTAATTTATGATGGATTTACACTTTCAAAGCGAAGAACACTTAAATTCTTTTGTTAAAAATTTAAAATTTATTGGTTTTGGTTCAGAAGGGTGTTGCTATAAAATAAATAAAAATGTTGTTTTTAAACACTTATGTGGACCTTCTTATGAGGAAAAGAGTAAAGAAGAAATATTACAGTTTAAAGATATTAAAATTCCTAATTATATATTTGTGCAGAATATAGGTTATTTAAATGGTGCAATAGTTGGTGTTTTGATGCGTTATGTTAGCGGTAAATGTGTCGATGATGGATTATTTCGAGTTCAAATTTCTAATTTAATTAAGGCTTTTGATGATTTGGTTAGTGCAACTAGAAAACTATCTAATTATGGAATAAGTGTTTTTGATGCTTGTCCGATCAATATGTTATATAATAATAGTAGATTTTATTTAATAGATACTATGGACTATATAAAAAAAGATATCGATAACGATCAAGTTTTCAAGGATAATATGATTAGTATAATTAAACAAATGGAAAGTTCTATAATTCCTTTTGAAATTTTAAATTTTATCAGTTCTATTCCTGAAATAAAAGAGTTTAGAAAAGATGATGATCTATTGATTAATCCAAGCTATATTTTAAAAGTTTTACTACGAGAATTAAACAGTTATCTTGGTTGTGAAATAAAAACATTGGAAGAAGCTAGTAAAAAATTGGTCAAGAACTAGCTTCTTGTTTTTATATTTGGTATAATATAAGCATGTCCACGTAGTTCAATGGATAGAATATTCCTCTCCGAAGGGAATGATCGTAGGTTCAACTCCTAGCGTGGACACCATATTTAAAAATAACTCGGATAACGAGTGTGAAAAACATCAGATTTATTCTGATGTTTATTATTTAAGTTATAAAAATGGTTTAAGTTTTTCTACTGCTTTTTCTTGCATACTGACATATTTCTTGACTAAATCATTAACGCTTTCTTCTGTTTCTTTGTTATTTAATAATTTTCTTCCTTCAATAATTCCCATATTTGTTCCTTGTAACAACATTTCAGCTATTTTAGAAGTACTCTTATCTAATAGTGTTTTCATATTTATTCCATACCATGTCATTGCTTTATTCATAGCATTTGTCTCATGAGGTGTTTCTTCATCGTGATTATATTTGGGATACATTTGATGTATTTCTTCTGATATTTCTTTATATTCTCGGTATTGTCGATCTAATTCTTTTTTTAATGATTCATCTTCAACTTTATCTAAAATATAGTTAATAGCATCCATTCCCATACAAGCACCTTTATTTAATTCATCTAAAACATTAATTTCATTTTCATTCATAAATTTCCTCCTTGCATTATATTTTGAGTGTTTTGGTTACAATTTATACAAAAGTACAACATATTTTAAATATTTATAAATAAAATAATAATAGGAGGGCAGTTTTAATGGCAAAAATTAAAACATATATTAAATCGATATTAATTCCTGTTATTATAGGTGGTCTTGTCGGTTTAATTATTTTTAGATCTATCGATTATAATTATTTGATAAAGCCGATGTTTGCTCCACCAAGTATATTATTTCCAATCGTATGGACAATTTTATATATTCTGATGGGAATTTCTTATGGTATTTTAAAAAGTAATAACTTAAATGATTGTCAGGTAAAATCAATTTATTATTTTCAATTATTTGTTAATGCATTGTGGTCTATTTTCTTTTTTACATTTAAGTGGCGCTTATTTTCGTTTTTATGGATATTATTATTAGATGTTTTAGTTATTATTATGATTTATCGTTTTTATAAGAAAAATAAATTATCGGGATTATTACAAATACCATATATATTATGGATATTATTTGCCTCTTATTTAAATTTAGCTATATATTTGTTGAATTAAAATTATATCCTTGTAACAATTAATTATAAGGAATAGGGGAAAGTAGTTTAATTATTTACAATTTAAAAAAACATCATCTTTATTTAATAAAATGATTGACAAACATTAACTTTATGTGCTATATTATTAATGCACTTGGGGAATTAGCTCAGCTGGCTAGAGCATCTGCCTTGCACGCAGAGGGTCAGGGGTTCGAATCCCCTATTCTCCACCAAGTTGATTATTTCACACAAAAAGTGTGTTATGATATAAAGGCTTTCGTTTAAACTTTCATTTAAATTATTAGATATGGGGATATCGTTTATTTTAAAAAGTTTAGAATAGTCTTAAGAAATTTAAGGTTTTGATAACCTTTTTTTGTTTCTTTAAAAGAAAGTAGTGCTATCTTTTTTTTGTAAATATTGGTATAATAAATAAAGGTGAAAGTTATGGAAAAAATAATCTTAGTCGACGGTAATAATCTTTTATTTAGAAGTTATTATGCAACTGCTTATACTGGTAATTTAATGAAAAATAGTAAAGGGTTTCCTACTAATGCATTATATGGTTTTAGCAATATGATGAACAAAATTATCGAAGAAGAAAAACCTACTTATATAATGGTGGCTTTTGATAAAGGTAAAACATTTCGCCATGATAAATACGATTTTTATAAGCAGGGAAGAATTGAAACCCCTGATGAATTAAAGTTACAGTTTCCTAAAGCTAAAGAAATGTTAGAAGCTATGGGGATAAAATATTTTGAAATTGATAATTATGAAGCCGATGATATAATAGGTACATTTGCGGAATATTGTAACGCTGATCCTAATTTTATAGGGACTATTATTAGTAGTGATAAAGATTTACTACAACTAATAAGTAATGATATAGATATTAAACTACTAAAACAACAAGATTATATTCGTTATAATCAAAAAACATTTGTCGAAGAATACGGTATTGAACCTATTAATATTATCGATTTAAAAGCTTTGATGGGAGATAGTTCAGATAATATTCCGGGAGTCAAAGGAATTGGCGAGAAAACCGCTTTAAAACTATTGCAGGAATATAAAACTTTAGATGGTATTTATCAAAACATTGATAAAATAACAGGTAAAACTAAAGAAAAATTATTAAACGATAAAGACAATGCTTATATGAGTTATGATGTGGCTACCATTTATAAAAATGTACCGTTAGATTTTAAAATTGATGATTTAAAATGTTTAGGCAAGACTGATAAATTAAAAGATATTTATGAAGAACTAGAATTTTTTTCTTTTTTAAAAAAAGAAAGTAAACAAGAACAAAAATTAGAAATACAGGTTATTGATGATATAGATAAGATAAAAATCGAGCAAGATTGTTCAGTATATTTAGAAATATTAGGGACTAATTATCATACGTCGGCAATAATTGGTATGGGAATCTATAATAAAGAAGTTGCTTATTACGTTCCAGCTGATAAACTAACAGATCTAAGTTTTTTAAAAAACATCGATATTTATACTTATGATTTAAAAAAAGCTTATGTCGCTTTAAAATGGCGAGGATTGAATTTAGATAACGTTAAAAATGACCTTATGATTGCAGCGTCACTTTTAGAATATAATGTCAAAGATGATATAGCTTATTTAGCTAACCAATTAAACAATAATCTTCCTTTTTATGATGTGACATATGGCAAAAATGGTAAGACAGTCCCTTCAGATGTCGCTAATATCATAGTATCTAAAGCTAAGTTTATCTATGATTATAAAGATGAAATTTTAAATAAAATAAAAGAAGAAGATGTGCTTGATTTATATGAAACAATCGAGATGCCACTAGCATACGTTTTAGGTGATATGGAATTTAATGGTGTTTATGTCGATAAAAGTGCATTAAAAGAAATGGGCGAGGACATTAAAATAAAACTAGAATTAATCAGTAAAGATATTTATAACCAAGCTGGTTGTCAATTTAATATTTCATCGCCCAACCAGTTAGGTGAGGTTTTATTTGAAAGACTAAAATTACCTCATGGGAAAAAAGGTAAGACAGGTTATTCAACGGCAATCGATGTTTTGAACAAATTAAAAGGAAAACATCCTATTATTGATTTAATAATCGAATATCGAATGTTGACAAAATTATATACAACTTATATTGAAGGATTATCTAATGCTGTTATGCCAGATGATAAAATTCATACTATCTATACCCAAACACTAACAAGAACAGGACGTCTATCTAGTTTAGAACCTAATTTACAAAACATTCCTATTCGTACAGAGTATGGTCGATTGATTAGAAAAGCTTTTATCCCATCTATTGATTCTATTATAGTAAGTGGCGATTATTCACAAATTGAACTTCGTATTTTAGCTCATATGGCTGATGTAGAAGCATTGATCAACGCATTTAAAAATGATTTGGATATTCATAGCAAAACCGCTAGCGATATTTTTAAAGTTGACCCTAAATTAGTTACAAAACAGATGCGAAGAATTGCGAAAGCAGTTAACTTTGGAATAATTTATGGTATTAGTAGTTTTGGTTTATCAGAGAACTTAAACATTTCTACTAAAGAGGCTCAAAACTTTATCGACGAATATTTAAATACTTATCCTGGAATTAAAGAATATATGGAAAAGACAATTAACCAAGCTTACGAATGCGGTTATGCAAAGACTTTATTTAATCGCAAACGGAAGATCGAAGAATTAAAAAATTCTAATTATATGATTAGACAAAGTGGTGAGAGAATGGCTTTAAATACGCCAATTCAAGGCACAAGTGCTGATATAATAAAAAAAGCAATGGTCGAAATTCATAAGAAATTAAAGGAAAACAATTTAAAATCAAAAATGATTATTCAAGTCCATGATGAATTGGTTTTCGATTGTTTAAAAGATGAAAAAGAAGATGTAATAACCATCATGCAAAAAGTTATGGAAAATGTATGCGATCTAAAAGTTCCATTAAAAATCGATGTCGAATATGGCAATAATTGGTATGAGGCTAAATAATGTGCTTGTCAAAATAAAGTTAAAAATATGTGACATTTCAAAAGAAGGATAATTTTACATCAATCAAAAATTAATACTGCTATTTATTGTTTTATCGATAGTAATTGATTTTTGATTTTAAAAAAAACAACGATTTATAATTTTATAATAATATATATTAGGTGATTAAAAATGCATAAAATAACAAAAGTATTATTAGTTAGTGCGATAACTAATATCTTTTTATCGATAATTAAAGTAGTTTTTGGTGTCGTTGGTAAAAGTAAAGCCTTAATTGCTGATGGTATTCATTCGTTTAGTGATTTGGCGACAGATTTAATTGCAATTTTTGGTAGTTTTTTATCTTTAAAACCAGCCGATAAAGAACATCCTTTTGGTCATGGTAAAGTAGAATATATTACTAGTCTAATTATTGCAATTATTATAATAGCTTTAGGTTTAGGTTTAATAAATAGCGCTTTCAATAAAGATATTACCATACCTAATTCGTTAGTTATATTTGTAACATGTTTTACAATCATTACTAAACTTGTATTGTCGACATATATTTATAGAAAAGGAATAAAATACAATAATAATATTTTAATAGCTTCAGGTAAAGAAAGTCGAAGTGACGTATTTAGTTCTTTATTTGTATTAGTATCGACTATTTTGATGCAGTTTTCTAATCGAATCGAAATATTTAAATATGCCGATTTGATTGGTATGATCATCATTGCTATTTTAATCATTAAAACTGGTTATAATGTTTTGATGGATAACGTTAGTATTTTATTAGAAGAACAAGTTATCGATCATAATTATTTAGATGAGATAAAGGAAACGATTTTATCATTTAAAGAAATAACCGCGATCGATGATCTTCATATTTTAAGGTATGGCCCTTATTATAAATTGATAGGAACAGTTATTATGCAACATAATATATCTTTAAATAAAGCGCATAGTATAATCGATAAATTGGAGACAACTTTACATCAAAATGATGAAAGAATCAAATATGTTTTTATTCACATGGAGCCAAGTAAAAGATTGACAAAGAAAACTAAAAGTGCTAAAATGTGTTCATAAAGCGAAAAAGAAACTAAGTAATAAATGACTTATTTAAAGAAAGTTAGTGGTCGATGGAAACTAATAATAAGTGTTTATGAAATCTACTTCTTTAGTGAAATGTAAACATTTCCGGGTAAAACCGTTATCATGTAATTAAGACTATATCATTAGGATGGTACCGTATTTTATATACTCCTATGGTTAGTCTTTTATTTTTAAGAAAGGGATGATTTAAATGATCGATATTAAATTAATAAGAGAAAATAGTGAATTAGTCAAAGAAAATATTAGGAAAAAATTTCAAGATCACAAAATAGAAACTGTCGATGAGATTATCAAATTAGATCAAGAGTTTCGTCAATGTAAGTTAAAAGGTGATAATTTAAGAGCCTTAAAAAATGAAAAAAGTAGTGAAATTGGTAAATTGGTCAAGGAACAAAAACTAGAAGAAGTTAACAAAGTTAAAGAACAGATTGGTAAATATAATGAAGAAATAAAAAATTTAGAGGAAAGGGAAGCTATTTTAGAACAACAGATCAAAGATAAAATGTTAACTATTCCTCAAATTATAGATGATTCTGTACCAATCGGTAAAGATGATAGCGAAAATGTCGAAATAGAAAAATTTGGTGAACCATTTGTACCAGATTATGAAATACCATATCATGCTGATATCATGGAAGCAATTTGTGGACTTGATAAAGAAAGTGCAGCAAGAGTAAGTGGTAATGGTTTTTATTATTTGATGGGGGATATAGCTAGACTACATGAAGCATTGCTTGCCTATGCTAGAGATTTTATGATTAGCAAGGGTTTTACTTATTGTATACCGCCTTTTATGATCCGTGGTGACGTTGTTACTGGAGTTATGTCATTTACTGAAATGGATGCAATGATGTATAAAATCGAGAACGAAGATCTATATTTAATTGGAACTAGTGAACATTCGATGATAGGTAGATTTAAAAACCAAATTATCAAAGAAAAAGAATTGCCGATTTGTTTAACTTCTTATTCTTCATGTTTTAGAAAAGAAGTTGGCGCTCATGGAATAGAAGAACGTGGATTATATCGTGTTCATCAATTTGAAAAACAAGAGATGATCGTTCTTTGCAAACCAGAAGAAGCGATGAATTGGTACGATAAAATGTGGCATTATACAGTAGAGTTTTTTAGAAGTATGGATATTGTAGTTCGGGCATTAGAATGTTGTTCTGGCGATTTGGCCGATTTAAAAGTTAAGTCTTGTGATATTGAAGCATGGAGTCCAAGACAAAAGAAATATTTTGAGGTTGGTTCTTGTTCTACTTTAGGTGATGCTCAAGCAAGAAGATTGGGAATAAGAATGAAAACGGAAGAAGGAAATCGTTTTTTAGCAACTTTAAATAATACAGTAATCGCTAGTCCTAGAGCGCTTATAGCAGTTATAGAACAGATGTATCAACCGGATTCTTCTATTAAAATTCCATCAGTTTTACAACCTTATATGAATGGCCAAAGCTATATTTATTTAAATAAAAGCATATAGATTATTTAGTATAGAAAGGAATATTATGAGAATTGGTATATTTGATTCTGGAATAGGGGGATTAACGGTTTTAAAAGAATTAATTACCAAGTATCCCTATAATCAATATTTTTATTTTGGCGATAATACGCATATGCCTTATGGTTCGAAATCACGAGAAGAATTGAAGCAATTATCGCAAAATAATATCGAGTTTTTGTTATCTAAAAATGTCGATATGATTATTATTGCTTGTGGAACTGTTAGTGCTAATTTGGGTCCTTATTTAAAGAAAAAATATGAGATTCCAATTTACGATGTTATCAGTCCGACTATTAAGTTTTTAAACAACAGTAGTTTTAATAAAATTGGTTTGTTGGCAACAGAAATGACAATAAAAAGTAAAATATTTGACAAAGCTAAGAAGGAAATAGTAGGGGTGCCTTGCCCTTTATTAGTTCCACTTATCGAGTCTGATGAAGATGCGACAACAGTATTGCAAGATTATTTAAAAAAATTGCCAAAAGATATTGATGCTTTAGTTTTAGGATGTACCCATTATCCTGTGTTAAAAGAAGAAATTGAAAGGAAGTTACCTGAAATAAGTATTATAAATATGGGTCAAGTTTTATGCGATGATTTAAATATAATTAGTGGTAAAGAGACAAAAATAAGGCTATATTTTGGCGAAGTAAATCATAAATTAATCGAAAATATTGATCGAATAATAAAAAAAGATTATCAGTTGGAGGAGATTTATGCCGGAGTTACCAGAAGTAGAAACAGTTAAAGAAGTATTAAAAAAACAAATATTAAACCAGACGATTTTAGATGTAAAGGTTAATTATTCTAATATTATCGGACGTCCTAGTGTCGAAGAATTTATTGAAAAAGTTAAAAATGAGACAATTATCGATATTAAAAGAAGGGGTAAATGGTTGTTATTTGAATTAAATGATTATTATTTATTATCTCATCTTCGAATGGAAGGCAAATATTATATTAAAAACTTTGATGATGAGGTTACTAAACATCAACACGTCATATTTAAATTTAAAGATTTTGAGTTAAGGTACAATGATACTCGTAAGTTTGGTCGTATGTATTTGCTCGATAAGGAAGATGCCTACAATAATAAACCTTTAAATGAATTGGGCTATGAACCATGGGATCCTAACTTAAACAATATTTATTTAAAAGAAAAATATAAAAATAAGAAGTTACCGATTAAAACTGTTTTGTTAGATCAATCGATAATAGTTGGAATAGGTAATATCTATGCTGATGAGGTATTATATTTAAGTAAAATAAATCCATATAAACAATCTAATTCTTTAACGGATGATGAGTTAAATAGTATTATTAAAAATACTAAAATTGTCTTAGAAAAAGCAATAAAATTAGGTGGAACAACTATTAAAAGTTATACCTCAAGTGAAGGTGTTCATGGTAAATTTCAAAATGAATTATTAGTTCATACAAAGGAAGAATGCCCTAATTGTCATCGTAAAATAATTAAAGTTAAAATTAATGGTAGAGGAACTTATTATTGTGATAATTGTCAAAAATAAGCTGTTATTAAATTTATTTCATATATGGACAAATAGATATCTGTTTGTCTTTTTTTTTATAAAATATTGCTTTTGATAGATAAATGATATATAATAAAAATATAGAAAGTAGGCGTAGTTAGATGTTAAAAAAGAAAAATAAATTAGCAAATAGCACACATGGGGGGGGGGCTTTTAAGTAAAAAATTACTTAATATTCAAACTATACCAATCATAGTCGCTCTTTTTGTTGTTTTACTTAGTATCGCCTATTCCGCTTTTGGAACAACTTTAAATATCAGCGGAATTGCGGCTGAGGTAAGGATAGAGGCCGATATAAGAGTCACAGGTATTTCAGTTGATTCTTATACTAATTCTGCTATATCTTCATATGAAGAATATAATGTTTCTAATATTTCGATGGGAGTTAACTTGCCTAATAGTGACTCTACAATTACCTATAAAGTAGATGTAACAAATTTTGGCAATGTCGAAATGGGAATTTTTGCTATAAATAATTTACCAAGTAACCTCGAATATGAGCTTAGTGGTTACACTTTACAAGATAAACTATGCAATAACAATCAATGTAGTTTAGGAATAAAAAAAGAATTTTATATAACGATAAAATATAAAGATGGTGGCTATAATGCCAGCAGTACGACTTATGCTTTAAATTTAGATTTTGATTTTAGAGAGTTTCATACAGTAAGTTATGTAGATTTTCCAACAGATCCTGGTTATCCTAAAGAAGTCATAAGTGGCGGGGATTTGAGTGTTGGATTCTATGGAAAAGTTCGAAGAATCGAAGTTAAAATTGATGGAACTACTCTTGATAGTGATGATTACACATTTGACCAATATAATTTATATGTTTCAAATATAACCGGCAATGTTACAGTTACTTATAAGGATACATTAATAACTATGTTACTAGCGCAATATAGTGCAGGAACTACTGGTTTAAACCAATCAACAACAGATCCTAATGTATATTATTTTAGTGGAAGTAATAGTAAAGTAACTAATAACTATCTATGGTATGGAGGACATCATTGGCGAGTAGTCGAATTTGATGCATATAATGATACAATTTTACTTATATCTCAACAACCATTGACAGCTATTTATCCTGGAACATCAAAGACATATTTAAATTCATGGTTAAGTGATTATTTTTACAATAGTTTAGATAGTCGAATTCAAAATAATATAGTAAATAGTGAATTTAATACAGGAATATATCCAAATTTCACAACTGAAAGTAAAAAGGTAGGTTTATTAGATGTTAAGCGATATGATAGAGCAGGAGAAGCTGATTCATATCTGGATATTAAAGATTATTGGTATACTAGTGATCTTATCACCAATACTAGCACACTTAGAGCAGTATATTATAGTGGTATGATTACTACGGCAAATACATCTTCTACATATGGAGTACGTCCTGTTATAAGAATCAAAGATATAGTTATTTCCGAAGGAGAAGGCACATTAACTTCAAATTATAAATCATTCCTTTCTTTAACAACGCCAACCACATCAGCTGTTCAAGTAGGAGAATACATTAATGTTGCTACTTCAGGAAGCGAATGTGGAAGTGACAAAATATGTACATTTAGAGTGGTGAGTAAAGAGAGCAGTACTGATACTATTAAGGTAGTCTTAAATGGGTTAGCGGAAACTACTCAGTCACTATCAATGGAACAGATTAGTAGTAGTTCTTCTATTTATAATATATTAAATCCATTTGCAACTAATTTAGGCTCATATCTTTATACAGGACACAAACCATTTTATAATAGTTTATATCATTCGGGTTATCCTGATTATAGGGATGTTCTTACTCAGGGTACATATATTCCAGGAATTACCGTCGGTGTACCATATGCTGGAGAGATGTTTTCAGGAAATGATATCGATTTATCGACATCAAGTAGCAAGACATTTGTCAATGTTAACACAATCGAAAATCCAACAAAATCAACAGGTTATTGGTTATCAACATTTAATGAATCTACTATTGCTTCAAATATGATTACTAATACTGGTGCATTAATGTCGCAAGATGGTACATATGGAGTACGTCCATCTGTGCATTTAAATTCATGGATTATTGTTGGTGGTGATGGAAGTGCTGAAAATCCTTATGAACTAGAAGAACCACCAGTACCAGTATCATTTGCTGAAGATTCATGGGATATGATTGCATATATGGTAAGAACTGGAAAAGCTTCTGAAGTATACAATGTAGGAGATACTAAAGAGGTAACAGTAGAAGGATATAGTAATGGAAGAGAACAAACCTTTACAGTAAGAATAGCGAATATGTCGACTCCAGAAGAATGTAATAGTGAAGGATTTTCACAAACAGCGTGTGGATTTGTAATCGAGTTTGTTGATATTATAACAAAACATAAAATGAATTCAACTAAGACTAATGTAGGAGGCTGGCCAGCAAGCGAGATGTATAGCTTTGTGAATGAAGATATATATAATGCATTACCAAGTGATTTAAGAAATATTATCATCGATACCTATACAGTATCAAGTCTTAGTACTTCTAAATTTATCTCAACAGATAAATTATATTTATTATCAACTAAAGAAGTATATAATAGTTCCAGTGGTGTAGATGAAACATCAACAAGACAATTAGATTATTATAATAATAATGGAGTAACAAAAGATAATTATAGTGGAGCAAAAAAGCCTATTAAAGTTGGCGTTACATATGGTTGGTGGTTACGTACAGCTATATCTTATCCTATTAATAATTTTAACTATGTCACTTCGACAGGCAGGTTTGACCAAGATGATGCTAATGCCACTAAAGATGTATCTCCAGCTTTTAGAATAGGATAATAAAAATAACAAATTTAAAAGAAGCATTTATTTAGCTTCTTTTTTAGGCTTCTTTTATTTCCATAATTACTGGTAATATTGTCGGTTTACGGCCAGTTTTTTCATATATGTAAGGTAATAATTCAGAAATTATCACTGATCGTAATTCATTGTTATGACCATTTAATTTTTCCTCAGCAATTTGTTTGGCTCTGTTTTGTAGATCATGCACTAATTGAATATTATCATTTACTAAGATAAAACCTCTAGTCGTCACATTAGGAATGGTTATTAATTTATTATCTTTAACTGTCAATGTAACAATTACAATCCCATCCTGACTCATCGATTTTCTTTCCTTCATAACAACATTATCAACATCGCCAATTCTATTACCGTCAACATAAGAATCACCAGCTTGGATCATTTGACCTAGAGTAACTTTGCCATTTTTAATATTTAAGACATCACCATTACTTAAAACAAAAGTGTTTTCTTTTGTTATGTCACACATGACACCAATATCAGCATGTTTTTTAAGCATGCGATATTCACCATGAACTGGCATAAAATATTTAGGTTTAATTAACCTAATCATAAGTTTTAATTCTTCTTCACTAGCATGTCCTGAAGTATGCACATCACTTAAGGAAGTATTAGTATAAACCTTAACTCCTCTTAAATATAACTTATTAACTGTTCTAGAAATACTTACAGCATTACCAGGAATAGCCGAAGAAGAAAAGATAACTGTATCATTACTTTTTAATTTAATATTTTTGTGATTGCCATTAGCAATCCTACTTAAAGCAGCTAACGGTTCGCCTTGGCTACCAGTACATAAAAGACAGACCTTATTGTCAGGCATACTATTAGCTTCTTCTGGAGTTATAAATATACCTTTATTTTTAATATAGCCACCTTCGATTGAAATTTCAATATTATTACTCATACTTCTTCCAAAAATAGCTATCTTTCGATTATTTCTTTTACAAGTATCGACAATATGTTTTAAACGATAAATATTTGATGCAAAGGTAGCAATTATAATTCGGCCTTGATGTTTTTTAAATATATCAGATAAAGCTTCATCAACTTTTGATTCACTAGCAGATATACCTTGAACTAAGGCATTAGTACTATCACTTAGCAACAAAGTTACGCCTTTTTTACCGATCTCGGCCATTTTATGAAGGTTAGCCATCGGTCCGATCGGCGTAAAGTCAAATTTAAAGTCACCAGTTGCAACGATTGTTCCATCAGGAGTATGAACACATATTCCATGACTATCAGGAATCGAGTGCGTTGTCATAAAAAATTCGACACTAGTATGTTTAAATTTAATTCGTGAATTTTCATTATAGACAAATAGATTTTTATATTGAATATTCCGTTCTTCTAGCTTTTTTCTTATTAATCCAATCGCTTGATTAGGTGCATATATAGCTGGTATATTTACCTTTTGTAATAAAAAGGGAATAGCGCCGATATGATCTTCATGTCCGTGAGTTATAAATAAACCTTTTATTTTCTTTTCGTTCTTCTTTAGAAAAGTGAAATCAGGAATTATATAATCAATACCCATATTATCATCAGGGAAACTAACTCCAGCATCGATAATGATGATTTCATTATCATACATCACACAGTACATATTTTTACCGACTTCACCTAATCCACCTAAAGCAAATACTTTAGTAATACTTTCTTTAAACATTTTTCCTCCTTTCTTTTTTAAGAACTGTGACTATATAATTATACATTTTTTAACTTCATTTGTCAAAAGAGTTTCAATTAAAATTAGTTGCATAAAAAATAGACATTAATATTTTTTTTTGTTATAATAGTTTCAGGTGAAATGAATATGGGATTATTTGACAAATTTAAACAGATTTTTAGTAATTCTAATAAGAAAGAATTAGAAGTTTACTCAGAAGGAATGCAAAAAACTAGCAAAGAATTTGTAAATAGAATAAGCCTTTTAAATCGCAAGTATAAAAAAGTTAGCGATGAATATTTTGAAGAATTAGAAGAAATATTCATTATGGCCGATATCGGCGTTAAAACGGTGATGAAGTTTATCGATAAATTAAGAAAAAGAGTTAAATCAGAAAATATTAGCGATTCTAAAGATTTAATGGATATTATCATCGATGAGATGTTTATTCTTTATGTTAATAATGATATAATCGTCAATAAAATTAATTATGCAAAAACAAATCCAACAGTTATTTTATTTGTCGGCGTCAATGGTGTAGGAAAGACTACTAGTATCGGTAAAATTGCCCATCGGCTTAAAAAACAAGATAAAAAAGTTTTATTAGTCGCTGGTGATACTTTCCGTGCTGGAGCAGTTGAACAGATAATCGAATGGGGCAAACGAGTCGATTGTGATGTCGTATATAACGATAGCAAAGATGCTTCAAGTGTTATTTACGATGGATTGACTAAAGCTAAAGATGAAGATTATGATGTGGTTTTAATCGATACCGCTGGAAGATTACAAAACAAAGTAAATCTAATGAGTGAATTAGATAAAATAAATAGAGTAATTGGGAAGTTAATTCCCGATGCACCACATGAGACTTTATTGGTCATCGATGCGACTACTGGTCAAAATGGCATTAGCCAAGCTAAGAGTTTTAAAGAAATCACTAATATTACAGGTATTGTTTTAACTAAACTAGATGGCACAGCCAAAGGTGGTATTGTTTTAGCTATCAAAGAGGATGTCAATATACCTGTTAAATTTGTTGGTTTAGGTGAAAAGGAAGACGACTTAACAGTCTTCGATATTGAAAAATATATATATGGATTATTTGGAGGAGAAAATGAAAAATAAATTAGAAATCAATACAATAGAACAAATTACGATGTTATTACAGATAGCTTTAGCAATATTTTTAGTGAGTTTTGGAGTAGCAAGTTTATTTGTAGCAGAATTATTTATAATCTGCCAAGTATTAATTGGTCTACTTATGTTTATTATTGCTTATAATAATCAAAAAATATATAAAAGAAAATATATGACGCCAATCTATTTAGGATTAGGTATCATTATTATCGCTTCAGCTTTCTTTGGATAATATGGAAAATCAAATTTTTCTATCAAAGTTGTTTGATTATTATAGTGATTTGTTAACAGATCGACAACGTCAATATTTTAAAGATTATTATTTTGATAATTTTACTTTAGGCGAGATGAGCGAAAATTATCAGATAAGTCGTAACGCTATTCATAAAACATTGAAGGAAGCAACTGAAAGATTATTATATTATGAAGATAAGTTAAAACTATTAGCAAAATATGAGCAAATAAAAATCATCATCGATAAATTAGATGATGATATTAAAAATAAAATTCTTGAATTAATTTAAACGTTTATTTTGTTGTTGTTCTCTGTAAATAATTGTTTTACACTAATATTTAAAGCTTTAGCTATTTTAGAAAATGAGTTAAATGTAATATTTTTAAATTCTTTTCCTGATTCTAGTTGCTTTATATAGGAAACACTTAAATCAGATTTTTCTGCCAGTTGTTCTTGGGTTAAATTTGCTTTCATGCGATAGTACCTTATATTTTCAGTTAAAACTTTATATTCGTCTAGTATTTCCATTTCATCACCTCAAAACTGGAAAAAATTACCAGTTATATTTTCTCATAAATTTATATATTTTACAGTACACTATCAGTGCACTATGTGTTATAATTGTTATAAGGAGTTATAGTATGAATTTAAAATTAAAACAAACTAGACAAGAAAAAGGTTATACGACCAAGTATATGGCGGAAAAGTTAGGAATAAGTAAGCCTTTTTATTCACAAATAGAAAATAATAAGCGCAGTTTATCCTACAAAATGGCAGTAAAAATTGCCGACATCTTAAAAACAAAACCTGATCGTTTATTTTATGACGATTTTAAAGAGAGAATTGACTAAAATTCTTTTTTTAATTTTAAAAATATGATATTATATTATGAGAGAAGGAGTGATAACGATGACAACTTCTTTATTGCCACTCGATAATTTTGTGGTTATTAATAAAACGATTTTAAACGATCAAGATCGTTTAATTTTAATGCTTTTATATCAGCCAATAATTGGGAGTATTGGCATCAGCCTTTATTTCACTTTGTGGAGCTTCTTAGATCAAAACAAGATTAATTCATCTGGTAATACTCATAGTGACTTAATTACGATCATGCAAATCAAAATAGAAGATATAAAAGAAGCACGAGAAAAATTAGAAGGTATTGGCCTTATTAAAACGTATTTAAAAAAAGGTGATGTAAATAGTTATATATATGAATTGTATAGTCCGTTGTCAGCTTATGAATTTATCAACAATCCAATTTTAAATACAGCATTATATAATAATCTAAGTAAAAAAGAGTATAGTAGAATCATTGCTACACTCACTGTTCCTAAAAGTGATTTAAGTGGCTATAAAAACATTTCACGGAGTTTTAAGGATGTTTATAACTTTTTAGAATCAGAAAAAGTCGATAATAAAAATATTAGGAAAATTAACAGTTTAGAGTTGTCATTTGAGCCTACTATTAATTTTAATGAAGTTTTAAGTTTAATTCCTGAAGGAATGTTGAATTTGAAAAATATTTCAAAAGATAACAAAGAGATCATTTATCAATTATCCTTTATCTATGGCTTGGATAACGAGGCTATGGGGGAAATAATCAAAAACAGTATAGTGAATTATCGTATAGATATAGACTTACTAAAAGATAATTGTCGTAGTTTTTATAAATTTGAACACAAGGGTAAAATTCCTAAAGCTGTATTTCAAAGTCAACCTTTATGTTTAAGGCAAGATAAGATCGAAGGTTCTCGTAAATCAAAATTGATAAACCAATTTGAAAAAGAAAATCCATATGATTTCTTAGCATCTAAGCAAGGAGCACGCCCAACTGAAAAAGATTTACAAATTATCGAATATTTAATTATCGATCAAAAACTAAATCCTGGTGTAGTTAATGTTTTAATCGATTATGTGCTTAAGATCAATAATAATAAATTGGTTAGAAATTTTGTTGAACAAATAGCTGCCCAATGGAAAAGAAGCAAGATTACAACTGTTAGTGATGCGATGAATATCGCTATGAACGAGTATGATAAAAATAAAAATAAGACTAAGAAAAATTTAAGTACTAAAGAAATAGTTCCGCAATGGCTTACTAAAGATGTAAAAGAGGAATTGTTAACTGATGATGAGTTGTTGCAATTTGAAAAGGAGTTGGGTCGATGATTAATGTGACTGATAACCTAAAATACGATAAAAAGAAACTGGCAGCATCATATCAAGAGGCTTTGAAAAACGAAGATTTTCAACAATTTGTTTCTAAGTTAAATATCGATGAAGAAATTTTAATGCAATATACATCGATTTTAGAAGAATGTGCTCAAGAATATAGTCATTGTTTAACTTGTGATCATTTAAGTGATTGTAAAAATAAAATATTAGGTTACGTTTATTTGCCTAAAGTTGTAGATCATAGTTTACAGTTTCGTTATAAACCATGTCGCTATAAAATAAATCATGATAAAAAATATGCTTTTTCTAAAAATGTTAAGTATTATAGTCTACCTAATTCTTATGTTGAAGCTAGTTGGGATAATGTCGATAAAAGATTAGTTGGCCGTAAAGAAGTTATTTTATGGCTAAACAATTTTATTGCTAACCCTTCATTTAAAGGATTATATTTGACTGGTAATTTTGGTTGTGGGAAGACATATCTAGTAGTAGCAACTTTTAATGAATTAGCTAAACAAGGTATTAAAAGTGCTGTTATTTTTTGGCCAGAGTTTATTAGAAATTTAAAATCTTCTTTTGCTGATGATTATGAGGATAAAATGGAATATATCAAAAATGTTCCGTTGTTATTGATCGATGATTTAGGTGCTGAGGCTATAACTCCTTGGTCAAGAGATGAGATATTGTGTCCTATTTTACAATCGCGAATGGATAATAATTTAACTACTTTTATTACTTCTAATTTTTCTTTGACTAATCTAGAGCAACATTTAGCGCAAACTAAAGATGGTGTCGAGATCGTCAAGGCAAAAAGAATTATTGAAAGAATTAAATTCTTAACTGAAGAAAAAGAGATGATTAGTAAAAACATGAGAAAATAATTCTTGTGTTTTTTAGTGAAAACACATATACAACAATTTAACTACTTCATATTATAAAATAGGTAAGGGGGATTAAAATGTTTAATAAAAGAGCATGTTGTTGTAATAAGATGATGCAACAACCAATGGAACCTATTTATGAACCTATGATTAATAATTGTGTGGAAAAAGATTTTTATTGTGAAGTACCACATATTTGCCCAATAAATACACATACCATTAATCGTGTTCATTACGTTCATAGTTACACTCCAAAATATACTTGTACTGAAGAAACACAAATTATCAATGATGATTGTGGCGGATGTAATATGTTTCGATAAAAAGTAGTTAAGCTACTTTTTTTAATATATAAAGTGCAATATTAAAAATTTGTAAGTCATATTATAAATTATTGAAAACAGTTGCCTTTTTTAGTATAATAACAATAAGGAGTAGAATAGATTCAAATCTATTATATTATAAAGATGAAAGTGTTAACAATTAAGCAACCATGGGCTGATTTGATAGTTGATGGTTATAAAAAGTATGAATTTCGAAGTTGGAAAACTAATTATCGGGGGAAAATTTTAATCCATGCTGGCATGTCGCTTGAAAAAGATCAAGTTGAAAAATTTAATGATTATAATTTGTCGTTAACCAAAGGCGCCATTATCGGTGAAGCAGTTATTACAGATTGTATTTTAGTCGATGAAGATTTTATAAATAAACTAAATGAAATCGATCCATTAGTTTATGGCAAAAGTTCTCATGCACAAAAATATGCTTGGAAATTAGATAATGTTAAGAAATACGATAGTCCAATAACAGTAAAAGGGAAACAAGGTTTGTGGAATTATGTAGGAGATGTTGATAAATGATGCATGAAATGAAATTAAATTATGAACCATTTGAACTTATTAAAAATGGTTTAAAAACAATCGAGTTAAGACTTAATGATGAAAAAAGAAAATTTATTAAAGTTGGTGATATAATTAAATTTACTAATATTACCACAAATGAACAGTTAGAAACTAAAGTGATCGCTTTACATAAATATGATAGTTTTAAAGAGTTGTATAGAAGTTTAGATAAAATAGCGATGGGCTATCGCCAAGATGAAGTGGCTAACTATAAAGATATGGAGTTATATTATTCTCAAAAAGAACAAAAACAATATGGTGTGGTGGGGATCGAACTAACTTTATTAAAAAAATGTAAAAATATAATATATAATCATGATAATTTAAAAATAAATGACATCAATAGAATTGTCAAAAGAGCTAAAATTATTTTTGAAAACGCTGAAGGTCAGTTAATTTTATGCCATTCTAATAGCAATTACTTTCTTTTAGGTGGACATGTCGATGGCAATGAGACTGATATGGAATGTTTATATAGAGAAATATTAGAAGAAACAGGAGTCGATATAAAATTTCAAACATTAAGTCCTTTTATAACGATTAAATATTTTAATAAAGATTACCCAGAAACTAAAATAAACTCACTTACGATTGCTAATTATTATTATTTAAATTATAATTTAGAGCCAAAAAGTGCAAAGCAAAATTTGACTGAAGATGAAATTAAAGGTGGTTTTAAATTAGAGTATATAGACAAAAATGATGTTATAGATATATTAGAAAGATCATTAGCTAGTTCAACTAGAAAAGGTGTTACGTTAGATACGATTGAAGTTATTAAAGAATATTTAAATATTATCAAATAAAAAAGGCAAATAATTTGCCTAATAATCAATCTTAAATATGTTTGTAAAGTAGTTTAGCTACTTTTTTATTATAAAATTATTTTGTAATCAAATAATATGTTGATTCTACATCACTATTAAATTCTAATAATAGTTGATATTTGCTATAACCAGAATGTTCTAACACTTGATTTAAGATTTCATCCTTGTTTAGCCAATTTTTAATACATAAAATAAATTCATTGGCTTCATTTAATTCAGGATTATCTAATAATTCAAAATCGTGGATATTTTTATTTAGAATAAGTGAAGCTTTGTATGTCGCAAATTCAGGCATTTGACTTAAATGTGTGAAATAATTATCAAAAACATAGACAAAGTATTTATCTTGATTTTCACTTGCTAACTGCATCGCTTGACCATAGTCTTTATATAAATAGACAGGAGTACTATTATATAGACCATGAACACTTAAAAGAAGACTGATCGTCAAAGTAATAATGAAAATAGTTTTAGTTTTATTAAAGATAAATGTTAAACAATAGAATATAGCAATCGCAATCACCGGAAATAATAGCATTATATATCGAGACGTGTAATTTTCGCCAAGAAATGGAGCTATTTTAGAAACGATGATAATAAAGAAAATAATTGGCAAAATGATTACGACTAAATTTAGTTTTTCTTTTGAACTGGCTTTGTTTAATTGTCTTTTCCATATTTTATAGATCAAAACAATTAATAGCGCTCCTAATAAGATTAAAATAATGTTTTGCAGACTAAATAATTTAATAATTTGATTACCATAATATGTTAAATTTTCAAAAAATGTATTAGTGTGACCATCTGTACTACCTAAACCACGATATGAAAAGAAGATATCTTCAATACTAAATGGATAAAAAACAATCCCTAAAACAGCCGCAATGACATGAACTTTAAGAAAATTTAACAATTTTCTATATTGCTTTTTAAAAAGCAAGTAAATTGATATTATAATAAATATTAAAACTACATATATACAAAAATAATATTGGGTTAGAAAACCTATAAAAATGGTTAGAATTAAGGATGCTTTATCGTTAATTTTAAAGTCATCTTGGATAAATTTAATAATGTAATATAAATATAAAATACTAAAAAAGGTCAACATCATATACATTCTTTGAAACATAACAGTACTAATTGCACCCATACTAGCGCCATATAATATCATCGTTGGTATAGCAATTTCTTTACGGTTTAACTTGTCCAAGATTTTTTTGATAACAATCAAAGTACCGACAAAGAAAGCCAAATTGATAAAAAAGATAATGTATTTAGAAAAATGGCCATAAAATAAAGTGGAAACAAAATGAACTAAAAAATAAAATAGGGGAGGATGAACATCTTTAGCTTGATTATAATAAACAGAAAAATAATTAAAAATATCTCCTTTTTGAATTGTTAAATATTCGAGTGCATCTTCTTTAGTTCTCCATGTTGGAATTTCTTTAGCTAATATTTCATCTTTAGTAAATTGATCAGGTTCTAATAAAAATGTTTTTAAATTCGTTATTCGATTTTTAATGCTTCCTGTTAAAACTTGTTTATATAGTATATCTTGATTAGCTTCAGCATACCCAAACGATCTAAAAACATTGTCGTATTTATAATTACTAGAGCCATAAGAAAATATTTCATCCTCATGAAATCCTTGTTTTTGATTGATGAAGAAAAACATAAGCGAGCATAATAAAACAATAGTTAAAATAATTTTTTTATTATCTTTTAGATATTTTGCCATAAAATCACCAATCTCATTATATCATATTTGCAAATATTCTTCCAAGGTAATCTTATTTTCATAAATGTATTCAGCTGCTTTTATCCCAACATAACGATAATGCCAAGGTTCATATTTAAAACCAGTAATATCTTCCTTGCCTTTAGGGTATCTTAAAATAAAACCGTAAAGATGGGCGTTATCTTTAATCCAATCGAATTCTTTGGTACTTTCGAACTTATCATAATCTTTGTTTTCTCCTTCAACGTCGACAGCAAGACCTGTTTGATGTTCAGAGTGACCTGGTTTAGCTGAACAATTTAAAGCATAATCCAATCCTTTTTCTTTGACGTAATAGTTAAATAACTCGTTTTGATAATTGTAATCGCGATATGCCGATATAGCGACAATACGATATCCTAACTTACTAGCATCATCACTTAACTTTTCAAAAGCCTCTTTAGCTTCCTTTTGTAAGTATTTATCACTGTTGGCATATTTTAATGAAATACTTTCTAAATTTTTAGGAATATAGCTAGAAGTTAATTGGTTGTTTTTGTTAACCAATACTAATAAATCATCGGGATTTTCAATTAATTTTATATTTTTATAAAATTCTTCTTTGACATTGATATCTTTAGTAAAAAAAAGTAAAATTAATATTCCCAAGACGATATAGTACGCTTTTTTTAAATTTTTATCCATGGTATTCACCTAATTAATTATATGCAATAAAGATGATTTCGGTTATAACATAATGTTACAAATTATTTGATATATGATATAATTAGAGTGGTGAAATAAATGAAGAAGAATTTAATGTACTTGGGAGTCATTTTTATAGTTGCGTTTTTTACGATGTTGCCGATGTTTACTAGTAGTTATAAATCTAGTCACGATACGAAATTTCATTTGGCTAATATCGATAGTTTAACTGAACAAATAAAAGACGATTTTTTGTTTCCTAGCAAAATAGTTGGTCGAATTGGCAATGACTTTGGTTATGGAACGGCTATTTTTTATCCCCCTTTAAGCCATTATTCGACAGCATATATTAATGTAATTTTTAATAATCCTGTCATCAGTCTTAAAATTGTACATTTTTTAGGTTTACTGTTATCAGGAATAACGATGTTTTTCTTGGCAAAACGTCTATCTGATAGTGATGAAATCGGCTTATTATCGGCGATTATCTATATGTTGTTTCCTTATCATCTATCCAATATTTATATAAGAGATGCTTTAGGAGAAAGTTTATTCTTTATATTTTTACCGTTAATATTTCTCGGATTATATGAATTGTTTAACGATAATTTGAAAAAGTTTTACCCAATTTTTATTGTCGGTTATGTTTTTGCAATGTTGTCGCATTTAATTATGACGGTTTATTTAACAGTTATTGTCTTAGTATTGTTAGCGATAAAATATAAAAAGACACTTAAATATTTAAAACATTTAATCATCGCTTCTTTGTTTATTTTAGCGATTACATCCCCTTATATAATAGGATTGCTCCAACAGAAAATATTAGGTAATTATAATGTTTTTGTCGATGGTGTGATGGTTCAAGGAACTTGGGGTAATGCACTTAATCCATTTGAATATATTTTAGTTTTTAAAAATATGGGAAATGGCGAAATCAAGTTTTATATCGATATTATTGTTTTGATTATGTTGTTTTTAACTTTAAAAAATTATAAAAAATATAATAACAAGTATTATAATTATATTTTAATATTTGGAATTATCTGTTTTATTCTTTCAAGTCAAATATTTCCATGGGACCTTTTACCTAAATCATTACGTTTAATTCAATTCCCATGGCGGTTTGTCACTTTTATATCTTTGGCAGTCAGTTTATTAGCGCCACTTTGTCTTTGTAAATTTAAAGACAAAAAAATGTTAAGTTTAATTTTGATCATCGTTATGCTTTTATTAGCTCAACCTAATTTGCGTCAGGCGACTGATGAGGTAATCAATGTCGATAATCTAGAATATTGGTATGGTGTGGGTGTTCAAAGAGAGTATACTCCTGTTAATACTGTCAATAATTTAGATTATTATGATAATCGCAATCACGATATTTTAATCAAAGCTGGTGAAGGAACAGTTAATTTAATAACTAACGATGTTCCATATTTAGAATTTGAAATAACAGGTCAAGTTACAGTTGAATTGCCTCGACTTTATTATATTGGTTATACTTTAGTCGATGAAGATAACAATAAGATAGATCTCTATGAAAATGAAAATGGTTTTATCGAAGCTAAAGTTGATGAAGGTATTTATAAATTAGATTTTACAGGAACTAGTCTTGATAAGGTTGCGAGTGTCGTATCTTTGATCGGTTGTTTAACTTTGGTGGTGTTTGTATGGAGGAAAAAATGAAGATAAGTGTTGTTGTTCCATGTTATAATGAGGAAGAAGCCTTACCGATATTTTATAAAGAAATAAAAAAAGTAATGGCTCAGATGAAAAAAATAAAATTTGAATTAATTTTCATCAATGATGGTTCGAAGGATGGGACTTTGGATATTTTAAGAAATCTAGCTCGTGATGATAAAGAGGTTAGATATATTTCTTTTTCGCGAAACTTTGGCAAAGAAGCAGGCATCTTAGCTGGTTTAGAAGCTGCTAGTGGTGACTATGTTTGTATGATGGATGTTGATTTACAAGATCCTCCTTCATTATTAATCGAAATGTACGACACATTAAAAAATTCTGATTATGATTGCGTAGCAACGCGTAGTGTGTCACGAAAAGGGTATTCTTTTTTAAGAAAAACATTCACCAAATGGTATTACAAGATTATCAATAAAATCTCTAAGACAGAGATCGTCGATGGTGCTCGTGATTTTAGATTGATGACTCGGCAAATGGTTGATGCTATTTTATCTTTAAAAGAATATAATCGTTATTCAAAAGGTATTTTTAGTTGGGTTGGCTTTAATACCAAATGGATAACTTTCGAAAATACAGAAAGAGTAGCAGGGACAACCAAATGGAACTTTTTTAAACTATTTTCTTATTCGATGGAAAGTATTATTGGTTTTTCAACCGTTCCTTTATTGATATCATCAATAGCAGGAATATTATTTTGTATTATCTCCTTTATCATGATTATCGTTATTATTTGTAAAACACTGATCTTTGGTGATCCTGTATCCGGTTGGCCAAGTACAGTTTGTATTATTTTCTTTGTCAGTGGTATTCAGTTGTTTTGTTTAGGTATTATGGGACAATATTTAGCTAAAACTTATTTAGAAGTTAAGAATCGACCAATCTATATTGTCAAGGAGACTGAAAAAGATGTTAAAAATATATAGAAAATATAAAGAAATAATCAATTATTTAATTTTTGGTGGTTTGACAACTTTAGTATCGATCGGTACTTATGCATTGTTTACTAAACTTTTAAACATCGACTATTTGGTTAGTAATGTCTTAGCTTGGATAATTGCTGTTTTGTTTGCTTTTATAACTAATAAATTATTTGTCTTTGAGAGTAAAAGTAAGGATAAAAAGCAAGTTTCTAAAGAGATAATTAATTTCTTTTTCTTTAGAATTATTTCTTTAGGTATCGAGATGATTATTATGTATACCTTTGTAGATTTGTTGTCTATTAATGATTTAATAACAAAAGTAATAGCGCAAATAATTGTAATTTTAGCTAATTATATATTTAGTAAAGTGTTTGTCTTTAAAAAAAATTAATTAACCTATTATTGTATCTAATAGGTTTTTTTTGTTATAATATTGTTAGGTGTTGTGTATGAAAAAGAAAAAAATTATAATCGGCAAATTGATCATATTTATTTTTCTAGCTAGCTTAGTTGTTTTTTTGTTTTTATTCTTTAGTAATAAGAATACTGATGATCCTAGCGTTGATAACCCTAACACTCCAAGTGATGATCCGTCTGTTATAACGAAAGATCCAGTTGGAACGAATTATTTAAACAAGGTTAGCGGTAATGTCGATGATGCGATTTTAGATGTTGTGGTTGAATTTTTAAATGTTTATTATAATTCGATCAAGAATCTAGAAGAAAATGATATGACATATTTATTTTTAGATTCTGATTCCCAAGATGCGTTAATTAATCAAACAGCTTTATCTCTTTTGATCGAAACTAGAAAATTAAAACCTAATGATTTGCGTTTAGATAAGGTAAAATATGATTTAGAGTTTGTGGATGTCGATGTTGATGGCGATACAGTAACTTTGACAGTCTTAGAAGATAATTATCTTAATTTTAATTTTATGAAAGATATTGAGTCACGTGTCTATAATATAAAAAATGAGTTTACATTAAAAAAAGTAGGCGATGATTATAAAATAGTCGAGTATAATAAGGTTCAAGATTTCTTTGTTATGATAACGGATGTTTATAATGGTGGTGGAGCTACTAAATTAGCGTCGATCAAAGCAGAATACTTAGATCTAATCAAAGAAAAATTAGAAAAAGATCGGGAAGATTATCAAAAGTTTTTAAATGGAACTGGTATAAGTCCAAGAACATGTGATCATTCTTATGATCGCGATAAAGCTTTAGAGCATGCATTGAAGTGGGTTGACGATCGTGACCCTGATTGGATAGAATTTAGTTCAAATTGTCAAAATTATGCATCACAAGTATTATATAGTGGTGGAATTCCTATGGATCATTATGGAAGTGCAACTAATTATTTGCAATGGAAATTATATGATGGAAGTTATAATGAAAATCAAATAGATAAAGGATATGTCTATACTTGGACTTATGTACCTTATTTTTATACATATGCTAAAGACAATACTGGTTATGGCTTATGTGCTTCAGTTGATGTAAATCTTTATTATGCTGAAGCTGGTGATGTTATTCATGTGGGGACAACCGGACCAACTAGACATGCTTTAGTTGTACTTGGAGATTATAAAGTCGATGGTAAGACGGTCGATATTTTGGTTAATTCTAATACTGTTGATTTAGAAAACTATCCAATATCTGCATATTCTTATCCGTATCTTAGTTTAATTAAAGTATATGGATGGAACGAATGAAAGAGATAATCAAAAATTTTATTGTTATAATTTTAATAATCATTTGTATTTTAGTTTATAAACAAATTGAAAAAGATGATGATAAAATAGCAATGCAACCAAGCATTGCTATTTATTAAATATATTTAAGGAGGAAATTTATGGAAGATGATTTAAGAAGAGAATTTATGGAGGATGTGATATTAACAGGAGATAGACCAACAGGTAGATTACATTTGGTCCATCTGGTTGGTTCATTATCTCAAAGGGTTGAGCTCCAGAATTCTGGAAAATATAGTCAAATATTTATTGAAATTGCTGATGCACAGGCTACGACTGATAATTATGGTAATATTCAAAAGGTCAAGGATAATGTTATCGAAGTAGCTTTAGATTATCTATCTTGTGGTATAGATCCAACCAAATGTACTTTGTTTTTACAATCAGAGATTCCTGAATTAAGCGATTTGACTTTTTATTATATGAATTTAGTCACTTTAGCTAGATTACAAAGAAATCCGACTGTGAAGCAAGAGATTATTTTAAGAGGTTTTGAAAAGAGTATACCGATTGGCTTTTTAACTTATCCAATCAGTCAAGCTGCCGATATTACAGCATTTAATGCTAATATTGTTCCAGTTGGTGAAGATCAGCTACCAATGATAGAACAAACTAGAGAAATTGTTAGGACTTTTAATAGACTTTACGGTCAAACTTTAGTCGAACCACAAGCTATGTTACCACATAATAAATCTTGTCAACGTCTTCCTGGCATAGATGGTCAGGCTAAAATGAGTAAATCTGTTGGTAATTGTATCTTTTTAGCTGATTCAGAAGAAGAAGTAAGAAGAAAAGTTATGAGCATGTATACTGACCCTAATCATTTAAAAGTAGAAGATAAAGGAAAAGTAGAGGGGAATACCGTTTTTATCTATTTAGAAGCATTTTGTAAAGATAATCATTTTGAACAATACTTTAAGAATATAGAAACTGGGGAAATCGAATATAAAAATTTAGAGGAATTAAAAGATCATTATCGACGTGGTGGTTTAGGTGATATGAAGGTTAAAAAGTTTTTAAACTATGTTTTGCAAGATACTTTAGCTCCGATTAGAGCTAGAAGACATGAGTTAGAAAAAAATATTCCAGAAGTTTATAAAATATTATTTGATGGTAGTGATAAAGCAAGAAAGGTTGCGATAAACACACTTACTAGAGTAAAAAAAGCAATCGGTTTAGATTATCGAAATGATTTAGAATTAATTAATAGTCAATGTATTAAATATCAATCTTTACATAATAGTGATAATTTAAAATAATAATTGTTAGAAATTTATTTATATAAAAACCGCATCTCTATATTCTAGAGGTGCGATTTTTTAACAAGCTTTTTTATATTCACAGTAGTAAGCATAGTATTCATCGTAAGTTAAGCCACTTTCTTTAACTTTTGTAGCTAAATCTTTTCCTACATAACGGTAATGCCATGATTCATAACTATAACCAGTAATATGTTCTTTATCTTTTGGATATCTTAAAATAAATCCATAATTATGAGCATTTTCTTGAAGCCATTTAAATTCTTCAGTATTTTCAAAATCATTACCTTGAATATCATAAGTTACTATATCTAAAGCTAAACCGGTTTGGTGTTCAGAAAATCCTGGTCTTGATGCATAATCATCGCCGAATTTATCATATTCTTCTTGTTGATCTTCAAGAGTTCGATAAGATGAGTTAACTATTAAAACTAACCCTTCTTTATTGGCTGCATTCCACATATCGACATATCTATTGTAAACTTCTTTTTTAGTTGAATGACCTTCATAGGCATACCAATTACTAATTGAAACAATATCATCAGGTGCATAATTTTCGTTTAAGTAATGAAATTTATTGACCAACATTTTAATACCATCGTCTAAATTGGTTTCTCCGGTGTTAGTGTACCAATCGTTATCAGCTTTAACGTTGACGACACTGATGATATCTTGAATATTATCGGTTTTGGTAGAATAATTTAAGTATCTTTCTAAGTTGTCGGGAATATAATATGGTTCATTTATAATGTTAGCTAATTTTTGGTTATATTCTAATGTCAATATTTTTTCAATATCAGTTTCACTTAATTTTTCAGTAATCGTTGTTATTTCTTCTTTAGAATAACCTTTTTTCTTTAGATCTTTTTCTATTTTGTTAGTATTTTTAATTATTAGTATAACAGCTACAACAACTAAGACAAATATTAAAACAAAAATAATTCTTTTAATGGTATTTCTATCAAATTTTTTGTCCATATATGCACCTATCTTTCTTAGCTTAAATTATACTACGATGAGAACATAATGTCTATAAATTATTAAAAAATGACAATTTTTTCACATAAAATAAGATTATTAAGTATAAATAGTAAATTAATTATAATTTTATATTTTATACATAAAATTGACAACATAAAAAATGGCGAATATAAAATTGTTGAACTTTACAAGATCTAATCCTCTTTTAGTACAATTTGGTATAATTTAACCTTTTAAATTTCAATTATTTTACGAAAGTTTTTATGCAATTCTTTATTTGTTTTTTGATAAATAATATGATAAAATAAAGGCGTAATATATAATAAATTAGATATAGACGATTTAAATAAAATATTAATAATATTATGTGGGGATGTATTTATGAAAAAAATTTTATTTTTAATAATCTTCTTGTTAATAATTATTCTAATAGTATTGATGGTGTTTTTGCCGAAAGAAAAATATGAATTTTTAAATGATGGTAAGAGTTATAATATAAAGGTACCAAAAAAATCTTATTTGTTTAAAAATGAAAATTTTAGAATTGAATTTAAGAGTTTAAGCACTATTAAGCAATTAGAAAGTTTTAAAGATGAATATCTTAATAGCCTATTATTAAAGTGCAGTAGTAACAATATTGACTATTATTATGATGTTAATCAAAATATTACGCTTTATAATTATAATATTGTTAACAAATTTATATTTAACAATATATATGTAGACTATTATATTGGTGATTATTGCAATGATAAAGAAACTGATGATATAGAAAATGAATTAAAACAATTAAATTTTACGATTGATGTTGAGACTAGTAAAAATTGTAATGATTTAGATATTTTATATTCGACCGATTTATATGATATTTATACTTATTGTATAGTTAATGCTAATATAAAGATACAAAATGAAAACATGAAATTGCAAGAAGCACTTTCTAATAATTTTGTCAATATCGATAAAATTATTAGAAAATTAGAAATAGAAAGTAAATATGCAGAAACAGTAAAAAGTATTTATGATAACGATATATTATATTCAAATTATAATTATAGTATAGCAATTTGCAATTATGATAAAGAGAAGACAAAATACATTATTGGTGATGAAAATTTGGTATATAATAGTAAATTATGTAACTGATTATAATAGTTATATTTACAATTAATTCTTTAAATATTTTTTATGATATAATTATGCATATAACTGATAATCAAAATAAAATAGTAAAGTAGAAAAAGTTATCACAATAATGAGGGAAAAGGAAAGAAAAAATGGAAAAACCAAAAAGATTAAAAAAAGGCGATAAGGTTGCAATCGTAAGTTTATCAAGTGGAATTGCAGGTGATAAAGTATTTTCACATAGATATGAGCTTGGTAAAAAAAGACTTGAGGAAGAATTTGGTCTTAAAGTAATTACAATGCCAAATGCTTTAATTGGAAGCTCTAAAGTTCGTTTACATCCAGAACTTAGGGCTAAAGATTTAATGGATGCTTTTAAAGATAAAAGTATAAAAGCTGTATTTTGTAATTTAGGTGGCGACGATACTATTAGACTGTTACCGTATATAGATTTTGAAGTGTTGAAAAGTAATCCGAAAATATTTATGGGATATTCTGATACTACAATTAATCATTTTATGTTATATAAAGCAGGAATTGTTTCATATTATGGTCCAAGTGTTATGTCTGGATTCGCAGAAAATGGTAAAATGCATGATTATACCAAAAATTCAGTTTTAGAAACAGTTTTTAAAAATAGTAAAGGATATAAAATTGTATCTTCTAAAGAATGGACATCAGAATCATTAACCTGGACTGATCCTAAAAACAATAATATTCAAAGAAAAATGTTACAAGAAAACAAAAATATTGAAATATTACAAGGTTCAAAAAATATAGAAGGGATATTAATAGGAGGGTGCATAGATACTTTTCCTATGTTTATTGGCTCTGAAATTTGGCCTAAAAGTAACTGGAAAAATAAAATTCTGTTCCTAGAGACTAGTGAGGATAAACCAGAACCCAGTTTTATATCACAGATTTTAAGAAATCCTTTAATGGTAGAAGTTTTAAAACAAGTAAAAGGAGTAATAATAGGAAAACCAGTTGACGAGACATATTATGAAGAATACAAAAATGCATATTTAGAAGTGATACAAAATGAATTAAATTTAAAACAATTATTTGTTGGTTATAATTATAATTTTGGGCATACAGCCCCTATGTGCGTTTTACCCATTGGTATAAAAGTTAGAATAAATATAACAGATGGAATAATAGAATTTTTAGAATCTGCTACACAGGATGAAACAGTTGAAAAATGAAAATATAATAAATAGTTAAAAAATAAATAGACACCATATATAATTTAAAGATGGTGTCTTTTATGAACTATTTTCAATTAAATATATATTAAGGTCTTTTTTCAAATTGTTAATCATAAGTTTTATTAGGTGATTTAGATGAAAAAAATATTTGGTATAATATTGGTTTTATTGGTTATTTTACCATTTAACATTTGTGCTTTAGAATTAGCGCCTAATGCATCTAGTGTAATTGTATTAGAGCCAACAACTGGGGAGATTATTTATGAAAGAAATTCTCACGAACGAAGACATCCTGCTAGTATGACTAAAATAATGACCATGTTGTTAGTCATGGAAGCCATTGAAAAGGGAATTATCCATTGGGAAGATATGGTAACGGTATCTAGCAATGCATCTAGTATGGGAGGAAGCCAAATTTTACTAGAAACTGGTGAACAGATGAGTGTATATGATATGTTTAAAGGATTATCTGTCGCTAGTGGTAATGACGCAGCAGTAGCGTTAGCTGAAAAAATTGCTGGTACTGAAGAAATGTTTGTTAAAATGATGAACGACCGGGCTAAAGAATTAGGTCTACAAGATACAAATTTTAAAAATAGTCACGGTTTAGATGAAGCTAATCATTATTCGACAGCATATGATATGGCTATGATTGCTAAAGAGTTATCAAAACATGAAAAAGTATTTGAGTTTACTTCAATATATGAAGATTATTTAAGAAAAGGTACAGATCGATCATTTTGGTTAGTTAATACAAATAAATTAGTTAGATTTTATAAAGGTGTTGACGGATTAAAAACAGGATATACTTCTGAAGCAGGTTTTTGTTTGACAGCAACAGCTTATATAAATGATATGCGAACGATTGCTGTTGTCATGGGTGAACCGGACAGTGATACGAGAAACAAAGAAGTATCTAGTATATTTGATTATGTTTACGCTCAGTATGGTTTAAATAAGATTATCGATACAAATACGATCGTCAAAGAAGTTTTAGTTGAAAAAGGTAAACAGGAATATATAGGCATAGTACCAAAAGAAGAAGTAACAGATTTATATAACAAAAATGATGGAGTAGGTGAATTTACATATAACATAGAAGTAGAAAATATTAAAGCACCAATATCCAAGGGGGATGTGGTTGGTCAACTCACTTTAATGGAAAATAATAACATCATCAAGACGATCGATTTAACTGTCAATGATGATGTTGAAAAAGCCAATATATTTGAATTATACTTAAGATATTTAAAACAAATATTTAATTAAATACTTGTCAGACTATTGATAAAGTGGTATACTCAGATTGAATATACTGCTTTTTTATAAATTCAGAAATTAAAATGAAAGGAATCATTAATTATGAATGAAAAAAGTTTAAAGGATTCAGATATTAGAGGGAAAATTGATATAGCTTTTGCTAGATTAATTGGATCTCTTGCGATTATGAATAATCTAAAATCTTATGGAAGTTCACAAGAAGAAATACATGACTTGTTAGATATAGTAACAAAATGGGGTGCTAAATTTCAAAGCACTCAAAATTTATCTTTTATAAATTCTGATGAAATACTTAATGTATATAATAGATTGGATGCGTTAAAAGATAAGTTCTTATTTGATAATAACTTAGGATTTGAAAATGAATTATCAGATGAAATTGTTATTTGGATATATGAACTAATAGAATTAAGAAAAATACAAATCGAAAGAGAGTTGAAAAAATGAGTAATGAAAATGATAAAATAATAAAAGTAACTGAATATGGAAATAAAAAAGATAGTGGAAAAAGTGGAGCAAAAATAGATATTTATTCTAAGGATCCAAAAGCTGGGCCACATGACACAATTCATATTAAAGTAGATACAGATAATAAAACATACGAAACTGTAACAAAAATAAACGGTGAAAAAGAATCGAGTTCTGGTGGCTGTTATTTAACTTCTGCTTGTATGAGATATTTTCAAGAAAAATTTGATGATAATTGTTATGAATTAAGGGTACTAAGATGGTTTAGAGATAACTTTGTTTCAAAAGAAGATATAGAACATTATTATGAAGTTGCTCCAATAATTGTTGAAACAGTTGATAAAAAAGAAAAGTCAGATATTATTTACGACTATATTTATGATAACATAGTTGATTATTGTGTTGAACAAATTGAGCAAGGAAACTATGATAAAGCATACAGTAGATACAAAAACAGTGTTCTAACGTTAGAGGAACAATTTGCAAAACCTTTTTTACAACAACAATTTATAAGAACATTAAAAAAAGTTAGGATATAACAAAACTGCTAGTTATTTATATAATAAATTTACTAACAGTTTTTTTAACAATTATTATTTTAATTTGAAATATGTTACATTTTATTTTTTATCTAATTTATTACTGCTCCAATATTTTTAATATCATCAAAATTTATTAATATGGTATAGCTATTAATACTATTTCTGTTGGATAAGTATTACTACCATAATATCTTAAATAAAAATTATAGTCTTGATTGTATTCAAAAATCAATTTTGGAATTCGCCATAGATCCATATTGTTGTGATAAACCGAAATAAGCAATTTAGGTTTATCGTTTATAATGTGATTTTTAGCGCCTAATAGCGCTCCATATTCTGAACCTTCAATGTCCATTTTAATCATATCGATTTTTCCTTCAATATCATTATCTAAACAGACAGTTTCAACCTCGATATCACCAGATTGCACGATTTGATTACCAGAGCTATCCACGCTACTTTTTTTCAAGAACATCGTACCATTAACGTCACAAACGGCCTTGTTTTTATAAACTATATTATCATAATTACTCAAATTGTCTTTGAGTGATGCCATTGTTTCTTTAGTGATCTCATAACAGTATATTTTTTGATAATTGTTATAAATATTAATATAGTCTAAAGTTGTATCGCCAGTATATGCCCCTAAATCGACAAACACCTCGTTGTTACAATTTGGAATAATATCAAGATCAAAATAATGTTTAAAAGTTATGCTCATACATTCCCGCAAAGTTTCAAAATCATATTGGTACCAATTATTTAAAATAGCATATAAAATTTTTTTAGATGTATAATCTTTTAGATTATTATATAACCATTTATAATCGTCGATATGATCGTGTAAAGATTTAGCTTTTTCGTATAATTGACTATAATCATCATTGTCGATATCTAAAGTTCCCCAATAGTTAAATTGCTTAAAAAAATTTTCAAATGACCTTTGCATATCAGGATGAATACTTTTGAATTTAGCTTTAATATTGCTAAAGATATCGTCTGTATCCATATGTTCTATTTTTTTTGTTAATGCATTGAAATTCTTATCAATTATATTGATAAATATCACCTCATATAATTATATGCCAGTATATAAATATTTTTTAACTTTTATGATATGATGAACAGTAACATAAATAATATTGATACTACTTGCGATAATCAAACTGTAAATTCCTAAATTAAGATAGCAACAAATTATTAAAATTCCTGTGCGTAAAAGCATTCCTACTAATGTATCTTTCATCGCTTCTTTTGATTTGCCGATCGCTTGAAGCGAGGAGGTAAGAGGGGCTTGAATATAGTGTAGTAAACAAATTGGAGCAAGGATTTTTGTATATTTGATCCCCTGATCCGTGGCAAAGATCAATTTTAGTGGAATTTGAGGAATTAAAACAAAGATAATTGTAGCTGGTATTCCAATTAACAATGAGAAAAAAATTGCTTGCTTAATTTTATTTTTGGTATATTTAAAATTCTTACTGGCATACCCCTTACTTACGATTGGCAATAAAGCTTGTGAAATAGCTCCTGTAAAAAAAGATGGTAGTAATATAAGAGGCATAACGTAACCGTTTAATATTCCATATTCATTTAAAATATATTGATTTGAATAACCTAGTTTTATTAAAAAATAAGTTAAAATAATCGGTTCAAAAAACATACCGATCGTTCCAATTAATCTACTGCCGGTAGTTGGCAAACTTATCCCTAAAATATCTTTAACGTCACTCATATTAGGCGTAAAGTCTTTTTTTGATAATTTAAATTTTTTAGGAAGGAAAAAGAGTAAAATAATGATCGAGGTTAACTCACTTATGATATTAGATAAAATGAGAAACGCAACCGCAAACTCTAAACCTTTCAAAAGAAACATCGGAGTAAATAAAACTATGCTGATTAATCTTGTAACATCCTCTAAGACATTAGATAAAACATGGGGAAACATTCTTTGTTTGCCGAAAAAATAGCCTCGTAAAATACCCGATATCGATATAAAGGGAAGAACTAAACCGATTGCTAGTAAAGAGTAATAAGATCGTGGTTCGTGTAATAAACTATTAGCAATAAATCTAGCCGATAGTAGTACCACTAACATAATCAATATATTAACTGCAATCGCAATAAAAGTAGCTGAAAAAATTAATTTCTTATTGTTTCTTCTATCTTCAGATACCAATTTAGAAATAGCTGTTGGCATACCTAAAGTACAAATAGCGATAAACAGCATAAAAGTCGGATTAACTAACATGTATAAGCCAATTCCTTCAGTACCGACTAACCTAGTCATCACAATTTTGATAACCATACTTAAAACTTTTGTAATAAAACCGCCAATTATTAAGATTATTGTTGAAACAATAAATTTATTTTTTTTCATAAACCACCTTTAAAAATATTGATTTTTCTTATATAATATATGTATATGTTTTATAAAATAGAAATAGGTGATAGTTATGAATTATGAATTTACTAGTTTAGAAGAATTATATAATAGATTGAAACCAGCTTTAAATGCCAAAAGAATTCAAATGCGAAGAAATGGTTTTAACTATATTCAAATCGAAGATATTTGGAATTACTTAAAAGAAATAAAATGGAAAAAAGCAAGAGACTTATCCTTGTATGAGATGGTCGATGATGTTTTAAATGTCGATGATATCGTTATCGATAGTTATGTAAGAAACAAAATGAATTTAAAAAATAGAGAAATTTATTTTAAAGAAGAGTGATAAAATGACACATGGAATTAAAGATTTTGAACAATTAGCTAAAAAATTAAAAACCTATATCAAAAATGATCAAGAACTAGATGAAATAAAAAAAGCCTATCTTTTTGCGAAAGAAAAACACGATGGTCAAAAACGAATCAGTGGTGAAGACTACGTTGTTCATCCTTTAAATGTCGCATATATTCTTAGTGAAATTCATGCTGATAGTAAGACGATTTCAGCAGCTTTACTGCACGATACGATCGAAGATTGCAATGTTACAAAAGAACAATTAGAAGAATTATTTGGTTTAGAAGTAGCTAAATTAGTTGAAAGTATAACTAAAATAAATAAATTAAGTTTTACTGGTGACAATGATGCAATGGTCGCTAATCAACGGAAAATTTTAATTGGTTTAACTGAAGATGTTCGAGTAATTATTTTAAAATTAGCTGATCGTTTGCATAATATGCGTACTTTATGGGCTTTATCTTTAGAAAAACAAAAAGAAAACGCTCGTGAAACTTTAGATATCTTTACGCCAATCGCCCACCGATTAGGTATCAATAGTATTAAAAGTGAATTAGAGGATCTATCTTTAAGGTACTTAAAGCCAGATGTATATTATGAAATTGTCGAAAAATTAAATAAAACTAAAGTTGAAAGAGATAATTATATTTCTGAAATGATGGAAAGTGTTTCTAAAACTTTAAATGAACATAATATTAAACATCAGATTAAAGGTCGAAGTAAAAGTATTTATAGTATCTACAATAAATTAAGCAAAGGAAAAACTTTTAACGAAATATATGATTTACTTGCTTTACGTGTCTTTGTCGATACCGAAGCAGAATGTTATCAAGCTTTAGGTTTGATTCACTCTAAATTTAGACCGATACCTAAACGATTTAAAGATTATATTGCGATGCCTAAAACTAATATGTATCAATCTTTACATACGACTGTTTTCGGCATCGATGGTCAATTATTTGAAATTCAAATTAGAACTTATGAGATGGATAAAGTGGCTGAAAATGGTATCGCTTCACATTGGTCATATAAAGAAGGTAAATCTAATATGCAAAGTGAAATGGAGCAAAAACTTCAGTTTTTTAGAGTTATCATGGAATTAAAAAACGAGGAAAGCGACGAGCATTTTGTCAATTCAGTTAAAGAAGATGTTTTAAAAGATACGATCTATGTATTTACTCCTATGGGTGATGTCATTGAATTGCCAAGTGGTTCGACACCGATCGATTTTGCTTATCGCGTTCATTCGAAAGTTGGCGATACGATGATTGGAGCGATTGTCAACAATAATATTGTTCCTTTAAATTATCAATTACAAGATAATGATATTGTTAAAATAAATACTAGTAAAAACTCGACACCTAGTCAAGAGTGGATCAATATTGCTAAGACTACTCAAGCTAAGAATAAGATAAAATCTTATTTCAATAAAACGATTAAAGATGATTATTGTAACAAAGGTGAAGAATTATTAAATAAAGAATTAAAGAAACGTAAAATTACAGTTAGTACTTTTCTAAGTCCTGAAAATGTCAATGAGATAATTACGCAGTTGAAGTGTCAAGATTTAAATGAGGTTTATGTTAATTTAGGAAACGGTAAATTTACGCCAACACAAGTTATCAATGTTATAACTGATGAAAATATTACTAAAGAAGAAATGATTTTAAATAAAACTAAAGATAAAGAAGTAAAGCTACCTCATTTAAAAAACGACATTATTGTCAAAGGGATCGATGATATTAAAGTCAATTTGGCTTCGTGTTGTCAGCCGATTAATGGCGATCGCATCGTCGGTTATATAACTAAAGGACACGGTATTACAGTTCATCGTATGGCCTGTCCAAATGTTAGCGAATTAGAAGAACGTTTGATCGAAGTTAAATGGAATAATACGATTAGAAAATATCCTGCTAGTTTATTGATCAAATCTTTAGATGATAAAAACATTTTGATGGAAATAGTAGCTAAAACTTCTAATAGTGATATTACGATTGAAAGTATCAAATCATTAGCAAGTGGCGATAATTATGCTTATCAAGTAACAGTTTTAGTTGAAAATAAAGCTAAATTAATTAAGTATATGAATGATTTAAATATGATACCTCATATTTTAACAGTAGAGAGGTTAATCAAATGATTCTCTTAGTTCAAAGAAGTAAACATTCTAAAGTGACAGTATCTTCTAAAACTGTCGGCGAAATAAATGCTGGCTTAGTGGTTTTTGTCGGCTTTAGTGCTAACGATACTTTAAAAGATATAAATTATTTAGCTAAGAAATTAGTTAATTTACGTATTTTTGATGATGAAAATCATATTATGAATAAATCACTATTGGATGTCAAAGGAAAGGTCCTATCAGTTTCACAATTTACTTTATGCGCTGATACTAGCAAAGGCAATCGTCCTAGTTATGCTAAAGCGATGCGAAAAGATGAAGCTAAAAAGATGTATGATTTATTCAATGCTGAACTAAAAAAATACAACATAGCTATTGAAATGGGAATATTTCAAGCTGATATGTTAGTTGAAATAAGTAATGATGGACCAGTCACGATTATCTTAGAAAGCAGGTAATAATGATTAAAAACAAGTTAGATTTTAAGTTAATTAATATTGCTTTAATTGCTATAATTTGTTTTTTTGTTTATCAATCACATGTTTTATGGTTGGGAATATTAAGTAAAATATTAAAAATTATATTACCTTTATTTGCGGGATTTGTAATTGCTTATGCTTTATATCCCATCCTTGAATTTCTAACTAAATATAAAATACCTAAGGGGTTAGGAATTGCTTTTATGCTGATAACCATTATTGGAATAGTAGTTGTGATCGCAATTTTACTGATCCCTTTATTGTCAAATCAAATTCTTAGTTTAATTGATTCATTAATTATTTTTATCAAAGATATATCATTTAATTTCAATATCGATTTTGGTTCTTTTGGCGATACTATTATCAATACTTTTAACCAAATAATTACTAATGTTGGTAAATTTGTATCCAATGGTGCTGTTAAGACAATCAATGCATCGATCAGTGTAATGACTAATGTTTTAATAGCTTTAGCGTCTAGTGTTTATATTTTATTAGATATGGATAAAATTAGATCAGCAATAAAAAAATATTTAGCTAGCAAATCTAAGAAGATATATGAATATGTGGCAACTTTAGATCATGAAATAAAAAATTATATTAAAGGATTTCTTATTCTTGTTTGTATCAGTTTTTTTGAATATACACTTTTATATTATATAATAGGTCATCCTAATGCTTTACTTTTGGGATTTTTGTCAGGTTTGTCTAATTTTATTCCTTATTTTGGTGGTATATTAATTCAGGTTATCGGTATTATAACTGGTTTTACGATCAGCCAAGGATTAGGATTGACAGTTTTAGTCGCTACTTTGATCGGTTCATTTATCGATTCTTATATTATAAATCCCTTAGTCTATGGTAAAAGCAATCAAATTCATCCTCTAATTGCGATGACAGCCGCTTTTAGTGGTGGAATATTGTTTGGGTTTATTGGCATAGTTATTGCCGTACCACTTTCGATTATATTAGTGACAACCTATAAATTTGTTTTAAAAAATAAAGGAGCGAAATATGTTAAAGGAAATTGAAAATAGAAGAAGTATTAGAAATTATAAAAGTGATCATGTTAGTAATGCTGATTTGATCGATATATTAAATGCTGGTATTAAAGCACCATCGGCTAAGAATAATCAACCTTGGCGTTTGGTAGTAGTTAAAGATGAGATTAAAAATAAGATCAGTCTAAAGATGACGATCGAGTTAGGACCCAATAAAACGGCAGAGGTTATCGCTAAAGTACCATATTTAATTTTGGTTTATAACAAAGGAAACGAATATTTTAATCATTTATCTATCGGAGCAGCTATTGAAAATATGCTGTTAGAAGCAGAAAATAAAGGTTTAGGAACGCTTTGGATCGGTTATATTAAGCAAATTGAAGACTATGTCAATGATTTAGTCGACTGCAATTTAGAATTAGTATCTGCTATCGCTATTGGTGTAAAAGATGAATTTCCAGTAGCTAGGCCAAGATTAAGTATCGATGAAGTTGTAACTTATAAATGAATTTGTTAATAAACTGTACATGTTTTGTACAGTTTTAAAATGTTCTTTTTATTGTTTTATTATATGATTTGTTATATAATAAAAATAGGTGAAATGCTATGTGGAAAGTAATAAAATGGCCAGTAATTTATTTTGTCATTCAATTTTTATTAATAATGGGAATTGCTTATTTTTATATTCAAGGAGGAAATCCTATCGCACAATTCAACGATTTTCTATTAGATAAGCAGTTGTTAATAGTAGTTATTTTAGGGTTAATATTTATTCCTCTTTTATCTATCGATTATAAAAAAAATCACTGTGAACATAAAAACAACAAAATGAATATCTTTCTTTTATTGCTTATTGCTATTTTATTAAGCTTAGTCTATAATGTCTTCGCTTATTATATCAATAGTTATACTTTTAAAACATCTTTATTTGACAATAATGGTAATATATTATATGTTTTAATATCTACCGGATTGATTGGTCCGGTTATCGAAGAATTGATGTTTCGAGGAATTATTTATAACGAATTAAAAACTAAAGTGACAACTATGTCAGCTATTTTAATTACGACTTTATTTTTTGCTTTGACACATTTTAATATCTTTCAAATTATTTATGCTTTAGTCTTTGGCTTTATTTTAATTTTTGTCTATGAAAAATACCAAACTATCAAGGCGCCGATAATAGTTCATATGGCTAGCAATATTACGACAACTTTATTTGTAACATTGTTAGTTAAAAACAATTTTATTCTCAATTATAGTGTGTTTTTAATTGGGTTAATCGGCTTATTTATTATTAAGAAATATACAAATTTTTTTAAGATATGATATAATGTAAGTGGTGAATGGTATGAAAAATTTATACATTGATTTTGATGGTGTGATAATGGATACCATCGGTGTTACTTACGATATGTTAGACAGATTAGAAGTCGATCGAAAAGATCCGGATAAAATGAAAGAATTTTATGCTAATTTAAATTGGAAACAATTATTGACATTAACGCCAATTATTAACGATAGTTATAATTGTTTAAAAAAAATATTTGCTTGTAAGAAATTTAATGTAGCAATATTGACGCATGTTAATTCATTAGATGAAGCTGTTGCGAAAATAAACCACATTAGAAAATATTTCAAAGATATTACGATTATTCCTGTACCAAGAGAGATATCTAAAACTAAAATTTGTTTAAGTAAAGAGGCAATATTAATCGATGATTATTCAGGTAATTTAAAGGAATGGGAAAGTGAGGGCGGAATTGGTGTTCAATTTTCTCGTGATTTAAATAAAGACAAAGGATTTCCTGTCATCGATAAACTAGATAAGATAATCGATATGTTTTAGGAGGTGAAGTGATGTTATTTAATAATTCTTTATCTGTGATTATTCTAGAAAAATTGATCAAATTAGGTAAGAGGGCTAATATGTTTAATTTTGATGGAACATTTAAAGAGGATGAACTAGACGCTATAAATGAATTAGTTATCAGTAATTGTGATGGCTTAGAAGGTCTTTCTAATTTGAAAAACTTAAAAAATTTAACGATCGTTAGTTCAAATTTAGATTCTTTTTCAAAACCGATAGTATTAAATGATATCACTGATTTTAGTGAGATCAATAAGTTAGTAAACTTAGAATCACTAAAAATAATTTATGATCAAAATATCGAGATTTTAGATATTCGCAATTTAGAGAATTTAGCGGTTTTAAAATTATTTTGTAATTCTAACTTGGTTAAAATAAGAGGCTTAAGCGATAAAAAGAAATTAAACCAAGTCGTAATTTGTGAGTGCCCGGTTAGCGATATAGGTGATGTTATAAAATATATTGAAAATACGGTCGACACCTCTATTAACATTATGGATATTAAAATGTACGCTAAAATGTTTCCTCTTAAAATTAGTGAATTGTTAAAAGCTAAATACAATACCAATAATTCTAATATTAAATTTGGTGAACACATTTATTTTCATGATGAGATTTATGTCATCGATGTTTATCAAATGTCTGAAATGTATAAGAAAATTTTAAGTTTATTGAAAAAATTAAATATCGAAGAATTATCAAAAGAAGATCAAGCTTTTGCTATATATAAATTTGTTATTTCGTATTTGTCATACGATTATGACGGCTTAGATTATCGTAATCGTAATTACGAAAAAGTCCTTAGCCTTAGTGAAAACGATCGGCAATATATTTTAAAAAGGATGGCTTTGATGAATTCTTCATTTGGTGCTTTGACAACTAGAAAAGCTGTTTGTGATGGATATGTTAATCTTTTAAAATTGATATTTAACATCTATGGAATTAAAAGTGAAACTGTTATTTGTAAAAAAGGTGAATTGCCTCATTCGGCAATTAAATACTATGTAAACAGCAAGTGGTATTATGCTGATCCAGAACGTGATTACGATCAAAATATGATCAGGTATTTTGGATTGACAAAAGAGGAATTATCTAAAATATATGTTCTTTCTTTTAAGGAAAACATTTTAGATAAAGAAGTAAACGAGGCAAAAATATATGAAAAAAATATTATGTAATTTAATTGATCAAGGATTAACTGATAGTTATTTAGATAATAGTCAAAGAGAAGAATTAAAAGAATTAATAAAAAATATCAAAGAAAAATATCTTTATAAATCATTAATTCATGGTCTGCATCATTCAGAAAAGGTTTTAATGTTTGCATATATTATCAGTACTGATTTTGAAATGTCAGATGTTGATCGCCAAATACTATATGATGCATCACTTTACCATGATATAGGTCGCATTAGCGATGTTGAGGAATCTTTTCATGGACTTAATTCAGCTCGTAAAATTGATGAAGTGGTCGATAATCCGATCTATGATGATCAACAGAATTTAAATATATTAAAAGCTATTTGTGATGGTCATGCAACGGATGATAAATTTATCGAAAGAACAGCTATAAACTATGATATTTCTGATGATAATTTACCGCGCTACCATTTATTATATAAGATTTTAAAGGATGCCGATGCTTTGGATCGAACTAGATTTAGGAAAACAAGTTTAGCTGTTTTAAACGAAAAATATTTACGGTTTGATTTTTCTAAACATCTTGTCGAATTTGCCAATAGAGTAAACGAACTTTATCGAAATAAAATAAGTGAAATTAATTACGAAAAATTCAAAGATTTCAACGATAGTTCTTCTTCTATCGTTTGCTTTCATGGAATCGGCTTTAACTTTTTTAATTTAGAAAGTATTTTAAAACATGGTTTACTTTCTAATTATGCTAAATTACAAAAAGGTATTTTTAACAAGCGCAATTTTTATGGTAACAATAGTGAGTTATGGATTAGTGTTACTAATAAAAAAGGCAAAGCTACACAGGCTTTTATCGATAATTGTATTTCTTTAGAATTGGTTGTCCCCAAGTTGTCTTTGGGTGACAAGAATAAATCGCGAGCTTTTGATTTTGGTTTACCTTATAACAGTGGTGAATATGACGATGAAGCTTTTGCATTTTATGAAGTTCCGGTTTTTAATATTAAAAAAATAAATATAAATCCAGAAATTTTAAATACTAGTATTAGTAGTTTAAAATATATTAATGGCTCTTTAAATATCGATGTTATAACTGATTTAGTAAACGAATATTTAAACAAAATAAGATTGTTAGGTTTTTTTCCTAATATTAAGAATATAACTGAAATACTTAGTTGTTATCGAAATGAAGTTTTGAATTATGAAAGATTAAACAATTTTGATCAAAAAGTTCATCAAAACCAATTATTTGCTACTTGTGAAGCTTATTTAGAAAAAATAAATGAGGAAATTCAAATATGGATGCAACAATTATATCAACGAAAGTTTAATAAGGAAGTTGTCACAGTTGGCGATGTTATAACAGATATTTTAAATGAACTAAACTTTAATTATGAATTAGTAGATGGCAGTTTTGTTTTAAATCAAGGGCGACAGATTTAGGAGGGGAAACATGATTTTATTTATTATTGCTTTATTATGTATGCTTATTTATACTGTTTTCGATTTAAAGAAAGCTTTTCATATGTTACAACAGAATTGGTATAACGATGGTAATCGTTATTTAAAATGGATCAACAATAACAGTAAATTTGTTTTTGTTTGGTTTGATTATCTTTATTTATTTATTGCTATTTTAGGTTATTTTATCGCTAATCAAATATTAAGTGTTATCGTGATTGTTTATTATTTGTTACTAACTTATCTATTGCTTAGAAGATATAAACATGAGCAAGTGAAAAAACCTTTAGCTTTTACTAGTCGAATAAAAAGAATGTGTATTACAATATTTATTCTATATTTAATTCCTATTTTAACTATTTGCTTAACTTTTAATCAGCAGTTTATTTACATTTATTATTTTATTATTGGCAGTTTGATTTATTTTAATTATTATATTGTTTATCTAGCTAATATCATTAATAAACCAGTTGAAAAATTAGTTTATTTATACTATAAAAGTAAAGCTAATAAAAAACTTAAAACTTTGAATCACATGAAAGTTATTGCTGTAACTGGTAGTTATGGTAAAACTAGTACTAAAAATATTGTCAGTGATATTTTAAATGTTAAATATATTGCTTTTCCAACTCCTCAAAATTTTAATACTAATTATGGTCTTATTAGAACGATCAACGAGTATATCGATAAATATAACGATTATTTTGTTGCTGAATTAGGAGCTTTTAGAAGGGGAGATATTAAAAGTCGAGCTAGTATAGTAAAGCCTAAATATGGTATTTTAACTAAGATCGGAACAGCGCATTTAGATACTTTTGGTTCACTTGAAAATACTACAAAAGCTAAGTTTGAATTAATTGAATCGTTGCCAGAAAACGGGGTTGCTTTTTTGAATATCGACGATGAATTACAGGTAAATTATCATTTAAAAAATAAGGTTAAAGTTGTTTGGTATGGCTTAAATTCTAATGCTGATGTATATGCTAGTGATATTAAGTATTCTAGCAATGGTATGAATTTTAAAGTTCATTTTAAAAATGATAAAGAAACTTATGATTTTAAAACTAAACTATTAGGTGAAGCTAATGTTTATAATATTTTAGCTGGTATTGCAGTAGGTAAGGAGTTGGGCTTATCTATTATTGAATTACAAAGGGGAGTTTTACAAATCAAACCGATCGAACACCGTTTACAGATTAAAAAGTATGGTCGTATTACTTATATTGACGATGCTTATAATTCTAATCCGGTTGGTTCTAAAATGGCTTTAGATGTTTTAAAGTTGATGCCTGGAAAGAAAATTATCATTACTCCTGGTATGATCGAAATGGGTGATAAACAATATGAAGTTAATTATAACTTTGGCCAGTTTATTGCTAGTAGTGTAGATTTAGCTATTTTAGTTGGTATAGAACAGACTAAGCCGATTCAAAAAGGATTATTAGATGCTAATTTTAATAAAGATAATTTAATTGTTTTAAATGATGTTAAGGAGGCAATTAGTATTGCTCAAAACTACTTTTTAAATGATGAAACTTATATTTTATTAGAAAATGATTTGCCGGATATTTTTAACGAATAAGAATTGGTTTAATATTAAATAGTTTTACTTTGATAAATATTTATAAAAAAATAGTTTATTATTTAAAATAACTGTTTTTTTTAATTGTTTTAAATTTACTTTTAATAAAATATAAGATATAATTAATGTATATGATAAAGGTGGTTAGATATGAAGAAATGTAATAGTGTCATATTTTTATTGATATTTTTAATTGGTTTTGTCGGATTGTTAACTATGCTAAATGTTAGAGCAGAAGATACTAATATAAGTGGCATTGGAGGAGAATATGGAGGGGGATCTAATAAAAACCCCAGTGGTAGTGGTGACATTGAAAGTGGAAGTGCCGACAACAGTTGGCCCATGATTACTGATATAACTAACGATACTGAAAAAAAATATACCATTGATGGCTTACGCGTATCGTTCATAAGATCTGATGGAACAAATTTAGGTAGTAAAGATTATATTAGGGATAACACTTATTATACATATGGTAAAGATGGATTAGATAAAAATAATTTTGGAATATATAATAGATTAACATTTGGTTCTGCTATGAGAAACAGAAACGCTACATTATATGTCGTTTCTAATAAGCTCAGTAAAGTTTCTTATTCTAAAGATGGAGAAAATATTGAATGGAAAGGCATTTATAGCAATAGTGCGTTGTATAATTATATTTCACCATTGTCAAATTTCATCAATATATTTTCAGAATTTGGTACCGCTGCACAAAATATAGATACTAAAGTAAAAGAATATAATTATTCTAATATGTTTGACTTTTTCATTGGAGAAGATTTAAATGATAAAAAAAATCAAGAAAGAATTTATAATGCTTTTAACAATTTATTTAAACAAGTGACTGGTACAAATAAAGATATTGATGACGATGAATATAAAACTGATGGGGATTTATTTGACTTATTTTTAGTATTTGAACCAGTTACACTTATAGAAATATACGATGGAAAAACATCTGGTCTTTATCTTGGAACAGCTTATGAATTGGCAGCTCAATCTTATAATGTAAAGGGAAGTTATAGTGGTGTTAATGCTCTTCTTAATTATACTTTACCATGTGCCTCATATTTAAATGGACAAACTCTTGTTAATAGCATACCATCATCTTCATCGTTGAAGTCTAAGTTTAATACACAAACATATTTTAATGGTAATATTAACATTTCCGTTTCTGGCACTAATTCCCAAACTTGTTATGGTAACAGTCCTGACGGTCTTGGTGACAAAGTTAGAGATTCATCATCTGATGTTGGGATGGGTATTATCTGGTTGAGTAGTTATATTAAGACAGTTAATGATTGTGACATTATTAAAAGTAAGATAGGTTGGAATTTATCTGATAATTACTTAAATAATTTATATACTAATGGTGGAGTAGAGGCAATATATGAAAAAGTATATAATGAATATGGTAATAATTCTAAAAAACCTATTAATTCTAATTATAAAGCAGGTTACATATCTTACATAGATGATAATAATAAAACTCAACAAGTAAGTATTTATTGGTTTGTCCAGCAATGTACGTGTTATGGGATATACGATTCTTTTGATAATTATTATTCAACAACTTATACAAAAGCCAATAGCCAGGAGATTACCACCATAGGTAATATTTTTGGAGATCAAAATTGGTATGTAGCACCAAAATTATCTGAAATGTATTTTGGTAACTTTAAAGATGGTATTCCTAGTAACAATTATAATGAATCAGTAACTTCCACGATTAATGCTTTGAATTTAGATGCAGAAATTTTTGAAGAATGGGATATAGATAAATTTGAAGAATTAAATTGTGGTGTTAAGGAAAAAAATTGGTGTGCCCATTATGAGCAATGGCATGATGAAACTATTAGCAAATATAGTAATCTAAGTGGATATCCAACCATTAACCAAATTAAGAATGCCTCAGATGAAGTTATATTAAGTAAATATAAAGATCAATTTCAAACAATGTTAGATGCATATAATCTTAGATATTCCCAGATTAATGGTTTTTCATGGACAATAAATGAAACAGGAAGCAAAAAGAATTCTTACATAGATGAATGTATTAAACCGACCACTGATGATGTATCTTGTGATATGATTGATACATTTTATGGTGATAAGATAAATTCTAGTTTAAACTGTGAAACAGTTCGTAACTTTGATTTTTCGGCATTCAACAAAAGTCATGGTACTAATATAACAGGTAATTGGTATGCAAATAATTGTGGCTGTGTGGAAGTTGCACCTAAGGACTGTACACCATCAAATAATATAGGAACATGTCTAGATGATGGAACGATTTCATATCGAGATTCAAGCGAAGGATTAATAGATGATGAATACTGGAATAGTTGTGTGTTCAATGACGATGGTGAATATGATATAAATGTTCATAAAGTATCAGATAAAAACTCAAGTTTAACATATTATGACAGTAACTTAAGTAATGAATATTGTGAAATATATTGTATTGAAGATGTAACAGCAACATTACCAAGTCGAAATATTACAGTAGAAGCAGGAAGATGGTTTACAATAGGAAATGGTTACGTTAATGGTAGTAGAACATGTAGAACAAAATCGATTGATTGGGAGCAATTTGAAGCAGATTTAAAAGAGGCCAATAACAGTGGGAATGTAACAGCGGCAAAAAATATCGTAAACAAGATGAAAAGTTGTTACTTTAACATAGATGAAAGCTTAATAGAAAATAATTATGAATATAATGATCTAAATGGTGATGGTAGAGTAACAGCTAGTGATTATCTATTGCTTGGACGTTTTGTTCTAGGCTTAGCTACACCAACAGAAGAACAAAAACAATTAGGTGACGTAAATAAAGACGGAGAACTTAATGAAGAAGATTATGAACTATTTAAAAAATATATATTAAATATAGACAATACAGTAGAATATCAGTCAACATTTGAAGAAGATGATTTATATAAAGTTGATCCAAAAGCAACGATTATATATAGCGATAATACATATACATACCAAGGGGAGTTAAAAGCAAATACGACATATGGTGAAATAACAAATGAGCTAATAGGATGTGTAAAGAAAACAGTAAAAGTAGGGACAGAAGAAGTTGAGTTATACGATTGTAGTAATGGATATGCTACTGCAACTAGAACAGCAAAGACCACATTTAGTTTAAACGAAGGAGTTTACCAATATGTATTAAAAAAGAACAACTTATCTGTTCATGCCTATGAAATAAGTAATTATACTGATCTTGACTTTACGAACAATTATATCAATATAGGATTTTCTAATTTTCCAGTATCATATTCGACAAAAGCCGGAATATATGGAACAATGCATAACCAAGGCCAATTTGATATAAACTATTCAAACTTAGGTCATGTAAATGGAACAAGAAGCAGTGTTGATACAATTTTATCAACAGTGAATAATGCGACATATGGAAAATGGGAATGTGAATATAGTGTCTATGATGGTTTAATACCAGATCCAGATGAAAATAAAGATAAAGGAGGAATAAACGTTATATATCGTCCAATCGATTTAATCACCCCATTTCCAGATATCGATGCTAGCAATCGAGAAACAGGATCAAATTGGTGTGGAAGTAATGGAGATTGTAGTTATGATAATGATGTAGTTATAAAATATATCAACAATAATCGAGGAGTAGATGATTATGAATTATACCAACAAGAACCAATGTATACATTCATATTAACGCCATCAGTTATAACAGAGATAAGAAGATATAACAAAGAGAATAGTTATGCCTCATATACAGGGACATTAAATGGGAAAAGTTATGATTATAAATGTCAAAATGGTCGAACATGTATCAGTGATTATTTAACATATCTTATCGATATTACAGGAGCGAAGAATCAATCTGGGACATGTGTTGCTGATCAATTTAGAAGTTATAATGATTCGACTAGTTTTGAAAATTGTCGTTATTAAATCATTTTATTGCAAGAAAAAGCCACACCAATAAGGTGTGGTTTAATTTAGGAAAATTTTATGTTTTATGTAATAAATTTTTTAAATGTTTTTTAGTTTCTTCAAGATCGGAAAATTCGATGATTTTATCTTTTAATATTTGATAATTATCGCTTCCTTTACCAATAATTAAAATAATATCATTTTTCTTGGCCATATTTATGGCTTTTTTTATGGCTTCGCTTCGATCTAAGATTATTTCATAATTCTTATAGTTTTTAACTTCACTAATTAAATCATGAGCTATATCTAAAGGGTCTTCACCTCTTGGATCTTGACTGGTTACTATTGCATAATCACAGTTAGAAATAACAGCATAACCTTTACTAGCTCTTTTGCTTTTATCTCTTTCACCAGGTTCAGAGAAAACGACGATCAACCTGTTGTGTTTTAAACTGTTCATAAACTGTAATAGATTATTAATGCCATTTGGAGTATGCGCATAATCGATCACTATTTTAAAATCTTGTCCTAAATCGACATTTTCTAAACGACCACTTATTTTAATATCTTTAATTCTTGAAATTAATTTATTAATATCATAACCTAAAGAAACTAAAGCTAAAATCGCAGCACACAAATTATAAACGTTAAACATTGCCACTAAAGGACTGATAATTTCATATTCTTTATTCTGATAGACGATTTTAAATTGAGTTTGATCTTTTTTTAAAATAACATCTTTAAAATATAAATCATTGTCACTATCTTTGCCATAAGTATATACTTTAGAACAATGCTTTAAAACTTCATGGAAGTGTTCATCATCTTTATTTAAAATGCAAGGACCGTTGGTATTATCGAAAAGTTTACATTTGCATGCAATATAATTTTCTAATGTTTTGTGAGTGTTTAAGTGCTCTTTAGTTATGTTAGTTAAAATACTACAATCAAATTTAATTCCAGCGACACGATCATAGTATAAAGCTTCACTAGATACTTCCATACTGACAGCTTGAATGTTGTTTTTAACCATATCAGCAAAAAGAGGAACGGTTTTATCTAAACTAGGAGTAGTATTGCTAGTCTTTTCTTGATATGTGTTATAGAAAATACCATTAGTACCAATGTAAGCACTATTATCGATTAGTTGATAAATAATAGTTGCAACAGTTGTTTTTCCATCGGTTCCAGTCACGCCGATCATCGTCAATTTATCAGTCGGATAATGATAAAATTTATGGATAATTTGATTGAAAATTTGGTTAGGATCATCCACTCTAATAACAGGAACAGGTTTAGGATTTATTTTGTTTTTTACAATAATAGCACTGGCTCCTTTTTTAATCGCATCATCGATAAATAGATGACGATCCATCGTTTTACTATCGATACATATAAATAAATCACCTTTTTTGACATTGACTGAATTAGTTTTAATGCCAGTTATTTCAACATCATAGGAGCAGTTAATAAGTTCGTTTAATTTCATTGTTTCACCTTCTTAATCATAGTAACAGTAATAATCATCGTTAAAAGAATAAAATAATTTTCTTTATCAAATGTTTGTTTCGTCGTTATTATTGGTTGTTCATATTGATAAATTAAATTGTCGATATTAGTAACATTCCCATCGAAATTAATAAAATAATCGATAACTTCATTGTTGATAGTTTTATACTTAGGGTCATCTTTATATTGTTCATAGTAATCGATTAAACGATTAATTTCTTCAGGCACTTTATATAAACTAGGGGCGATACTAGGCGTTTGATAGTAATTATTTAAATTTTCATAGGCACTAGCAATTTGATAGATAATCTTTTCGTTGTTAGCTTGAGCCATTATTTCCATACCATAAGGTAGATTATTATGATAGCCCATTAAAACACTCATAGCTGGAAAACCAATTAAAGGAGCAGTATCTGAACTAGGTGTATGAATAGTTTCATATTTGGCTTCTTCGTTAGTATAAAGTAAAGTTTTAAGAGTAGGGTAAATAATTGCGTCGATTGCATTTTTCTCAAATATATTATTAGCAGTTTTGATATTATTATTTCGATTGTTTATATAACTTTTATAATTAGAAGTTAATTTATAGTCATGGTTGCAATAATAATTGTTATATCCTTCGATATATGCAGTATAACCACCATTTTTAATTAAATCATCTAAACTTTTAATTTTACTGGAAGTATTTTGAATATATTGATTGAAATTGTAACACATAGTAGTGGCATCAAATTGATAATTTAAATAAAAACTATCTAAATAAATTATTTTTGCGCCTAAGTTTTCTAAATCTTTTATAGCATCATTCATCATGTCATAGATGAATTGATCGGTTTTGCCATAAGCAATACTTGTACTGTTGGTATTAGGATTCATAAAATTTTTAATGACGGCAATCGTAATTCCTTCTAAAGATTTATTTAAATAATCCTCATATTTAACATCGCTTTCGTCGATTAGATCTAAAACGATCGCACTATCACTAACATATTTAGTAATAACTCCTAAAGTATCTCTAGTTTCTTCAAATTTGATCACTCCATCGGTATTGATTAAGTCAAAAGTTGGCCTTATTCCAACTACTCCATTAGCGCTACTAGGAACTCTAACGGAACTTCCAGTATCAGTGCCTAAAGCGAAAACAGCTAAATTACTGGCCACACTGACAGCACTACCACCAGATGAACCATAAGATGAATATAAAGTATTGTAAGCATTATAAGTGTCGCCAAAACTGCTATGTGTATAAATAGCATTAAAAGCAAATTCATCCATATTTGCCTTAGCAATAACAATCGCGCCGTTATCGATTAACTTTTGTACTGCTTGAGCATTTTCATATGGGTAAGAATCTAATAGACCACTAGCGCCATTAGTAGTTGGCATTCCTTTAACGTCGATGTTGTCTTTAACAATTACTGGCAACCCATGAATTAAGCTTCTTCTTCCATTTGTCTGATATTCTAAATCTAACTTTCTAGCTTCTTCTAAAGCATTTTCATTGATTGTAATTAAAGCATTATATTGTTCATTATAAGCATCAATTCGCTCTAAATATAATTTGACGATCTTTTCATAGTTTAAGTAACCTTTATCGACATATTCTTGAATTTCATAGATGGTTAATTCATTAATATCGATGACTGCTTGTTCGTATGCTAAAACTTTAAGAGGAATTAGCAAAACAAGAAGAAATATAAATTTTTTCATGTTACCACCACCTATATTTTACCACACTTTTTCTTTATTTGAATAAAATATAGTGGGTGATTAAGTTGAATATTAAAGATGATTCACGAAAAGTAAAAAGTGGCGATACTTTTGTGGCTTTGAAGAAAGTAAACGATGGCCACGATTATATTTTAGATGCTATTAAAAATGGTGCTACTAAGATAGTAGCAAATCAAGGATCTTATGATGTTGAAACAATTATTGTAAAAGATACTCATAAGTATTTAGTTGATTATTTATATGATAATTATTATGATCAGATAAAAGATTTAAAATTGATTGGTATGACAGGAACTAATGGTAAAACGACGACATGTTTTTTGCTTTATCAAGCATTAAATAAACTAAATATCAAATGTGCTTATATTGGGACGATCGGTTTTTATTTAGAACAAAAAGTTAGAAATCTTCGTAATACCACTCCTGATATTTTAGAAATTTATGAGTTGTTATTGGAATGCGTTAAAAATGATGTTAAATATGTGGTGATGGAGTGTAGTAGTCAAGCTTTAGATATGCATCGTTTAGATCGCTTAAAGTTCGATTATGGAATTTTTTCTAATATTACAGAGGATCATTTAGATTATCATAAGACAATCGATAATTATGTTAAAGCTAAACAGATCTTGTTTGATAATGTTACTTTAAAAACCATAGTCAATTATGATGATTCTTATAAAAAATATTTTTTAAAGGACAACAGTATAACTTATGGTTTAAATGGTGGAGATTATCATTTGACAGATTATGATATAAATTTAAAGGGAAGTACTTTTAAAGTTAACGGAATTGGTTATAAAACAAAATTAATTGGGAAACATAACTTGTATAATGTATTAGTTGTAATTTCATTTTTAAGTGAGTTAGGATTAGATTCGCAAATTGTCAGTGAATTAACTTCGCCACCGGGGAGAATGGATATAATTAGCAAAGATAAAAATTTAATTGTTGTCGATTATGCGCATACTCCTGATGCTATAAAAAAAATAATTGCAACAGTAAAAGAATTAAAACCTAATAAAATCATTACGATAATTGGTTGTGGTGGCGATCGTGATAGGTTTAAGCGTCCTGTTATGAGTAATTTAGCATGTACAGGTAGCGATAATGTTATTTTTACTATGGATAATCCTCGAAGTGAAAATCCTAATAACATAATTTCTGATATGTTACATAACCTTGACAAATATAACTACGAAATTATTTTAAATCGAAAGAAAGCCATTATAAAGGGTATACAAATGTTAGATAAAAATGATATACTATTAGTGTTAGGGAAGGGACATGAAAATTATCAAATTATCAATGGAATAAAATATGATTTTGATGACCGAAAAATAGTACTAGAAAATATATAATTGGAGATGATGATGTGTTAATTTTAGCAAAAGCGGTACTAGCGTTTATGATAGGGTTTATATTATCTATTATATTTGGTGTTTTTTTAATACCATTGTTGAAAAAGATGAAGATAAAACAGACGGTGAGTAGTTTTGTATCTAAACATAAAGGCAAAGATGGAACGCCAACTATGGGGGGATTAATATTTATCGTTCCAACCATTATATCAGTTGTGATTTTACTTTTAATGAATAAATTAGAGATGACTTATAATTTAGGAATAGTAATTTTTGTTTTCCTAGCTTATGCTTTATTAGGTTTTATCGATGATTATTTAATAATCAAGCGTCACAATAATGTAGGATTAAGTGAATTTCAAAAATTATTAGGACAAATTTTGATTGCTGTTATATTTTTCATATTGTTTATGAAAGGTGGGAGAGAACCAGTTTTAGAAATCTATACTTTAGGTATTTCGATTAATTTGGGTTGGTTTTACTGGTTACTGATTTTGCTTATGTTAGTAGCTTCAGCTAATGCAGTTAATATAACTGATGGTTTAGATGGTTTAGCTGGTGGTTTGTCAGCAATAGCCTTTTTAGCTTTTGGAATGATTGCTTGGGCTTCACTTGGAATTGAAGGAAATGAAGATATAGGTGTTTTCTGTTTTATTTTAGTTGGTGCGTTGATTGCTTTTTGCTTTTTCAACACCTATCCGGCTAAAGTGTTTATGGGCGATACTGGTTCTTTAGCGTTAGGTGGAACACTAGCAGCGGTATCGATTGTTTCAAGTCATGAGTTAACTCTTTTAGTAGTAGCAGGAGTATTTGTGATTGAAACTTTGGTTTGTATTATTCAAAGATTGTCGGTTCGTTTTACTGGCAAGAGAGTTTTCTTAATGACACCTTTACATCATCATTTTGAAAAATTAGGTTGGCATGAAAGAGATGTTGTTAAAATGTTCTGGTTTTTTGGAATTATTTTAGCCGCTTTAGCAATTCTATGGGGTGTTTGGATATAACTGTCGATTTATCGGCAGTTTTTTTTATTTAAATAAAAAATTAAGGTACGATTATCGAAAATTGATTTTTAGAGATTAAAAAAACTATCGATGAGAAATATAATATTAAAATTTATTTTGACTTTTGTTTTTAAATAACATAAAAACCACAATCATTCATATATTTTATTAAAGGAGGCTAATTATGGACAAGATGGAAACGATTGCTAGTTTGAATCATAATATAACAATAAATGAAAGAAAAAATATAATTATCAGCGGAGTTAAAAAAATTGACAGTTTCGATAATGAAGAATTCTTATTAGAAACAACGATGGGGAATATTGTAATTAAAGGAAATGATTTAGAAATAATCAAGTTAGATACTTATCAGGGCAGTGTTTCAATAAAAGGGGTAATAGTTAGCTTAAGTTATGTCGATAGTAATAAAAAAGAAGAAGGAGTATTTAGTAAATTGTTTAAATGATGGATTTAAAGACACAGATTATAACATTTTTGTTTTCTATTGCTTTTGGATTATTATTTTCCTCTTTGATCGATATATTTTATAATAAGAAAAAACTATTTAATACGATTATTGTTTTTATTATAACAATATTAGGTTCTCTAGCTTATTTTTTTGTTTTGCTAAAATTAAATAATGCAATAATTCATCCTTATTATGTAATTGCGTTTGTAATTGGCTTTTTGTTAGAAATTGTAGTAAAAAAAATTCTTAAAAGATTTGTATTATTATTTAAAAAATGATATAATCTTTTAGGAGGATGGATATGAAAAATAGTGTTTCAAAAAAGTCAAAAAGACGATTAATGATCTTTGGTATTCTTTCTTTGATTGCAATATTTTATTTTTTTGTTACACTAATCGGATATACGTATAGTTATATTTCGTTAAAAAACGAGGAATCTAAGTTAAAAGCAGAATTAGTTGCTTTACAGGATGAGAAAGCCAATTTAAAAATTGAGATCGAAAAGTTAAATGACCCTGAGTATGTGGCAAGATATGCTAAAGAGAATTATCTATATTCATCCGATGGTGAATACGTTATTAAAATTGATTCAAAAGAAGTAGAGCAACCTGTGGAAGTTAAAGATAATCAATTACTTTATATAATGATCGGTGGTTTCTTACTATTTGCAATTATACTTTTGTTTATTAAAATTAAAAAGAAAAACAGTTCCAAGTGAACTGTTTTATAGTTTAAAATCATTAGTAATATCGTCATTCATATTTTTGCCGTCAAAATAAGTTTTTTCTTTATATTTTAATATGATAGCAACTAGATTGCTAGGAAATTTTCTAACTAATTTATTATATTCGGTAATTGTATCGTTGTAGTATTTTCTTAAAGCATTTATTTCATGCTCACTATCGTTAAGCCCAGATTCTATTTTCATTAAACTATCGACTTTTTCTAATTCAGGATAATTTTCTTTATAATAATTAAACTCATTGATCGCATCGTATAGTTGGCGATCTAAATCGAAGTTAGATATTTTACGACTTCTTAATTTTACTATTAATTCTAAAACTTCCCCTTCAACTTTAGTATTACCTTTGATAATGCTGATGGATTTATTTAAAAGGTCGAATCTTTTTCTTAATACTGTATCGATGTTAGCTTCTGCTTCGTTTGTTTTGATTATCAGATTTTGATATTTGTTATATATACTTACATACCATATTAAAATTAGGCATATAACAATTAAAATGATCGCTATTATAAAAAATACATTCATTTATACTCACCGTATAAATTATAACAAATATTTTATATAAAATCAATTATTTGGGTAAAATTCAGGACTGTAATTAATCGGCTCATCAAACGAAATATAGTCGACATAGATCATCAAGAGCATTTGCCAAACACCATTAGAAGGATCGCTTAGTATTATGTGATCTCTTCCTGATTGTTCGATAATACCGGTAAATTCTAGATCTCGCCATTCGTTAGAGTCGGGAAAAGTTTGATGAATTCTAACTTTTTTCCCCTTGTTTAATCTTAAAATATTTTCAATATAGGATTGTTCAGCAGGCAATTCCATCTGTTGATAGTTAGTATTTTGTGGTGGGGTAGTTGGTTTTACGTAAAGCGGTTGCCCACTATACTGATTATAATAATTCATAAAATCTCCTTTCACATAAAATATATTAAATAAAAGCGCTATTTATGATATAATTATAAAGGGTGATGGTATGAAGATAAAAGTTGGTGTTTCTAATCGCCACGTTCATTTAAAACAAAGTGATTTAGATATTTTATTTGGTGGTGTTTTGACAAAAAGGAATGATTTATCTCAACCTTTGCAATTTGCTGCTAATGAGGTTTTAACTATAAAAACAGCTAAATCAGAAATCAGTAATGTGAGAGTTTTAGGTCCTGTTCGTGATTATACGCAAGTGGAAATTTCTAAAACTGATGCCTATAAATTAGGTTTAAACCCACCAGTTCGTAGTTCTGGGCATTTGGATAACAGTGAAGTAGTTACTTTGATTGGACCAAATGGCAGTATTACTACTGATGGATGCATTATTGCTGATCGTCATATTCATATTACTTACGCTGATAAAGAAAAATATAATTTTCCTGATCAAGTGCAAGTTAAAATTGGTGGTGAAAAAAAAGGAACAATCGAAGTTGATGTTAAACCTAGTACAGAAGCTTTTTTTGAACTTCATTTAGATACTGATGACGCCAATGCTTTTTTACTTAAAAATGGCGATGAAGTAGAAATATTAGATTTTTAAAATTACCATATTAATTTATAAAAAAAAGAGATACATTTAAACACTGCATTTTTAGATGTTTACTCTATTTTAGATTTTTCGAGAAAACACCGTTTTGTAAGCTAATGCGGTGTTTTCATTTAAGATTAGTCTTTATTTCTAAGGATTAGTATTGTGTAAAAAACAATAGTTATAAATATAACTATCGATTCCAATTAAACTTGATCCTTTCTATAATATTTACAATCATAGAAATCACCTCCATTCATAAAGAATAGAGTAAAACACCTAATAAATATATCTCGTCTATAAATTATATAATAATGTTTTCAATTAGTCAATAAAATTCGACAAAATTCACACAAAAACTTGTTTAAGTTTAACAAACAAGTTAATAAGTTGAAGAATATTGATTTTAAAATTGCTATAATGTCAAATAGGTAATAAAAAAAGGTATTAATTTCTAAAATTTTCATACCATTCTTTAATATATTCTTTGCCTTTGTTAAAAATATTACTACCAAAGTCACCGATTATATCGATCGCTTTTTTAGTATATTCGACAATTTCATCTTTAACATCGATAATTGCATTATAGTTGTCTTCGCCTAATTTATCTTTAGAAAATTCTTTGACATTGTTAGCGCCTTTTTTAATTAATTCACTAGCTTTGTTAAAGGCTTTTTTAGCGCCATCAGCGATCGTTTCTTTATAATCTGGAAATTTACTTTCAATTTTAGTATCAATTGCATTAGCAATCTGTAATACTTTTTGTTTGCCAGCATCAGTTAATTCATCAAAGGTTACCCCGTTTATTTCACTATCATAGAATAAAAAATCAACGATAGTAACAAAAGCACCTTTAACTTTATCTTTAGCATTAGTAACTGTTTCACTGTTTAAAATTTCATCGATATTCTTTTGTAATTTATCAAAAGTATCGATTGCCTCTTTATCTTCGTTTGAATATTTTGGTTGTTCATTATCAGTTGTTGATTGTTCACTAGAAGATCTGCTTTCTTCTGTCGATTGTTCACTAGAAGGCTTACTTTCTTCTGTTGATTGTTTTTCATTAGAAGATTTACTTTCTTCTATTGGTTGTTTTTCAATAGGTTTACTTTCTTCAAGTGGCATTTCTTTTGAATTGTCACTTTCTTTATCTTTAGTATTACTAGAGCTTATTTCTTGACTAGTATTACTTTGAATATTTGGTTGTTTTTCATAATTATATGTGGCTTGATAAGTCGTGTTTTTTGAGCAACCAACTATATTCACAACAACGATTCCTGAAATTAATACACAAATAAGTTTTTTCTTATTTATTTTTATTTTCATAATATCATCCCCTTTAGATATTATATCATAAGTTTGAAAAAAGTAAACTCCACTTGTAATGTTTACTTTTTATTTGAAATTATAGTATAATTAAATAGGTGATTTACATGAAACAATTAATAATAGATGGTAATGAAGCTTGTAGTCATGCTTCTTATTTGTTTACTGAAGTAGCAGGTATTTATCCGATTACACCCTCAAGTCCTATGGCTGAGCATATCGATAATTGGAGCAATCAAGGATTAACTAATATTTTTGACGATAAGGTTAAAGTGATCGAAATGCAAAGTGAAGCTGGCGCAAGTGGTTTGGTTCATGGTTTACTTAGATCAGGCATTTTAACAAGCACTTACACAGCTAGTCAAGGACTGTTATTAATGATACCTAATATGTATAAAATAGCTGGAGAAATGTTACCTTGCGTTATGCATGTAGCTGCTCGCAGTTTATCGACTCATGCTTTATCGATATTAGGTGATCATCAGGATGTTTATGCTACTAGAATGACTGGTTTTAATATGTTGGCTTCTAGTAATGTTAGCGATGCGAATTACTTAGGTGTGGTTGCTCACTTATCAGCTATCGAAAGCAGTCTTCCTTTTATGCATTTTTTTGATGGCTTTAGAACTAGTCATGAATTGCAAAAAATTGATATTTTAGAAAAGAATGATATTAAAAATTTAATTAATTATAATAAATTGCAAGAATTTAGAAATAGGGCAATTAATCCATATAATCCTAAAACTTATGGAACTAGTCAAAGTGATGATATTTATTTTCAAGCGACAGAAATAAGAAATAAATACTATGATGCTGTACCTGATATAGTCAATAGTTATATGGAAAAAATCAATAAGATTACTGGTAGTAATTATAAACCATTTAACTATTATGGTAGTAATAAAGCTACTAAAGCAATTGTAGCAATGGGCTCAGTTTGTGAAACAATTAAAGAGGTAATCGATGATTTAGATGATGATTTAGGATTAATTGAAGTTCATTTATATCGCCCTTTTTCTAGTAAATATCTAAAAGAAATAATTCCTAATACCGTAGATAAGATTGCTGTTTTGGATCGCACTAAAGAGTTTGGTAGTGAAGGACCACTATATTTAGATGTCTATAATGTTTTAAAAGAAGAAAACATTAAAATTGTCGGTGGTAGATATGGTTTATCAAGTAAAAATACAACTCCTAGTCAAATTAAAGCAGTTTATGATATGTTAGATAATCCTATTTCTAATTTTACTATTGGAATTAATGATGATGTTACTAATTTAAGTTTAAAAGAAGATAACTATAAAATAGATAATGGTTTAGAAATGTTGATATATGGCTATGGTTCTGATGGAATGGTCAGTGCTAGTAAATCAATTATCAAATTAGTCGGTCAAAATACTAATAAATATGTTCAAGGTTATTTTCAATATGATTCTAAAAAATCAGGTGGAGTTACCAACTGTCATTTAAGGTTTAGTGATAAACCAATTAAAGCTACTTATTATGTCGATAATCCCTCTTTAATAGTAGTTACTAAAGACACTTATATGAATGATTTCGAAGTACTTTCTAATATTAGAGAAAATGGAACATTTATTTTAAATACAGTTAAAACAGAAGAAGAAGTCAATAGATTTTTACCGAATAATGTCAAGGCGATTATTAAAGAAAAAAATATCGATGTCTATATTATCAATGCTTATGAATTAGCAAGAAAAGTTGGATTAAACAATAAAATTAGTACGATTATGGAAGTTATTATTTTTTATTTAACAAATTTGGTTGATTTTGATAAAATTAAAGCAGATTTAAAAGATGATGTTAATAAGCGTTTTGGTTTAAAAAGTGAGAGTATTGTTAAATCTAATATTGAAGCTATCGATCTAGCTACTTCTTATTTAAAACAAGTTAAATTAGATGATAATTATAAACAAGAAGAAAGACCAAAATATGTCGATGTCTATTTAGCGATGCGGAAAAGATTAGGTGATCAATTACCGGTTTCAAGTTTTAGTGAAATGCCAGATGGCACTTTTGAAGCTGGAACAAGCAAAGATGAAAAAAGGTGTATTTCTGATTTAGTTCCTAAGTGGATCAATAGTAATTGTATAAAATGTAATATGTGTTCTTTTGTATGTCCACATGGCGTAATTAGACCATATCAATTATCGGATGAAGAATATAATAATGCTCCTGATTATATTAAAGAAAGGTGTATCGATAAATTTATAATTGGCGTTAGTGTTAAAGATTGTACAGGATGTGGTCTATGTATTAAATCTTGTTTATCAAAAGAAAAATCTTTGATTTTTTCTAAATTAGTTGATGAAGAACAAGAACAAAAAATCTTTGATTATTTATCAAAAAATATCACTTGTAAAGAGACTAATTTAAACAATGTTAAAAATACACAATTTAAAGAACCGAAATTAGAATTTAATGGGGCATGTGCTGGTTGTGGTCAAACAGCTTATATTAAATTATTGACACAATTATTTGGTGACAGTATGATTATTGCTAATGCTACTGGTTGTTCTTCGATTTATGGTGCAAGTGCGCCATCGATGCCTTACACTATTCCTTGGGCTAGTTCATTATTTGAGGACAATGCTGAATATGGTTTTGGATTTTTGATGGCTGATAGATTTAATAAAGAAAAAATTGTTAAAATTATGAGTAAATATCCAGAATTTAAAGAGTATATTGAAAATATTAACGATTATGATATAACTAAAAAATATTACGACACAATCGATTTTGATAAATATAAAGAATTGCAACCTTATAAAGATTATATTGTAAGAAGAAATATTTGGACGATCGGTGGTGATGGTTGGGCTTATGATATCGGTTTTTCAGGAATTGATCATGTTTTAGCAAGCGGTGAAAATGTTAAAATATTGGTTTTAGATACTCAAGTTTATTCTAATACTGGTGGGCAAGCAAGTAAAGCTACTCCAGCTGGTAGTGTTGCTTTGTTTGCTAGTGATGGTAAAAAAACTAATAAAAAAGATTTAGCCAAAATGATGATGACTTATCCAAATGTTTATGTAGCTCAAGTCTCGTTAGCGGCTAATCCGATGCAATTAATCAAAGCATTTAACGAAGCTAATAGTTATAATGGACCAGCTATTATTATCGCTTATGCTCCTTGTATTGCGCATGGCATTATCGGGGGAATGAGCAATAGTTTAGAAATGGAACGTGATGCAGTTAAATGTGGTTATTTTCCAATTTTTAGAAGAAATCCATTAACTAAATTTAGTTTAGATTGTAATCCTGATTTTAATTTATATGATGATTTTTTAAATAAACAGACAAGATATACAGTATTAAATAAGATTAATGATGATGCTTCTCAATTACTAAAAGAGAATAAAGAAAATGCTATTAAAACCTATGAATATTATAAAAAGTTAAGTGAAGAAGCTTAGCTTTTTTTGTGGAATATTTTGGTTACAACAAATTTTAGTTATAAATTTATAGGTAGTAATAATAAGATATTACATATTTAAAATATATCTTCTATATTATTTAAAAAACATATTGCTTAAAGAACATATGTTTTCTATAATTATATATAGAAACATTTAATAGTTGGTGTTTTAATCCAAAGAAAGTACAAAAATAGAAATATGATATGCTAAAAAAATATGCCAAAAATTAAATTATATTAAAAAGTAATATAGGAGGTTGTGATATTGAAACGGGAACTAATAAAAACAGAATTGAATGTAATAAATAATAAAATTGGAATAATTAGAGTTGGAAATGTGGATTATATATCAATTACAGACTTAGCTCGTTATAAAGATAAAGATAGAACAGATTATATTGTTCAAAACTGGATGAGGACAACAAATAGTTTATTATTTTTAGGTACATGGGAATATTTAAATAATGAGAATTTTAATTCCATCGAATTCGATGGGTTTAAAAACGAATCAGGAACTAATGCATTTGTTATGACTCCTAAAAAATGGATTAAAGCAACTAACGCTATTGGAATTATTTCAAAACAAGGAAGATACAATGGTGGGACTTTTGCACATCCAGATATAGCTTTTGAGTTTGCTAGTTGGCTTTCTCCTGAGTTTAAATTATATTTAATAAAAGAGTTTGAGAGATTAAAGCATAATGAAGCATATCAACAAAAGTTAGAATGGAGTGCAACTAGACTTTTATCTAAAGTAAATTATGTTGTACATACTGATGCTATAAAAGACTATATTATTCCAAAACTTACTAAAAAACAAATTAAATTTGTTTATGCTGAAGAAGCTGATGTATTAAATGTTGCACTATTTGGAATGACTGCAAAAGAATGGAGAGATGCAAATCCTGAACTTGCTAAGAAAGGAAATATTAGAGATTATACAGATTTACTTCATTTAGTTATTTTAAATAATTTACAAAATACTAATGCAGAATTAATTGAAAATAAAATTTCACAGAGTGAAAGATTGATTAGATTAAATAATTCTGCTAGAAGGCAAATGAAATCATTACAAAACAATAAAAATATACATGAGTTAGAAAAACTTCAAAATCAAGTGAATAATGAGAAATATTTATTAAAATGATTGTAGTATCATTGCGTTCAAGGAGTATATTTAATCGAATCTTTTAAATTAGAACAACAAACCTACATTTTCTTTATAAAATTAGAAAACTAAAAAGGTAATTAGTTTTATTTAGTTGAACTAATGTTTTGTTACAAAATTGTCATACAAAATATTAGTTTTTTTGATATAATTAAGGTGATGTGGTAGAATAATAAAAGAAGGTTGATATTATGGAAAGATTTAATCCTAATTTAAATGAAGGTTTATCTAGCAAGCAAGTTAAATTAAGAATTGAACAAGGTCTTTTAAATAAAGAATCTATCGTTCCAACCAAAACCATATCTAGAATAATTAGAGATAACGTTTTTACTTTGTTTAATTTACTTAATTTTGGACTAGCGTTAGCTATTTTTGCAATAGGTTCTTATAAGAATTTATTATTTATGGGAATTGTCGTTTGTAATACTTTGATCAGTACTATCCAAGAAATAAGATCAAAATTAGTTATCGATAAACTGTCAGTTATTACTTCGACTAAAGCCAAAGTAATTAGAAATGGTAAGATAGAAACTATTAATAATGAAGATATTGTTTTAGATGATATTATCCTTTTTAAATCAGGTAATCAGATTATTACTGATTCTGTTATTATGGAAGGGGAAGTATCAGTAAATGAATCGTTTATTACTGGTGAAACTGAGTTAATCACATACAAAAAAGGCGATATGTTAAAATCTGGTAGCTTTATTGTCGTCGGTAATTGTAAAGCTAAAGTTGAACATGTGTCATTGGATAACTATACTAATGTTATTAGTAAAGATGCAAAATATGTTAAACCGATCAACTCAATTTTGATGAATTCATTAAATAAAATAATCAAAATAATATCTATTTTGATTGTTCCTTTAGGTGTCTTATTATTTTTAAATCAATATAACTTAGATAAAAATTTAGAACTAGCTGTAATAAATACTGTCGCCGCTTTAATTGGAATGATTCCTGAAGGATTAGTTTTATTAACTAGTACTGTTTTAGCTGTCTCTGTTATTCGACTATCCAAATTAAATGTTTTAGTTCAAGAATTATATTGTATTGAAATGTTAGCTCGAGTTGATACTATTTGTCTAGATAAAACTGGAACAATTACTGATGGTAAGATGGAAGTTATCAAAGTTATTTCCTTAGATAAAAAATATAACATCGAAGAAATAATGGGCAATATTGTCAACCATTTGGAAATTGATAATGCGACTAGTGAAGCAATTAGTAATTATTTTAAAAAGTATGATAATTATCAAATGGTTGAAAAAATTCCTTTTTCACCTATTTATAAATATAGTGGTGTGGTTTTTAAAGAGGGTAAATTTACCTTTGGCGCTCCTGAGTTTTTAACAAAGAAAAATATAAAAGAAGTTAATGATAATCAGGATAATCGAACTTTGCTTATTTGTTGTGATGATGAACCGATTGGTGTTATTGTCCTAAAAGATACAATTAGAAAAAATGCCAAAAAAACTTTAGATTATTTAGCTAAACAAGGCGTCGATATTAAGATAATATCTGGTGATAGTGTTAAAACGGTTAGTAAAATAGCTAAAGATGCTGGGCTTGTCGATATTAGGAGTATCGATGTATCATCATTAAATGATTTAGAGTTAGAACAGGCTTTATTAAACAATAATATTTTTGCTCGAGTAACTCCAGTTCAAAAGAAACAAATGGTTGAAATATTACAAAAGAATAAACATTTTGTCGCTATGACTGGCGATGGCGTTAACGATGTCTTGGCTTTAAAACAAGCAGATTGTAGCATTACTATTAAAAATGCTACTGATGCTGCTAGAAATGTTAGTCAATTAGTTTTGTTGGATGATGATTTTGATTCGATACCTAATATTGTTAAAGAGGGAAGAAGAACGATCAACAACATTGAAAGAAGTGCAACTTTATTTTTAGCTAAAACTGGTTATGCTTTCTTTCTTGCTATTATTTTTATGTTTGTCGATTTTAATTATCCTTTCCAACCGATTCAATTAACTTTAACTAATGTTTTTACGATCGGTATTCCATCTTTTATCTTAGCTTTAGAACCTAATAACGAACGAATTAAAGGAAATTTTTTAATAAATGTCATCAGTCGTTCTTTACCAACTTCTTTGACGATCGTTTTAAATATTGTTATTATTTCTATATTAAGTAACTTTTTTAGATTAAACGATATACAAATATCTACATTATGTGTTATAATGACAGGGTTTACAGGTTTCTTGTTGTTGTTTAAAATCTGTTTTCCATTAAATAAGTTACGTTTTTGTTTAATTACATTTTTGATTGCTGGTTTTATTGGTATGTTAATTGGATTTAGAGATTTCTTTGTGCTTACTATTTTAAATGGTAAAATGTTCATTATTACATCTGCTTTGATTACTCTTTCAGTCTTGATCTTTAGTCTTATGAGTAGTATAGTCGATAAGATGATCAAAAAACATCCCAAAATATTTAATTAAGGAGGCTTTATGTCTTTATTTATTACATTTATCTTATCTTTCACCGTCTTTTTAGGTACAGTTGTGATTCTGTTAGTAAAAGATGATAAGAGAATAAGAGAATTATCGATCAGTATTGCTTTTAGTGTTTTATTTTGTTTGATATTTTTAGAAGTAATTCCACACACTTTAGAGCATATTGATTATTTTGAAATGATTGGTTATGCTATTTTAGGTATATTGTTACTTAAATTTTTAGATTTATGTATTCCTAATCATGAGCATTCTAACAAAAAAAACCATCTTTCTCATATTGGCTTGATGGCAGCTATTGCTTTAGTTACCCATAATCTTATCGAAGGAATGGTTCTTTATTCTAGTTTAAACGAAGATTTAAATTTAGGATTATTGTTAGGCATCGGTGTGGGGTTACATAATGTTCCGATGGGAATGGTAATTGGTAGTACTTTAAAAGATGCAAATTATAGCAAGGGAAAAATTTTGTTGATAAGTGTTATTCTTTCATTAGCTACTTTTATCGGAGCTTTAATCATCTATTTTATCGGTGGAATTAACCACCATATCATCGGTATCATGTTTGCTATTACCTTAGGAATGCTTGTTTATATCGTTTTTTTCGAATTGCTACGCCATTTAAGGCATCAAAATAAAAATAATAATATTGTAGGTTTTATAATAGGAGCGATTATAATTTTAATTAGTTTGTTATTTCATAACCATTGATGAAATTTATAAAAAATAATTATCTAATGATTATATTTATTATATCTAGTTTAATTAATAGTGCACTTTTGTTATTTTTAACTACTGGATATAGTAATATTAGATTCCTATTATCAGATTTAGCAATATTATTATTAATTGTCAGTTTTTCATTTTTAGTGAAAAGACGCAATCTCTATTTTTTAATTTGGTCGTTCATTTTAGTTTTTATCTGTTGTTTAAACTCTATTTTTTATAATAATTACAATGATTTTGTGACTTTTTCATTGTTTGAAACAATGTTTCAAGCTTTTAAGTTGCCAAGTAGAGCTGTCACCGATGTTTTTGAAGTTGTCGATTTTGTTTTCATCTGGCAAGTTATCCTCTTTGTCATTTTATATAAAAAGAAAAAATATGATAAAGATTTAGTCGGATTTAAACGCATTTTTACTTGTTTTTTTACTTTGCTAGCATCATTATTGTTGTTTTGTAACAATAATGATATTTACCGTTTGAAACATGACTGGAACAAAGTTTACGTTGCTCGTAATTTTGGAATTTATACGCATCAGTTAAATGATATACTCCACATTGGTTATCAGTTTATTTGTCGAAATTGTGGTAGCGATGAGGCTAGTTTAGAAGTGGCTAGTTTTTACCAAGAAAAAAACAAAGTTAACAAAAATGAATATACCGATATTTTTAAGGATAAAAATATTATCTTTATTCATGCTGAAAGTGTTCAATCGATGTATTTAAACGCCAAAATTAATGGTCAAGAGATAACTCCTAATTTAAATAAGTTAGCTAATAGTGGTTTATATTTTAACAATTATTATTCCCAAGAAAGTGTCGGAACTAGTAGCGATACAGAATTTACGATAACAAATTCGATATTACCTGTGACAATGGGGACAGTTTTTGTTAATTATGATCATAATAGTTATGACTCGATGGCTAAAGAATTTAAAAAGATGGGTTATTATACATTTAGTATGCATGGTAATATTTGTGAGTATTGGAATCGTGATGTAATGTATAAGGAGTTAGGGTATGATCATTTCTATTGTTATGATCAATATAATTTGCAAGAAAAAATCGGTTTAGGTTTGTCTGATAAATCATTTTTTGATCAATCTGCCGATATGATTAAAGAGATTTCTTTAGATCATGATAGATTTTATGGAACTTTGATTATGTTGACCAATCATTCTCCTTTTGATACAGATGATCAAATTGAATTTGATGTATCTTATTTAGAGGGAACTAGAATTGGTAATTATCTTAAATTAATTCATTATGCTGATGAGGCAATCGGGGAATTTATTGCTAAGTTAGATAGTTTAGGTGTATTAGATAATACAGTTATTGTTATCTATGGCGATCATGATGCCCGCTTTAAAGAAGATGAGTATGAATTTTATTTAAACGATGATCTTGATTTTTATGAGTATGAAAAGTTAACAAGGGTTCCTTTAATTATCTATACTAAAGATCAGCAGTTTAATAAAACGGTCGACGAAGTTATGGGAGCTTATGATGTGATGCCGACATTGGCTAATATGTTTGGTTTTGAAGCAGAACATGCATTAGGTAACGATATTTTTAGTATCGATGAAAATATTGTCGTTTTTCCTAATGGTAATTGGTTAACTGATAAGGTCTACTATAATAATCAACTAGGTGAATATAAAGAATATATCGATGTATCTGATGATTATTTAAATGAAAAAGAAGCTTATGCTAAAACGATTGTCGAAATATCTAATTATCTTGTTAGGTATAATTTAGCTAATCAACCAATATAATTTATTTATAAAGATTATTTTAGATTGATTGGTGATTCTTTATGTTTGATATGCATTATGATTTATTGAGTGTTGCTTATGTAAGTTATTTAAAAAATGATTATTCATATCTTGAAAAATGGTGTCAATCTTACAATGATAACAATGTTCGTGGCGTGATTGCTAATTTATATTTTATGACTAAAGAAGAAATGATAGAGGAACTTCATCCAGATTATTATCGGGATGATGTTTCCTTAATTTCGATGTTTGAAATCAGTACAAATATTATAAAAAAGCTTCTTCCGAAGACAGAGCTTTTGTTTAGTATCGAAGGATGTGATTATTTAGAGATTTCGGATTTAGAAAAATTGTATTCTTTAGGCCTTCGCAATATTTTACCTGTATGGAATAATAAAAATAAATATGCTTCTGGTAATCGCAGTGATGAGGGACTTACTAGGGAAGGGGAATTGTTACTTGATAAGGTAATTGAATTAGGTATTTCTATTGATTTGTCACATACTAATAAACGTTCATTTTACGATATTGCTGATTATATTAAACAAAAGCAACAACAAGGTATCGATGTTTTGGTGATGGCAAGTCATTCTAACGCTATTTGTCTATGTGATAGAGATCGTAATTTGACAGATGATCAAATTAAAGTAATAGGTCAGTTAGGTGGAATTGTTGGAGTATTTTCTAATCGTAGTTTTGTCATTCCTTGTAAAATCAAAAATTTGGTTACTTTAGAGGAAAAAAGAGAGCTTTACTTACAACATATTAAACATGTTGTATCGTTAATTGGTATTCTTCATGTAGGTGTGGCCACTGATGATATGAGTTTTGGTGGAGATACATATAAAGATACTACCATTTATGATTATTCAAAAATAGCGTATCTTTTAAAAGATGATTTAAAGAAATATTTTAACCCTTTAGATGTTTATAAGATAATTTATGGCAATATGAAAGATAGATATATTATATTAAATGACAAATAAAAATTTGTTCATTTTTTAATAAATAATTTTTTATCACATATAATTTAACAAATTACAAACATTAATTGACAAAGATATGACTTTAGTGTAAAATTATATTTGTAGTCTTTTTTATATAATTAGAAATGGGTCTATAGCCAAGTTGGTAAGGCATGGGACTGCAACTCCCCGAGCGTCGGTTCAAGTCCGGCTAGGCCCTCCAGATTGATTGTTACTCGAACTTTTCGAGTTTAAGTAATAAATGCTAACTAGAAATAGTGAAGTCGTAAGATAAAAGTAGACAGAAAAAAACTGATATGAACCTCGTTTCCTTTGTCCAAGAAACGAGGTTCATATCAATAAGTGTGAAAAAGGGAAAATCCATTTTTAAACCCTTTTAAGCATAATTTTAGCAAGGCATAAAGCCAAGCAAAAATTATGTTTTTATTTTCAAAACTTCGTAATGAAAATAAAAAGAAAAGCCTATTTAATTATTACAAACAGCCCACATTTCTTCATGCATATAATTTACGTTATTGGCTTTATCTAGAATTGCTAATTTATTATCACTCTCGCATAAACTCTTTTTTGTATCATCAAGATTAATACAATCTTTTAATTTTATTTCTTTTTTTGTTGATTCTATATAATCATTTAGTTTATTGCATACTTCTGTATTTGAAGATTTGCAATATGTATCATAATTATTTTCTAAAATTAAAGTAAGTTCTTCATAATTATTTGAACTTGTATAAGTTTGTACATCAATTTCATCTACTTTATTACATAATTCTTTTTCTTTATTGCTAGAACAACCTGTAATCAATATAATTCCTAAAAATAATAACATAATTTTTTTCATAAAATTCTCCTTTTTTACATTTACTTTTAATAATTGTTTAATTATTTAAATCTAACAATTCAATAATATTTTTAATTTGATTTAATATCTTATTTTTTATTTCATTTATATCTATTTTTTTATAAACATTTGGTTCAAAGAAATCTTTTTTATTTTCTAATAAAATACATATTCTGTTATCCATTATATAGATAAACATCTTTAATCCTAAATTACTTTTTATTCTTTTTATTTTTTCAATAATACTAGGTGTTATAATATTTGATATATCAATTTTTCTTTCCATAAATATATTAAATTGATTATCAAACTCAATATCATTTGTTTTTGTTTCTTTATATTTTTTGTTACTTAATAAGCCATCTTTTTTCTTACCTTTAAATGTTTTATCAAATATTTGAATATTGGTTTCTATTTTTTTGTTTGTTTCAATTACTAACCATTGGCCTTTAAACGAAGTATGATTTCTGCCACTACTTGACTCTTCATATCTTCCTAATTCTTCTACCATTTCAATATCTACAAATTCAAATTTTATATTATTATAACTAGCAGAGATATAATCATTAAAAATAATTCCACCTGAAATTTTTATATCTTCCGCTACTTCAATAAATTTTTCAGGCAATAAACCATCGTGGAAGTCATCTTCTGATAGTTTATATTCAACATTTGTAAAATATTCTTTTAAACAATATAATAAAATATTTTCCTTATATATTTTATTATAAATATCTTTATCTTTCTTTATAACAAATATTTTTATAATTGTATTTACAAACAACAACCCTAAAGGCAACATAAAAATTAAAATTTGAAATACATCTGATAAATTATTGCTATTGCATATAATCAAGGTTAAAAATCCAATGAATATTAAAAATATAATTATAGTTTTTATGTAAATTTTCCTTCTTATTTTTTTTAATCTTTCCAAAAAATCCATATTTGTTCCTCACTAATATATAACTATTTTTTTCTACAACTTAATATAATAGCTATAATAATACTAGGTATAAATGCAAAACCACAAAGAACATATATCAACGTTGATATTGAACTAATAATAGAACTTTCAACGCCAACTATTCTCAAAGTATTAGAAAATACAGGAAAAACTATCATTGCTATAAATACTAAAACTGGTATAAGCCAATATTTTTTCTTTTTCTTCTTTTTATTATCAATTAATTGTGTAATACCCGTATTCATTTGTGTTTGAGTTTGATTTTCATAAATAGGTTGTCCTGTTTGTGAATCATAACCCGTTATTTTATTTGAATTTAATGATGAATCATTAGGCACACCATTACTACCTTGTGATTTTAAATTTATATTATTTTGTTCTTGATTCATATTTTAAACTACCTTTCTACTTTTTCAGTATAACAAACAATTTTTACTTATATTCATTTATGTATTTTGATAATCTTTCTTGATCTTTATATAGATTAAAAATAAATATTTTTTTTAATTTAGTTGTTTCTATAATTTTAGAATTATTCATATTTCCTTCTTTATATTTAGATATGTGAAATACATTCTTCTCAATATCTCCATAAATTATTAACAAAAATTTATTCTTTTTTATTTTTGCAATATTATAAATTTTATACTTGTTTACATATTTAGTATGTTCTACTTCATCTCTAATATATGAATTTTCATATTCTATACAGTCATCTTTAAAAAGTATTAAATCATCTTTGTGCTCTATGCTTAAAAAAGCTATAATTCCTAAACTAATAAATGATAATATAAATGATAAAACCATTAAAACCTTATTATCGATAAAAATTCCTACAAAAGCTGTGAAAATTAAAAGAAATGTAATAATTAATAATGGTATAAAATCAATTTTTGCATGAATAAATTTACATTTATCAACTTCATAGATATTATTTTTAATGATATCTAATTTATTTATAATATCATTTTCATTTTCATATTGTCTTGGTATATTTATATATGATACATACTTTTGATAATTAAATAAATTATCTAGAATATCATTTTCAAAATAACCATATAATTGTATATTTTTTGAGGTAATATTATAATTTATTAATTTTAAAACTTTATATTCATTTATAAAATTTTTATTATAATCAATTTTTAGAACAGAATCTTTATTTTTTCTTTTTAAGTTGTCTATGTGTGATAAAGTTATTATCAAACTAACAAGTCCACCACATAATAAAATTAAAAATAATAATAAATATGTATCATCTTTAGTTGTATAAAATAAATATAAAAATACAAAATTCAAAACAATTCCCAAAAGCACTATTTTAAAAAAACTATAACTAAATTTCTCATACTGTTTTTTGAAATTATTTAAATTAAATTTATATTCAGTCATTTTTACACCTGTTTTGATAATTTGTCCATCTCACTTATTAAATATATTACAGATAAGACATAAGATATTAAAGCTGGTATTATTAATATATTTAAATTAATTACTATAAGGAAAAAACCTAATATTGTTAAATCTAAAATCGAATAATTTCTAATTTTTTTATAATTTTCTTGTGTTATATAACTTTTTAATTTTTTAAAATGGCATATTTTAATTAAATAAGCACTCACAAAAGGCAATATTATATACCAAATCAAACTTAATATGTTTTGTAAAAAAATATTATTTTTCAATACTACTTCAAAAAACAATGATGGTGCTAAATCTACTAATATAAGAGTAATTAAATAATCAAAACCTATAATTTCCCTGGCTTTTAGAATTTTCTTTTTTTCTTCTTTCTTAATTAATTGTGTTTCATTATTATTTTCTTCCATTAAGATCACCTCCTTAAATTTATAAATTCTTTTTTACTACAACATGTCCCAATATTAAATCATGTAGTGATTGTTTTTTTTCTGTACAACACATAACAATTATGGTTACAATTAAACCAAACGGAAAACACAAAGTTATATATTTTAACAACATTCTTAAAAAACTTTGTCCAAAAGTTAAATAATTCCCTTGTTTATTTAAAACAACCATATTTCTTTTCAATTTGCCTTTTGTTGCATGTTTGTTTGATGCATCACCAAACAAAGCATAAATGGGTTGTCCCAATATCATAAATAATATTGGTCCGGCCACTTGAAATAATCCTAAAGTAGTATAAAAAGAACTTTCCCCCATACCACTTGCATCTAAACCAACTCGTAAAATAGTCATTAGACAAAATCCTAAAACCGCAAACCACCAAATTTGTAAAACATCCCTAAATGTTGCTCCAAGTCTTTCCCAAAAAGTAGCATATCTTACATTTTGAACTTGATTATTTATATTGTTTGTCCCATATAATAGGGCACCTGTTTGTGAATCATAACCCATGATTTTATTTGAATTTAATGATGAATTATTAGGCACACCATTACTACCTTGTGATTTTAAATTTATATTATTTTGCTCTTGATTCATTTTATCACACTACCTTTCTACTTTTTCAGTATAGCATACTTTTTAGAAAAATACAACATAATTTTCTAATGTATTATTTATTTTAATTTTCTAATGTATCATTTATTTTTCTGATGTATTAAAATGAATATAGAGAGGTGATATAGTGAAATTTGTTCCAAAGAAAACAAAAGAAAAAGACCCATCAACCTATAAAACCTTATATTTAAAGGAAAGTTTGGTTAAAGATATAGAAAAAATAGCTAAAGAAAATGATACTTCTTTTAATAATGTCGTTGTAAGTATGATAGAAACTTGTTTAAAAATGAAATAAATTTTAATAATTTACTTCATTTTTTTAAAACAATAATGTATAATTAATATAGTTATTACTACCTAAATATTTGTGTCTAGTGGTTGTTGTACTTCCGCCGAAATGATTTTGTTCGAACTATTCGGACGTTGATATATAAGATCAATCGAAAGATTGATTTTTTTGTTACAGAAAAAAATCAACCCACTAGTAACTTTGATACTTGTGTCAAAATACCTAGAGGGTTAAATATTATATGATAGAAAAGTATTATTATTTATGTCTTAGACTTTTTAATATTATTATAAACTATATAAAACATCATCATTCCAAAAGTACATAGAATTAAATCATCTATATCAAATACGCCAACTTTAAAGATAAATTGAGCCAGTTCCAATAATAATATTATTGTAAATGATAGCACAAAATTAATTAACAATTTGTTTACTTTGAATAATTCTATTATGAAATATTCAAGAGGCATAAAAACTAATAGATTTCCCAATATATTAATTATAATTGAATAGGTGCTACTATTATTAAATATTTCTATTATCGATTTAAAAGGGATTAAATTATAACTCTCAACACTACTATATCTAGCAAATAATCCCATATTAAAAATCAATATTATATAATATATAAATACAACAATTTGAGAAAACCGTGTTACTTTCTTTTTATCATTAATTTTTTCAACATAGTTATTTCCATATATTTTATTACCGATAATTATAAAAATAGAAGCAATTACAACAATAAATAGTCTAACAAAATAATTTAATTCAATATTAGGGTCATATTCAAATCTTAAATAAAGCAAAAATGACAAGATTGATAATATATAAAAGGATACTACAATTTTAAATTGAATATTAAATTTATTCTTTTTTGTACTTTCATTATACTCAAGAAGTTGTTCGATGTTATTTTGTGTTTTCTTATTTTCTTCTCCATTTAATAATTCTGATACTTCAATATTTAATTCTTTAGATAATGGAAGAAGTAAAGATATGTCCGGTGTACCTCTACCAGTTTCCCATCTTGAAACTGCTTTTTCAGTAACAAATAATTTTTCAGCAAGTTCATCCTGAGTAATTCCTAATTCTTTTCTCTTTAGTTTTATAAAATTAGAGATTTTATTTAAATCCATCTTTATCACCTACCAATTTACAGTTATGAGTTTCTAAAAATGCTTCATATTCATTACGTGTTTTTTCGTTTCGTTCATTATAAGATATATTTATTATACCATCAATATTCAAGATATCATAATGCTTGCCTATGCTATAATGAAAACTATCCATAGCCCCAGCAGAATATGAATATACTTCATAATTATTATCACAATAATAGTGCATACTATCATATATATCATTTCTTTTTTCATCTAAACTTGTACCAAATGTTAGGAAAAAAGCACAAAATAAAGGTAGGAAAAATATATATACAAATATTAAAATTAAAATAGAAATAATTTTTATAGAATGCTTTTTCATAAATCCTGTTATACACAATAATATAATGTTGGAAAAAGCAAAAAAGCATTGTAATGTATTTTTAGAATATACCCATATTAATAAGTAAACAATAATTATTAAAGTTTTATATTTGATTTTCTTTCTAAAAATAATTAAAATAATTGCATTTACTATTATTAGTAGAAACATAAATGCTTGATATAATAATCCATAAATTTTTAAACATTCTAAAAACAAGTTATAAACTATAAATAGTATTAGCATAGCTAATGCATAATAATCCATAAAATTTTTTCTCATAAAAGTTCCTTCTTTCTAAATCAATCTTATTATAAATATAAAAAGAAGTCACCCTATGAATCGTAGGATTAAATTTTTTAATTTATTATAACACATAGAAGATGTAGATATCTTCGATATCGTTTAAAATTGATACCAAACTGACAATTTTTCAGTTTAAAAACGACTTATAATAAGCCGCTTATTTTAACTTAGTATGATATTTAAGCTTAATGTGCTGTTTTTTTAGTATGTTTTCATCTTTATTTATGCCATATTTTTTGCAAAAACAATCGATATATTTCTTTCGTAGCACTGGCATAATTTGTGAAGCTATTTCAACAGCTGCATCATTAAGATCCATATTAGAAGTGTCTAATAAAACCATAGAATCTACACTTTCAAAGAATAACCCTAAGTTTGATTTTAAGCTATCATTAAATTCTTCTATGTTTTGTTGATTCAAAAAGTTTCTTTTTTCTAACGTTAAACTTGATAGATAATCTCTTTTCAATGAAACTAGGGGATCAGCACATGTAATTACTAAAAAGTCGATCAAATCTTTGGAAATTTTAGAATATTTATCTTTATTAGTATAGTACTGAGTATCGTTCATATCACCTTTTATAAATCTTCTATGATTCCATATTTGTCTATCGTTTATCGATCTATCAATTAGAATAATATCTTGATTCTTAGAAAGACTTTGATTTAATTGTCTATGAACTTCCTCAATAATGGCAATATTGCTATCACCTAAGTTCATTTGTTTCAATTTTTCTTTAAAATGTTCTTTATAATAATTTGAAGTAGTAAATTCTTCGATCAAACCGACATCAAAACCGCCTTTTTTAAAAAAATCATATAGGTTGTTTAGTGTAGTTGTTTTTCCTGTCCTTGGAGTACCAGTAAATTCAATAACAAATGGTTTGGTTAATGAACATAATGATTTTAAGCGTTGTAGTTCTATTTTTTGAGCATGTAGTTTTTTCAATTTAGCATAATAACCTTGATTATCATGAAAAATAGTATCTTTTAAAAAAGGATCTTCTTTCTTGGCAAACACTTTATCTAATATGTCCTTTAATTTTACAAAGATAGGTAAATTTTGATCTTCGTTTGTTATTAAACTATCATAGATGCTAGTATAATACCACTTTTGTTGTTCTTCTCCTCTTTTAAATGCCGAAAAATCTCTTTTTCCACTTTTTTCAAACTTTAAAAATAAATCTTCTAAATTATTAATCTTATCAGCACATATAACTAACTTATCTCGAAGTGGAAGGTTTTTAGTGTTTTCGATCGTATGTTTTTTTCTTTCTTCCCACGATAACGATTTATAGGGTTCCGATGCATTCATAACTAAAGATGCAATATCACTACCAAATTCTTTTTCTATATCTTTTATTGTATATTTTGTATCTTCGACCACATCGTGTAGATAACCAGCGGCAACGACATTATCGTCATAACCTAATGATTCTAATAATTGTCCAACACTGATTGGGTGGATAATCATCGGTTTATCAGGTTCACTTTTCCTAAGCTGACCCATATGAGCATTGATTGCAAAAGCCATAGCTTTTTCTTTTATATCCATATTTTACCTCCACAGACAATAAGGTGTCTTGTTTTATTTTTTATTATATCACATTTCTTAAAATTATTATAAAATATGTTATAATGATTAATGGTGAGATATGATGGATTTATACGAATACGAGAATAATTTATATCAAAAAGGTATCAATTATATTGGTGGCGTTGATGAAGTAGGTAGAGGACCATTGATTGGTCCTGTTGTTGCTAGTTGTGTCGTTTTACCCAAAGGATTTGTTTTAGAAGGGTTAACTGATTCAAAAAAACTATCGGAGAAAAAAAGAGATATATTCTACGATTATATTACAAATCATTGTTTAGCTTATGGAATAGGTGTTGTTTCACCTTTGGAAATCGACGAAATAAACATTTATGAAGCAAGCCGTAAAGCTATGTTAATAGCGATATCTAAAGTAAGAGAGCAAATTAATCTAGAACACGTTTTAATTGATGCTATGCCAATAAATATCGACATTCCTACCACTAGCATTATCAAAGGTGATGCTAAAAGTATTTCGATTGCTGCGGCTAGTGTTATAGCTAAAGTAACCAGAGATAAGATGATGTATGAATTAGATAAAAAATATCCAATGTATGGTTTTGCTAGTCATAAAGGCTATCCTACTAAAAAACATATCGAAGCTATTCATAAATATGGTCTAATTGAAGGATATCGTAAAACCTATGGACCTGTTAAGGAGGTAATCGATGAAGGTATTAGTAATATCGCATGTAGCTGATCCTGATGGTATAACGCCGATAATTTTATCAAAACTAGTATTTGAAGAATTTGATTATATTTTATCAGAATCAAAAGATGTCGATAACAATGTTAAAAATAATTTAGATAAATATGATTTTATCTATGTAATCGATTTAAACATCAGTGAAAAATTAGCTGATTTTATCGAAGACAATTACAAAGATAAAATCAAAATAATCGATCATCATTTAAGTTGTAAACACATGAATAAATATTCTTTTATCGAAGTTGATGTAAGTGGTAAAGAAAGTGCTACAAGTCTTTATTATCAATATTTATTAAATAATTATAGCAATGATTTATTAAATAAAAAAAATACTAAAATGTTGGTTGAACATGTAAGAACGATGGATATTTATGATTTTAGTAAAACGCCTAAAGAAGAAGCTGAAAAATTAGAAATGCTTTTTAAAATATATGGCAAGGATAATTTTATCGATAAGTTTTATCATGTGATAACTAATAGTTTAGAATTATATTCAAAAGAAGATTTAAATTTAATTGCATTAGAAAAAGATAGAATTAAAAGATATATTGAAGAAAAAAGGTTTATCGAAGCTACTATCGACGATAAAATAGTTGGGATAGTATTTGCTGAAATAAATATAAACGAATTAGGTAATTATTTAATAAATAAATATGATTATCTAGACTATATAATTTTGATCAACATGGACAAAAAAATTAGTTATCGTGGTAATGGCAAAGTCAACTTAAGTGTAATTGCTAAAAAATATGGTGGTGGCGGACAGATCGATGCAGCTGGCAACTGTATTCCAACAGGTTTAAAAGAAAAAGTCATAAAAAAGATATTTCCTAATGTAATTATTAAGGAGAATAATAATGCAAATTAAAACAGTAAAAGTCGGGATTTTGGAAACTAACTGTTATATTTTAGTTAGTGGCGATCAGTGCTTAATTATCGATCCTGGAGAAGAAGCTCAAAAAATTATTCAAAAGATAGGTGATTTAAAGCCATTAGGAATTATTGTCACTCATTATCATTTTGATCATATTGGAGCATTAGAAGAAATAAAAAACAAATATAATATTCCTATTTATGATATTGATAATTTAAAAGAAAAAGAATATAAAATAGGCAATTTTAATTTTGAAGTTATTTATACTAAAGGTCATCATTATACTTGTTTAACTATTTATTTTAAAGATGAGAAAAAAATGTTTGTTGGCGATTTTATTTTTAAAGATGGAATTGGTAGAACTGATTTAGAAGGTGCTAGTGAAGAAGATATGATTAAATCTTTAAATAAAATCAAAACTTATCCTGATGATATAACAGTATATTCTGGTCATGGTGATATAACTAAATTAGGTCATGAAAAAAACAATTTTAAAAAAATGTAAAATGATTGTGCAAAACGTGGATAAAGTTTTTATGGAAAATAGTAAGTGTAGTAAAGTGCAGATTTTGCACTTTTAATTTGTACTGATAAAATTTATATTATTCCTTTAATGGAACAAAAGATATTGACATATTATTCCAAAAACGGTATAATTTATTTGTAGAGGTGATTGCTATGCAAATTAAGGAAGCTAGTGAAAAATGGAATATAAGTGAAAGAAGAATTAGACAGTTAATTCAAGATGGTAGGATTGAAGGGGCAACAAAAATCGGAACAACTTGGAACATACCTAATGATACTAATAAACCGGTTGATAAAAGATACAAAGATGAGATAGATTTTAAAATAGATTTACCGGAAGATTATTTTAAAGAAGTCGATGACAAGTTATTTAAATTGAATAGTAAAAGACCATTACCCACATCAACATTAAAATCATTAGAGGAAAATAATATATTAAATTGGACATATAACAGTAATGCGATTGAAGGTAATACTTTAACGCTTAGAGAAACTAAAGTGGTTTTAGAGGGTATTACGATTGGTGGAAAATCAGTAAAAGAACATTTAGAAGTAATCAACCATAAAGATGCAATATTATTTTTGGAAGATTTAGTAAAAAAAGATGCTGATATATCTGAATGGAATATTAAAAATATTCACAGCTTAATTTTAAAAGAAATTGACACTGATAATGCAGGTAAATATAGATTAGAAAATGTTAGAATTTCTGGTGCTACTGCAAATCCGTGTGATTATATTAAAGTTCCAGATGAAATGGAAAAATTAATGTATAAATATGAAAGTTGGGCTAAATACCATCCTTTAATTAGAGCAGCATTATTACATGGTGAATTTGTATTTATTCATCCGTTCGTTGATGGTAATGGTCGAACAGCTAGATTATTAATGAACTTTGAAGCAATGAAAAATGGATACTTACCGATAATTATTAAAGCAGATATAAAAGCAAAATATTATGAGGCTTTAGATAAAGCAATGGTTAGTCATAATTACACTGATTTTGTTAAACTTATTGTAGAGGAAGAAAATAAAATACTAGATGAATATTTAGAAATTATAAATTAGTAAACTATTTAATATATAATAGTGGCGGTGATTGATATGCTAGATGAATATATTTCGATAAAATATTTAAAAAAACATAATTTAAACTATGATGACGTTAAAAAACATAATGAAAAATATATTAAAGATTCTTTAATTAAATATAAAGATTATTTTGACAATATGTATAGGGGAATTGATGATAATATTTTATTAGATGAAGAACAAAGAATTGCTATTTTAACTGATGAAGATTATAATTTGATTGTCGCTGGAGCAGGCAGTGGCAAAACAACAACCATGGCAGCTAAAGTTAAGTTTTTAGTTGATATAAAAAAAGTTGACCCTAAAGATATAATCTTAATTTCATATACTAATAAAGCAGTATCAGAATTAAAGCAAAGAATCAATAAAGATTTTAAAATCCCCGTTTTAGTTTGTACTTTTCATAAGTTTGGTGTTGAAATATTAAAAAGTAAAACTGATGAACATTTAAAGGTATTAACTAATTCTTATAATTTAGTTAAAGATTATTTTGATAAGGTTTTATGTAATGATAATCAAAAATTAAAAGAGTTTTTAAAGTTTTTTGTTTTTTATTTTGATATTCCATTATTTGCTTTAAAATTTAATAGTTTAAATGACTATTTTAATTATAAAAAAAGAAATGATTATCTTACTTTAAAATCACGATTAAATGAATATAATAAACAAGTTATCGATGAGCGTACTAATAAAAGATATACTATTTTAGGCGAATTTTTAAAATCTAATGAAGAAGTTATGATTGCTAATTTTTTATATTTAAATGGTATTGATTATGAGTATGAAAAACCTTATCCTAAATTAGATAAAAGTAAAACTTATTTACCTGACTTTACAATTTATCAAGGTGAAAGAGTATTTTATTTAGAACATTTTGGAATAAATAAAAATGGTTATAATAAGTTATTTGGCTATATTGATAGTTTGAAATATAAACATCAAATAAATAATAAACGAAAAATTCATCGATTAAATAAGACAACTTTAATTGAAACTTATTCTGGTTCTGATTTATTAAATAATTTAAAAGAACAATTAATTAATCATCATATTGTTTTGAATCCAAGAAATCCTAAAGAAATTTATTCTAAACTAGTTGATACATCAAAAGATATTTATTATACGAGATTCATTATTTTTTGCCTTAATTTTATTCAAGGATTTAAAGTTAAAGGATATAATAAAGCAGATTTTGGTAAATTAAAAGCTATTTATAATGATGAAAGAAGTAATATATTTTTAAATTTTATTGAAAATGTTTATGATTATTATCAAGAGCAATTAAAAATAAATCATTATATTGATTTTGAAGATATGATTAATGAAGCTTATGAAAAACTAGATAATATTAAATTAAATTATAAGTATGTAATTATTGATGAATATCAGGATATATCACAACAAAGATTTAATTTAGCTAAAAAGATAAGTGAAGTAAGTGATTCTAAAATAATAGCTGTTGGTGATGATTTCCAAAGTATTTTTGCTTTTGCAGGAAGTGATATATCGTTATTTACAGAGTTTAGTAATTTAATGGGATATGCCAGTCTTTTAAAAATAACGCATACTTATCGCAATAGTCAGCAGTTGATTAATGTTGCTGGTAATTTTGTTATGAGTAACAATAAACAAATTAAAAAGCAATTAATCTCACCCAAACAATTAGAAAATCCTGTTATGGTTATTGTTTATGATGATTCTAGTAATAAAACAAAGAATAAGATAGCAATGTTGAATAGGTGTTTAGATGATATTCAAAAAAAATTTGGCAATAATCAAAAAATATTATTAATTGGTAGATATAATTTTGAAAAGTATTATTTAATTAATACTGATGATTTTTATGAAATATCAAATGATAAAATAAAATCTAAAAAATACCCTTGTTTTGAAATTGACTTTTTATCGGCTCATTCATCAAAAGGGTTAGGATATGATCAAGTTATAGTTTTAAATGGCGATGATGGAACATATGGTTTTCCTTCCCAAATTAAAGATGATCCAATTATGCAAATAATTAATGTTGTCGATAATTCTTATTTATTTGCTGAAGAAAGAAGATTATTTTATGTTGCCTTAACAAGAACTAAAAATAAAGTTTATATTTTGACACCAGTTAATAATCCATCTAGTTTTATTTTAGAAATTATTAAATATAGTCAAGTTAAGTTATATAATAAAACAGGAGTAAAACTATCTAAAAAACCACATTTATGTCCAAAGTGTAGTTATCCTTTGATTAGAAAATATAATAGTTTTAAAATTAATAATTTATATGTTTGTAGTAATGAAAAAGAATTATGTGATTTTAAAACTAATAATTTAAAATATAAAAAGAACATTACTAAATGCCCTAAATGTAATGGCAGTTTAGTAGTTAAACATAGTAAACTTAAGAATTACGACTTTATTGGTTGTACTAATTATGAAAAGGGTTGTCATTATACTGAAAGCATTTAATACCATATTTTCCCATTTTTTTATCAAAATATCCCCACAATTATATAATATACTTTAACTGTTGGAGGTGATAGATGAAGATAAAAATTTAGAATTTAGAAAAGAGAGAAGGTGGTAAATGTTTAATTTTATGTTATACTAAAAATAGGTGATAAATATGTATAAAATTTGTTTAGTTGAAGACGAAAAGTCCTTAAATGATTTGATTAAATCCTACATCGAAAAAGAAGGCTATGAAGTAGTTCAGTTTTTTGAAGGAACAAAGGCCTTAGATTATGTGGGAAAAGAGAATGTGGATCTTTGGATATTAGACATAATGTTAGGTGATACTGTTAGTGGGTATGACTTAATTAAAAAAATAAGACAGACAAATAAAACTGTTCCTGTTATTTTTACATCGGCTCGTGATCAAGATTTAGACAAAATTTTAGGTCTTGAATTAGGTGGCGATGATTATGTAGCAAAGCCATATTCGCCTAAGGAATTGATGTTAAGGATAAATAATATTTTAAAAAGAGTTTATCTAAAATCTAACAAATTAAAATATGAAGATTATGAAATAGATATTGATAAAAGAATAGTTATCCATAATGATAAAGAAATTATATTGACGACACTCGAATTTGATTTATTATATATGTTTTTAGAAAACAAAGGCAAATCTTATAGCCGTGACGATATTTTAAATATAATTTGGGGTGAAAACTATTTTGGTAGCGATCGTGTTGTCGATGATTTAGTAAGAAGATTAAGAAAAAAAATGCCTAATTTAAATATTAACACCATTTATGGATTTGGTTATCGTTTAACATGATCAAAACAACATTATATCGACAATTAATTTCGATTGTAGTTATCATATGTGGCATAATTTTTATAAGTTTGGGCTTACTCCTCCCAAAACTTTTACTCCCTATCTATGAAAAAAATATATATCAATATCTTAAACAACCATTAGAATTAATTGAAAACAACATCGATAAAGTCGAATTTGACGATGTTGCTTATCTTTACGTCGTCGATGATAACATCATCGCATCGGATAATATTAAAGATATTATCGGATTAGAAGCTGAACAAATATTAAATAAAATAAGTAACGAATATGGCAAATTTACATATTTAGGTAAAAAGTACTACTATTATAGTATAAAAAGCCAATATATTAACAAGATTGCTATTACTAACAACGATTATATCATCGAAATAAGAGCTGATATTATGAAAACTTTACTCCCAATCATAATCGGCACTTTATTAATTGCTGTTGGTATTGTTATATTTTGGGCTAATCAATTAGTGAAAAAAATTTATCACTTGAAAGAAAAAGTTGATAATTTAGATAATGAAAACTATGTCGATAAAGTAGAGTATGTTGTAAATGATGAATTAAATGCTCTATCGAATGCAATCGACGATATGAAAGCCACTTTAAAAAAACAAGAAGAATACAAAAATCAAATGTATCAAAACATTTCGCATGATTTTAAAACTCCTATTACTGTAATAAAGTCCCACATTGAAGCTATTGAAGATGGAATAATGGATTCCAAAGTAGGTGGGGCAATAATTAAAGAACAAACAGATAAATTAGAACAAAAAGTACACTCCCTTTTATACTTAAATAAATTAACATATCTTAAAGATTTAGAAAAAAGCGACGAAAAAATTAATATAAAACCGATTATCGAAAGTAGCGTGGCAAAATTTAAAATTCAAAGACCCGAGGTTGAGTTTATAGTTAATGCCAGTGGGAAGATGATATTTAATGGTACACACGATATGTGGGAAGCTATTATCGATAATATGTTGAATAATTTTATGAGGTACGCTTTAAAAGAAATTAAAATAACGATTAGAAACAATAAGATAGTATTTTATAATGATGGACCACATATTGATATCAATATTCTGAATAATATATTCACTCCATATAAAAAAGGAATAAAAGGTCAGTTTGGTTTAGGTCTATCAATCGTGAAAAAAACCCTTAACTTATTAGGTTATGAAATTAATGTTGAAAATGAAAAAAAAGGTGTTAGTTTCATAATAAAGTAAAAATAGATTTCGGTCTATTTTTATTTTACCTATTTATTTTTTGTTTAAAAAATTGTATAATAATTATAATTAGGAGGGATTTAAGTGCTAGGTAATATAATTGGTATTGTCGAAAATGAAGTTTTATTAAAATTAGCTATCGATATCAGTAAGTTTGAAAATCTAATTAATGTTCATGTTATCATGGAAGATGGTGAACGAAAATTAGTCGGTGAAATCATCGATATCAAAGAGGGAATAGCTTATATTAATTTATTAGGTGAGATCATCAACGATAAATTTATCTTTGGTGTAATGGTAAAACCATCATTTAGTTCGATAGTAAAATTAATATCAAAAGAAAAAATTCCAATGATAATAGGTGTCGATAACTATAAAGAAAATACAGATATTTATATTGGTAGCAGTCCAATTTATAACGGGGTTAAAATCGGTGCTAATATCAATCAACTTTTTAGTAATCATTTTGCTGTTTTAGGATCGACTGGAAGTGGTAAATCGTGTGGTGTAGCGAGAATTATTCAAAATATATTTGATCGTAAATACTATATTCCCTATCGTGCTAGCTTATTTATTTTTGATGCTTATGGTGAATATCATAATGCTTTTAAAAATATTGGCGTTAACCAAGAAGAAATATCTTTTAAATCTTATACCACCAATTTGCACTTTAGTGAAACTGAGGTTCTTAGGATTCCGGCTTGGTTGTTAGGGGTTGATGATTTAGCTTTATTATTGAATGCTGAAAAACCATCACAATTACCGATAATTCAGAAAGCTTTACGTTTAGTCAATATTTTTGCTCGCAATAGTGAAGACGCGAATAAACATAAAAATGATATCATTGCTCGAGCTGTTTTAGATATTTTATCAAGTGGTAATCCACCGGCCCAAATTAGAGATCAAATTTTTTCTGTTTTGACTTATTATAATACGCCGGAGTTGAATTTGGAAACACCAGTTTTTCAACCTGGCTACACTAGACCTTTAAAACAATGCTTGCTAATCGATGCTTCAGGTAAGATTCGAGAAATGGAGTTATTAACTACCTTTATTCAAAAATTTGTTCAAGAAGATTTAAAATTAGATTTACCTCATGAAGAAATAATGTATAATTTAGAAGACTTAGAGAAAGCTTTTGAATTTGCTTTAATAAGTGAAGGATCTTTAAATAGTGAAAGAGTATACGATGATTCTAATATATTGAAAGTTAGATTGCATTCTTTAGTTAGTAGTGATGCTAAGGCATATTTTGAGTATGATAAATTTGTTACAAGAGAACAATATGTAAAGGAATTGTTAACTGCAAATAATGGATTAAAAGCTCAAATTATTAATTTTAATATTAACTATATCGATGATCGTTTGGCTAAGAGTATAACTAAAATATATTCGAAGTTATTATTTGATTATGCTAAAGAACTTGATGAAAGAGCGACGATGCCATTTCATATTATTTTAGAGGAAGCTCATCGTTATGTCCAAAATGATAATGATATTTATTTGTTAGGTTATAATATTTTTGACAGAATTACTAAAGAAGGACGTAAATATGGTGTTTTATTAGGTTTGATTAGTCAAAGACCAAGTGAACTTTCGGAGACTTCATTATCGCAATGTAATAACTTTTTAATATTTAAAATGCTACATCCAGCCGATGTTGAATATATAAGAAAGATGGTGCCTAATATTACTAATGAAATAGTTAAAAGGTTAAGAATTCTTCAACCGGGAAACTGTATAGCTTTTGGTACCGCTTTTAAAGTACCGGTGATGATCAAACTAGATATGCCAAATCCAATGCCAGAAAGTAGTAGTTGTAATGTTAGTGGTGTGTGGTTTGTTCAAAAAAATAAGTCATAAAAAAAGAAATATTTTTGTATTTCTTTTTTTTGAAGTTAATTTATATATAATTTAACTTCTTTTATTTTTTTATCGACAACCTTTGATATAACATCCATACTAAAAGACATATTAACCATATTATTAATTACTTTAATAAGTATTTCTTCTTTTCCAACTTCGATGCCATGTTTGTAATAATATAGCAATTCATTTACTTCGTCATCAGATAAAATAGCCTTTTTTTCAACAAAATTTTGCATATTTTTCCTCCTTTGATATTCATTATACTTATATATAAAAAATGTGCAAATCTCTAATTTTTAAAATTAGAGATTAAAATCCTTCCAATTTTTAATTTTATATGGTTCAATTTTTAAAAAAGTGTAAACTACGAGTTAAAATAACTGTTCAATTTTTAAAATTAGATAAATTTTAATTTTTTTCAACTTTTTGCCCTTGAACGATATCATTCTTAGCCATGTATTTATCGATATCATTTAAAACACAAACCTTTTTAGTTAACCAAAATGGCGCCACTAAATCTTCTATTTTAGGATCACCAGTCAAACGATGGATTACGATTTCTTTTCGTAAATATTGTAATTGATGACAGACAATTTTTACATATTCTTCCTTTGATAATATTTTAAAAGGGTCTTTATGATATAGTTTTTCTAAGGCGGTATTTTTTAGGATATATAACATGTGAATTTTGATCCCTTGAATATCTAAGTTGTTTAAATATTTAACCGTATCTAGCATCATTTCTTCGGTTTCATAGGGTAGACCATTTATAATATGAACAACGACGTTGATATTTTTTTCTCTTAGTTTCGTGACCATTTCCTTAAAACAATTTAAATCATGACCGCGATTAATTAATTTGGCCGTATTTTCATGGATGGTCTGTAAACCTAATTCGACAGTTAAAAAAGTTCTTTTGTTTAATTCTTCTAAATAATTTAAACATTCTTCGGAAATACAATCAGGTCTAGTTGCTATTGCTAAGCCAATTACATCGTCTAATTTTAAAACTTCCTCATATTTTTCTTTTAATTGTTCTAAAGGAGCATAAGTATTAGTTCGAACTTGAAAGTAAGCAATATATTTTCCATTGGGCCATTTTTTATTCATTATTTTTTTACCTTGGTAAAATTGTTCAGTTAAACTATCGGCAATTTTTCCTGCGTATTCACCACTGCCAGAATTGCTACAATATATGCAACCGCCACTTTTTAAATGGGGGCAAGAAAAACCGGCGTTTAAGCTAACTTTCATAATCTTTTGTTTGAATTTTTGCTTGTAATAATAATCTAAAGTATGATATCTTTTGTTGTTGTTAGAGTATTTAAATTTCATTAAACCACCAAATAAATTATACCATTTTGTTAAAAGATTGTGAAACTTTTGTAAAAATTATTGATATTTTACCAATTTTTGTTATAATTGTCTTGGAGGTTAAGATAAATGAAAAAATATGATTTGTTGAAGGTATTAGGGATAACTTTTTTAGTAATCGCGCTTATTAGTTGGGTCGTTCCAGCGGGTGTTTATTCTAGTGGTTCATTTGTTTCACTGGAAGAGATATCGCCTATTGGTCTATATGATCTATTTAAAACGCCTTTAATAACGATTGCAACATTTATTCAGTACGGGGTTTTGTTTTTAGCAATCGGTGGTTTTTATGGTGTTTTAAATAAAACTGGTGTCTATGCTAAATTGGTCGATAGAATTACTGATAAGTGGCAAAAAAACAGTAAGAAATTTTTAATGATAACAGTTGCCATCTTTGCTTTACTATCATCTTTGTTAGGATTAAATAGCGTTATTTTTATTTTAGTTCCGTTCTTTGCAGCTATCTTGTTAAAGTTAGGGTATAAAAAAATAACTGCGCTTGCTTCGACAGTAGGTGCGATGTTGATCGGACAGATCGGTTGTACTTTAGGTTTAGAGACTTGGGGATATTTACGAATAGTATTCTCACAAATGGGATACGATATCACGATGACATCATTAATCTTGGTTAGAATTATTCTCTTACTTATTACTGTGACTTTATTTGCATTATTATTAAGCAAGAGTACGAAAAATGAAACTAAGAAAAAGGATGATGAAGTGGAAATCCCACTTTTAGAGGAAAACACTTCAAAGAAAGGTTATATTCCTTTAGTAATACTTGGTTTATTAACTATTTTATTGTTATTTGTTGGTGTCTATAATTGGTATTATACTTTTGATATCGATGTTTTCGCTAATCTATATGAAAAAGTTATGTTATTTGAAGTTAATGGACTTACATTATTCGATAATTTATTAGGTAATGTTTCTATAATTGGATATTGGGGAAATTACGATATTGCTGTCTTATTGATTATTGCATCTTTAGTTATCAGTTGGGTATATAGCGTTAAAATGACTGAAGCGATCGATAGCTTTGCCAAAGGTATGAAAGAGATGCTTGCTCCAGCTTTATATGGAATGTTAGCTTCTATTATCTTTGCTGTTTTCCTTAATATGTCTAGTAATTTTATCTACACAATAGTTAATCAATTTACTGAAAGTGGCGAATTTTCTTTAACTGGAGTTCTTGGCAGTGCTTTAGTAACTTCATTTACTTATAACGATTTTCCTACATTAGTTAGTTCTTTTATGGACTTCTTCAGTCTATATGATACTAACGTTATTCCAGTTGTGGCTCTTATTTTCCAAGCTATTTATGGTTTAGTAATGGTTATTGCACCAACTAGTATTTTCTTACTTGTCGGATTATCATACTTTAAAGTATCATATAAAGAATGGTTTAGTTACATTTGGAAATTTGCGTTAGCTATGTTAGGAATAATAATAGTTATCGGTTTTATAGCAACTATGTTAGTTTAAAATAAAATTTATCGATAGAGTTAGTCGGAAGACGAGCTCTATTTTTTTATGAAAGTTTTCTAATTTTACCTTGTTTTTAATCGGTAATAGATGTATAATTTATATATAGAATAAGGTGATAAAATGGCATATATCGAAGTTAAAAATATTAATAAAAGTTATAAGATGGGGGAAGTTACGATTAAAGCGATCGAAAATGTGTCGTTTGAAATCGAAAAAGGTGAGTTAGTTGTCATTTTAGGTCCATCAGGAGCAGGAAAGACAACAGTTTTAAATATTTTAGGTGGTATGGATATGACCGATAGTGGAACCATTATGATCGATGGCGAAGATATCTCAAAATATAAGAAAAAAGAACTGACTAATTATCGTCGCTATGATATTGGTTTTGTTTTTCAGTTTTATAATTTAGTTGGTAATTTAACCGCTTTAGAAAATGTCGAATTGGCTAGCCAGATTTGTAAAGATCCAAAAGATAGCGAGGAAACTTTAAAAAGTGTTGGTTTAGAGGATCGTATCAATCATTTTCCAGCTCAATTATCAGGTGGTGAGCAACAACGAGTAAGTATTGCTCGAGCTTTAGCTAAAAATCCTAAGTTATTATTATGCGATGAACCAACTGGAGCTTTAGATTCTAAAACTGGTAAATTGATATTAGAATTATTACAGAAAACATGTCATGATTCTGGTATGACGACAATTATCATTACTCACAATGCGATTATTGCTGATATTGCTGATAAAGTAATTAAAATTAAAAATGGTCAAGTAGCTGATGTGATCGTTAATCAACATCCAAAACTAGTCGAGGAGCTTGATTGGTAATGTTGATCTTTAAAAATAGTTTTCGTAAAATAAGAAAATCATTAGGTCGGTTTTTATCACTTATCTTTATAGTTGCCTTAGGAAGTGCTTTCTTTTCTGGGGTAAGAGAAGCCGCTACTGATATGATTAGAACAGTTGATGAATATTATGATGATACTAGTTTAATGGATTATAAAATTATCAGCACGATGGGATTAACAGATGGCGATTTAGAATCTATTCGTGCCATTTCTTCCGATTTGATCGTTGAACCGTCATATTCGTTTGATATTATTTTAGATGGCGATGTTACTAAAATTCATGCAATTACAGATACAGTTAATCAAATTAATTTAGTTAGTGGTAGAATGCCAAACAGTAATGAATGTTTAGTTGAGGATGGAACTTATAATATTGGCGATAAAATAGTTATCGAATCAGATAATCTAACTAATCGTGAATATACTGTTTCGGGAACAGTAACTAGTTCACTTTATATATATCGGACTAAGGGTATATCGACAGTAGGTGACGGTAAGTTAGATAAATATATTTTTATTCCTAAGGAAGATTTTACTATCGAATACTATACGGAAATTTATATTATCGATAAAAATAGTGTCGATCAAACTTCTTATCTTGAAGATTATAACAATGTTATCAGCCAGTTAGATGCTAAACTAACAGAGTTAAAACCAATTAGAGAGACGATCAGATATGAAGAAATCTTAAGTGAAGTTATGAAAGTTATTAACGATGCTGAAATAGAATTAGCTAAACAAAAGATCGAAAATCAAGAGAAACTAGATGCTGCTAAAGAAAAGTTAGATACTGCTCAAATGGAACTGGAACAAGCCAAAGAAAAATGGCAACTCGGCCATGATGAACTTGAGACAACTAGAAAAGAAATGGAACAGATTTTTGAAACGTCTAAACAAGAACTTAAAGCGGGTCAAACGGAATTTGCTAATATTTTAGATAGTTATAATTTAAAGGCCGAAGATTTAGAAAGTAATTTAGAAACGATCGAAAAACAAATAAATGCAATTAACCAAATTCTTCCAACATTAGATCCTAATAGTGAAGATTATTTAAATTATCAAGCTACTTTAAATTTACTAGAAAATAACAAAACTAATTTAGAAGTTTTAATTACAACTAAAAATCAGTTAATCGAAAGTGAACAAACATTAAAGGCAAATATAGCTAAATGGGAACGAGAATATGCTAGTGCTCTTAAAGAATTAAATAACAATTATGACTTGATAGTTTCAAGTGAACAAGAGCTAGCGGATGGTTATAAAGAATATGAAGAAAACTATCAAATTTATTTAGAAGAAATTGCTAAAGCGGAACAAGAAATCATCGATGCGAAAGCAGAGTTAGATTCGATTGAAAAGCCAGTTTGGTATTTGATGAGTAGAGAAGATAATAGCGGTTATACTAACTTTTATGAAAGTGCAACTAAAGTTGATGCAATAGCAGCTGTTTTCCCGATATTTTTTATGCTAGTAGTTTTCTTGATGAGTTTAAATACTATGACTAGAATGATCGAAGAAGAACGAAGTGAAATAGGTGTCTATGTATCGTTAGGAATCAACAAATTTAAGATTATTATGAGTTATCTATTTTATGTGTTGATTGCTACTTCTTTAGGCTTAATTATTGGTTTAAGTATTGGTTATGCTTATATCCCACATATTTTATATAATGTTTATCAAAGTAATTTTATTATTCCTGATTTAAAAACTTATGCTGAGGTTATTCCTTGTGTTATGATTATTTTAGTAACAATTATTTTGATGATAACAGTTACTTTGATGACGGTTTTAAAAAACTTTAAATATGTTCCAGCTACTTTATTGCGTCCAGAACCGCCTAAAAATGGAAAAAAAGTTCTATTAGAAAGAGTAAAATTTATCTGGAAGAAATTATCTTTTACTTGGAAAGTAACCATTAGAAATATGTTTAGGTATAAAAAAAGAATCATCATGACGATCATCGGTATTTCAGGATGTACAGCTTTATTAGTGACTGGGTTTGGTATTAGAGATAGTGTTAGTTCTTTAGTAAATCTTCAGTACCAGACACTTCATCTTTATGATTCAATGTTGATTTTAAAAGAAGAAGTCAAACAACCTGATTCAAATATAAATAAAATATTAACCGATAAGAATATTGATAATTTGCTTTATGCTCATATGGAAAGCTATGTTTTTGAAGCTGATAATAAGAGAATCGATACTTATTTGCTAGCTTTTGAAGATACATCATTAGTCGATCAATATATAAAGATTAAAGATCTAGATGGTAATACTTTATCTTTGTCGGATAATGGCGTTATTATCACTCAAAAGATGGCTGAGTTACTTAATGCTAAGGTTGGCGACGATATTAAAATTCGTAGTGGGGAAAACGAATTGTTGATTTTAAGAGTTGATGGTATCTGTGAGAATTATGTCAATAGTTATGTTTATATGACTAGTAATTATTATAATAGATTGTTTGATACTACTACTTATAATACAATCATCACTAATGTTAATGATCTTAATCATGAACAATTAGCTTTAGAATTAATGGACACAGGTTATTTTACGACTATTCAATATACCATTGATAGTCTTGATATGTTTTCTGATATCATAAGTGGTATGAATGATATTGTCTATTTAATTATTGCTGCTTCTAGTTTACTAGCTATTATTGTTCTTTATAATTTGACGACGATTAATATTAACGAACGAAAAAGAGAAATCGCCACATTAAAGGTGCTAGGTTTTAAGGATAAAGAAGTGTCGACTTACGTTTATCGTGAAACTTTATTGTTAACATTAATCGGTATTATTTTGGGATTGTTTTTAGGTGTCGTTTTAAATAGTTTTGTTTTGACGATTGCTGAAACTGATGAAATTTTATTTGTCAAAGATATTAAAGCTTTAAGCTTTGTCTATACTTTTGCGATTATGATTTTCTTTACTGTTTTAGTTCAATTTATAACTCATTTTATTCTTAAAAAAGTAGATATGATTGAATCTTTAAAATCAGTTGAATAAAATATTTAGATTTTATGTTATAATGATTGTAGGGTGATATTATGAAAGATATTAATATTTTAAAAGATAATGGTATCAACTTAGAAAAAAGTCTCGAATTATTTGGCGATATGGAAACTTATAATGAAACACTGCAAACGTTTTTAAATGATATTGACGCTAAGATAGAAAATTTAAAAAATTATAAAGAAGTGGCTGATACAGCTAATTATGCTATATTAGTTCATTCTTTAAAAAGCGATGCTAAATATTTTGGATTTGATAAATTAGCGCAACTTTCTTACGATCACGAAATGGAAAGTAAGGCTAATCATATCTATTACGTCTATGAGCATTTTGATGAATTAATGAGCGAGCTTTACCGTGTTTTAAATGTTGTAAGAATGTATTTTGGTGAGGAACCTATCCAACAGCAACAAACTAATAGTGCTGTCAAGGATAAAGCCATTTTAGTAGTGGATGATTCTAATGTGATCGTTAGTTTTATTCAGAAAATTTTTAATAATGATTTTGCTGTTGTTATCGCTAAAGATGGTCAAGAAGCGATCGATCAAATTAATAATAATGCCACAATCATAGGGATGCTTTTAGATTTGAACATGCCAAACGTCAATGGCTTTGTCGTGTTAGAATATTTTAAAAACAAAGACCTTTTCACTAAAATTCCTGTTTCAATTATTACTGGTGTCGGTAATGATGAATTGATTGCTAAAGCGTTCTCTTATCCGATTGTCGATGTTTTAAGAAAACCATTTAATGAACGTGATGTCAAAATAATTGTTGAAAAGATGATTCAAACTCAAAAATAAATTTTAGTTAGACTGTTGACAAATTTTGTTAATAGTCTTTTTAATATTCTTTATTTAAATGTAATATTTTAGATAGTGAATTTGGCTAATGTGGTACTAAAACTATTAGAAACATATGGTATAATATTATCAATGATGAAAAGAAAATTACGTATAGAAATAGTATTATTTCAAATATTTATTCAAAAAATTGTATTTATTTTTTAATTTTTATTTAAAAAAAAGTAATAATTTGATATACTATTTTTGGTGATCATATGCTTTACAGTTCGATCGATAATAATAAAATAAAAGATATTAGTAAGTTAAAGATGAAAAAATATCGCGATAAAAAAGGATTATTTTTAGTTGAGGGTAGGCATCTTGTATTGGAAGCGTACAAGAAAGGACTTTTAAAAGAATTATTTTTAGAAGAAAATGAGTTATTACCTCTTGATGTTATGACTAGCTATATGACTAACAATGTTAAAAATTATCTTAGCGATCTCGATAATCCTTCTAATATTATTGGTGTTTGTGAAAAAAAGGAAGGAACTGTTCAAGGGAATCGGATTGTTTATTTAGATTGTATTCAGGATCCGGGTAATTTGGGTACGATTATTCGCAGTTGTGTGGCTTTCAATGTCGATACTTTAATTTTGAGTAAGGATTGTGTCGATTTATATAATTCTAAGGTCATAAGAGCTACCCAAGGATTACTTTTTCATTTAAACATCGTTATTGCCGATATCGAAAAAGTAATTCCACAACTTAAAGATGATAATTATACTGTTTATGGAACTAAAGTAACTCATGGAACTGATTTAAAAGCTATTGAAAAATCTGAAAAATTTGTTATAATAATGGGCAATGAAGGAAATGGCATCAGTGAACTGACCAGTGAATTATGTGATCAATTTATCAAAATTAATATTAATGCCCAATGTGAAAGTTTAAATGTTGGCGTTGCCACTAGCATTATTTTGTATGAATTAGATAAGTAGGGATGTATATGGTATATATTGGCGAAATCGTAAATACTCACGGAATAAAAGGAGAACTAAGAATTATTTCGGATTTTAAATATAAAGATGCGGTTTTTTTCAAGGGGCAAAAACTTTATGTTGGCAAGCGCAAACAAGAAGTCATAATCAATACTTATCGAAGACATAAAAATTATGATATGGTAACTTTTGAAGGTATTAACGATATTAATGAAGCGATCATTTTTAAAAACGATGATGTCTATATTAAAAGAGAAGATTTAGATATCGATGGTTATGTCGATGAGGATCTTATCGGTTTGGATGTATATGGTAATGATCAATTTCTTGGTAAAGTAAGTGGGATTGTCAAGAATAAACAGGATTTATTAGTGGTTGAGAAAAATAAAAAAAATTATTTTATTCCTTTTGTCGATGAGTTTATCGAAGGTATCGATTTGAATAAAAAAATAATTAATGTGAAAGTTATCAAAGGCTTGATCGATGAAAATTGATATTTTAACACTTTTTCCTGATATGTTCGCTGGCTTTCTTAAAGAATCGATTATTGGTCGAGCTATAAAAGATCATAAAGTTCAAATCAATATCCATAATATCCGCAATTATTCTAAGGATCCCCATAAAAAAGTCGATGATTATTCATTTGGTGGTGGTAGCGGTATGGTTTTGATGCCACAACCTATTTTTGATGCTGTCAAAGATTTGAAGGAAAAAGATTCACTAGTTATTTTAACCACACCGCAGGGAGAGGTTTATAATCAAAAAAAAGCTTATGAATTGAAAAATAAAAAGCATATTATTATAATTTGTGGTCATTATGAAGGTTTTGATGAACGGATAAGAACATTAGCCGATTTAGAACTATCGCTTGGTGATTTTGTTTTAACCGGTGGCGAGATAGCTAGTATGGCCATTACCGATAGCATAGTTAGATTAATAGATGGGGTTATTAATGAAGAATCGCATTTAAATGATTCTTTCAATAATAATTTATTAGATTACCCAGTTTATACCAGACCAGCTGATTATAATGGGTTAAAAGTTCCAGATGTTCTTTTGTCTGGACATCATGATAATATAGCTAAATGGCGTCATGAACAGCAGGTTAAAAGAACTGAAGAACGTAGACCAGATTTATTGGGGGATGATTAAATGAAACAGTATTTAATATCTAAGGAAAAATATAATGGTGAAATAATCTATTTGAACTGTGAAAAATTAAAAGGATATAAAATAAATCCTAAAAATAATTATAGTTATGATGGCATTAAAGTTAATGAAATGATTATCATTAAACCTTCACTTATTGAAAAAATAATCAAAAGAAAGATCAAAAGTAAATTGGATTATTATTTAAAAAAAATTATCGATAATTTAGATGGTAATGATAGTGACGATGATACTAGAATTGCTCTTGATGATCTTCAAAGATATAAAAGAGTTATCAACGATAAATATTCAATTTATTTAGATGAAAAATATATGACTTTACTTAATAAAAAAATTGCTGTTTTTGAAAGGGAATTAAAAAATAATTTGCTTTATCAAAATTTAAGTAATGATGATAAAAAAATCGATGAAGTAAATCATAGAAAACGCTAGCAGTTATTTAAAATAACTGTTTTTTCATTGTTTTAAATTTACTTTTAATAAAATATAAGATATAATTAATGTATATGATAAAGGTGGTTAGGTATGAAGAAATGTAATAGTGTCATATTTTTATTAATATTTTTAATTGGTTTTGTCGGATTATTAACTATGCTAAATGTTAGAGCAGAAGATAGTAATATAAGTGGCATTGGAGGAGAGTATGGAGGAGGATCTAGCTCTAGTAGTAATCCTAGTGACGAGAAATCTGATGGAAACGGTACTCTTTGGATAACTGATTCTAATGGGCAACGATCTTTTGTTTATGGCTTACGCGTATCGTTCATAAAATCTGATGGAACAAATTTAGGTAGTAAAGATTATATTAGAGATAACACTTATTATACATATGGTAAAGATGGATTAGATAAAAATAATTTGGGAATATATAATAGATTAACATTTAGTTCAGCTTTTGAAAATGGAGCTAAAGTTTACTTAGTAGGTAGTAAACTTAGCAAAGTGGCATATTCTTCTAGTAAAAAATCAATTGATTGGATACAGATTGAAAATAATACAGATATGTATAAACATATTTCACCATTGTCAGATTTCATCAATATATTTTCAGAATTTGGTACTGCTGCACAAAGTATAGATACCAAAGTAGAATCTAATAATTATACTGGAATGTTTGACTTTTTCATTGGAGAAGATTTAAATGATAAAAAAAATCAAGAAAGAATTTATAATGCTTTTAACAATTTATTTAAACAAGTGACTGGTACAAATAAAGATATTGATGACGATGAATATAAAACTGATGGGGATTTATTTGACTTATTTTTAGTATTTGAACCAGTTACACTTTTGGAAATGAAAGGTACAGGAGCTAATTCAAAAACTCATGGCATTTATCTTGGGACGGCTTATGAACTAGCATCTTGGTCATGGAGTTTAAAGGGAAATTATAGTGGATTTAGTGATGTTGTTAGTTATACTTTACCATGTGCCTCATATTTAAATGGACAAAATCTTGTTAATAGCATACCATCTTCTTCATCGTTGAAGTCTAAGTTTAATACACAAACATATTTTAATGGTAATATTAACATTTCCGTTTCTGGCACTAATTCCCAAACTTGTTATGGTAACAGTCCTGACGGTCTTGGTGACAAAGTTAGAGATTCATCATCTGATGTTGGGATGGGTATTATCTGGTTAAGTAGTTATATTAAGACAGTTAATGATTGTCAGTATATAAAAGATAATATTGTTACAGGTGGAAGTTGGAGTAGTCTTGAAAGACAATTTGATTCATTATATAATTCTGGTGGCGTCAATAATATTCTCAATAGATATGCTAGTATAGAATATAAAGATAGTAATGGTAAAAATCAAGAAATTAGTGGCTATTGGTTTGTTCATCAATGTACATGTTATGGAATATATGACTATTATGAGGATAGCATTTCCAATACTTATACCAAAAACAATCAAAGTGCTATTAATAATATTTCTAGAATTTTTGGAGATCAAAATTGGTATGTACCGCCTTCATTATCTGAAGTTTATCAAGGGGCATTTCAGGAAACAAAATTTTTGTCATATTATCTATTAACAATAAGGAATGCTACTGCTTTGGGTTTGGAAGATTTATCTTGGGAACGATTTACCGAAGAAAAATTTAGAGAATTAAATTGTGGTGTGAGTAGCCAAAATTGGTGTGCTCATTATGAGCAATGGCATAATGAAACTATTAGCAAATATAGTAATCTAAGTGGATATCCAACCATTAACCAAATTAAGAATGCCTCAGAGGAAATTATATTAAGTGAATATAAAGATCAATTTCAAACAATGTTAGATGCATATAATCTTAGATATTCTCAGATTAATGGTTTTTCATGGACAATAAATGAAACAGGAACCAAAAAGAATTCTTACATAGATATGTGTTTGGGTAATACAGTAGCCAGTTGTGCTGAAATCAATCAATTTTATAATAATAAAATAAATTCTAATTTAAACTGTGAAACAGTTCGTAACTTTGATTTTTCGGCATTCAACAAAAGTCATGGTACTAATATAACAGGTAATTGGTATGCAAATAATTGTGGCTGTGTGGAAGTTGCACCTAAGGACTGTACACCATCAAATAATATAGGAACATGTCTAGATGATGGAACGATTTCATATCGAGATTCAAGCGAAGGATTAATAGATGATGAATACTGGAATAGTTGTGTGTTCAATGACGATGGTGAATATGATATAAATGTTCATAAAGTATCAGATAAAAACTCAAGTTTAACATATTATGACAGTAACTTAAGTAATGAATATTGTGAAATATATTGTATTGAAGATGTAACAGCAACATTACCAAGTCGAAATATTACAGTAGAAGCAGGAAGATGGTTTACAATAGGAAATGGTTACGTTAATGGTAGTAGAACATGTAGAACAAAATCGATTGATTGGGAGCAATTTGAAGCAGATTTAAAAGAGGCCAATAACAGTGGGAATGTAACAGCGGCAAAAAATATCGTAAACAAGATGAAAAGTTGTTACTTTAACATAGATGAAAGCTTAATAGAAAATAATTATGAATATAATGATCTAAATGGTGATGGTAGAGTAACAGCTAGTGATTATCTATTGCTTGGACGTTTTGTTCTAGGCTTAGCTACACCAACAGAAGAACAAAAACAATTAGGTGACGTAAATAAAGACGGAGAACTTAATGAAGAAGATTATGAACTATTTAAAAAATATATATTAAATATAGACAATACAGTAGAATATCAGTCAACATTTGAAGAAGATGATTTATATAAAGTTGATCCAAAAGCAACGATTATATATAGCGATAATACATATACATACCAAGGGGAGTTAAAAGCAAATACGACATATGGTGAAATAACAAATGAGCTAATAGGATGTGTAAAGAAAACAGTAAAAGTAGGGACAGAAGAAGTTGAGTTATACGATTGTAGTAATGGATATGCTACTGCAACTAGAACAGCAAAGACCACATTTAGTTTAAACGAAGGAGTTTACCAATATGTATTAAAAAAGAACAACTTATCTGTTCATGCCTATGAAATAAGTAATTATACTGATCTTGACTTTACGAACAATTATATCAATATAGGATTTTCTAATTTTCCAGTATCATATTCGACAAAAGCCGGAATATATGGAACAATGCATAACCAAGGCCAATTTGATATAAACTATTCAAACTTAGGTCATGTAAATGGAACAAGAAGCAGTGTTGATACAATTTTATCAACAGTGAATAATGCGACATATGGAAAATGGGAATGTGAATATAGTGTCTATGATGGTTTAATACCAGATCCAGATGAAAATAAAGATAAAGGAGGAATAAACGTTATATATCGTCCAATCGATTTAATCACCCCATTTCCAGATATCGATGCTAGCAATCGAGAAACAGGATCAAATTGGTGTGGAAGTAATGGAGATTGTAGTTATGATAATGATGTAGTTATAAAATATATCAACAATAATCGAGGAGTAGATGATTATGAATTATACCAACAAGAACCAATGTATACATTCATATTAACGCCATCAGTTATAACAGAGATAAGAAGATATAACAAAGAGAATAGTTATGCCTCATATACAGGGACATTAAATGGGAAAAGTTATGATTATAAATGTCAAAATGGTCGAACATGTATCAGTGATTATTTAACATATCTTATCGATATTACAGGAGCGAAGAATCAATCTGGGACATGTGTTGCTGATCAATTTAGAAGTTATAATGATTCGACTAGTTTTGAAAATTGTCGTTATTAAATCCTACTTTTAAGTAGGATTTTTTGTATAAAAAAAAACCTAAATTAAGGTTTTAAGCTGCTTTCTTAAGCGTTCTTAGTTCTCTTGCGCTCATTCTAATTGTTTCACCATTGTCCAATGTTACTTTTTGTAAATTAGGTTTTCTTGAATGCTTAACTGCTCGACAAGAATGTGATCTTAAATTACCAGATAAAGGTTTTTTACTTGTTATTTTTTTAGCCATTTTATGCCTCCTTGTTTTCTTCGCTACTACATTTTACTATATTATTCAAAATAAGTCAAATATTTCTTTAAAAAAATAACAAAATATAGTAAAATAATAATGGGAGCTGATAGCATGGGACCACTTTACATTAAAACAGATAATAGTCTTTTGAACAGTTTAATTAAGATCGATGATTTAATTGCCTATGCTGTAAAAAATGAAATCAAAGTTTTAACGATAACCGATGATACGATGCATGGTATATTAGAGTTTTATATAAAGTGCAAAAAAAATGATATAAAGCCAATCGTTGGTTTAGAAATAAACGGAATAGTGTTATATGCGATTAATTATGATGGTTATAAAAACTTAATAAAATTAAGTACGATAAAATCAAAAGAAGAAGTCGATATTAAAACATTGATAAAATATAGCGATAATTTACTATGCATTGTCCCATATGCTAGCTTAGATAAATATGACGATTATAAATTCTATCAACATCTATATAAAGGTTATACTAATTTAGATGAAAAAAAAAGTATTACTGGCAAGAAAGTTTATTGTAACGAAGTTTTATACTTAGAAGAAGCTGATCGTAGTTATTTAAAATATTTATATGCAATTAATAAAGGTGTAAAAGTAGAAGAAATCAATTTAAATAAACATGACAATCATTTATTAAACTATTTATTATATCAAGATGATTGTAATCAAGAAATAATCGATTTATGCAATTTAGAGATACCTTTTAAACAGGATTTATTGCCAGTTTATAATTGTCCTGATGGACTTGATAGTTATGCATATTTAAAACAGTTAGTAAAAGAAGGACTAAAAAAAATATTTGGAGAAAAAGTAAGTAAACAGTACCAGGAACGTTTAAAATATGAATTAGATATAATTAATAAAATGGGTTTTTGTAATTACTTTTTAGTTGTTTGGGATTATGTTAAATATGCTAAAGAAAATGGCATTTTAGTAGGACCAGGAAGGGGTAGTGCTGCTGGTTCATTAGTTTCTTATTGTCTTGGAATTACCACAGTCGATCCGATAAAATATGATCTATTGTTTGAGAGATTTTTAAATCCCGAGAGAATCAGTATGCCCGATATCGATATTGATTTTGAGTACACAAGACGAGAAGAAGTTTTAAATTACTGTATTACCAAATATGGTTTAAAAAAAGTAGCGCCAATAATTACTTTTGGTACATTGGGTAGTAAACAAGTTATAAGGGATGTTGGCAAAGCGATGAGTATCGATAGTAAAACGATCGACTACATAGCTAAACATCTTGATTCACGTCTTAATTTATATGATAATTACGCTAAAATTAAAAATTTCCTAAACGATGATCTTCAATTAAAAAGATTATATAAGATATGTTTAAAATTAGAAGGACTAAAAAGACATACTAGTATTCATGCAGCTGGAGTAGTTATGGCTAAGGTTGATTTAGATGAAATAATACCTTTAACTTATCACGATAATTTTTATTTAACAGGTTATTCTATGGAATATTTAGAAGATTTAGGTCTTCTTAAAATGGATCTATTAGCTTTAAAAAATCTTACTTTAATCAACGACATTTTAAAAGAGTTAAATTTAAAAGATGACGATATTCCTTTAGATGATAAACAAGCAATTAAAATTTTTACTGATGCTGATACAAGTGGTATATTTCAGTTTGAATCAAGTGGCATGATCAATATGCTTAGAAAATTTAAAATCAGTAATTTTAATGATATCGTTGCCGCGATCGCTTTATTTAGACCAGGACCTATGCACAATATCGACACTTATATCAAAAGAAAAGATGGTTTAGAAAAATATGAGATTATCAAACCTCTTGAGCCAGTTTTAAATTCGACTTATGGAATTATTATCTATCAAGAACAGATTATACAAATAGCCAATGTTTTAGCTGGTTATTCTTTAGCAGAAGCCGATATTTTAAGAAAAGCGATGACTAAGAAAAAGGAAGAAGTTTTGTTAAAGGAAAAAGATCGTTTTATCGCTAAAACTGTTCAAAATGGTTATACAAAAGAAATCGCAACAAATATTTATGATTTGATTTTAAAATTTGCTTCCTATGGTTTTAATAAAGCTCATTCAGTTTCTTATGCTTTAGTTTCTTATAAAATGGCTTATTTAAAATCGCATTATTATGATGTATTTATGAAACATTTATTGTCGATGGTAATCGGTAGTGAAATTAAAACAAAAGAATATATCAATATGTGTAAAGATAAAATTACAGTATTAAAACCAGATATTAATATCAGTGATGTTGACTATCTATTGAAGGACAATAATATTGTTTATCCATTAACTAACATTAAAAACGTTGGTCTTATTGCTGCTAAAGCGATCGTCAAAGAAAGAAAAAAAGGTCAATTTAAGGATATATTTGATTTTTTCACAAGATGTTATGGTAAGTTGGTCAATATTAAAATAGTTGACAGTTTAAATAAAGCTGGTTGTTTTGAGTCATTTGTAAATCAAAAGACACTCGATATGAATATCGATTTATTGATCAATTATAGTGATTTAGGTAATCTTTTAGAAGAATCATTAAAACCAGAATTGATCAATTATAGTGATTATTCCAAACAAGAGCTGATGAATAGGGAATTAGAGGTAATGGGAACTTATCTTAGTAGTCATCCGGTTAGTAGTTTAAAAAAGAAAATAAAAGCCATCGATTTAAAAGATGCTGAAAAGTATTTTAATAAGAACATTACCGTTTTAATAAATGTTGAAAAAACCAAAAAAATTCAAACTAAAACTGGTCAAGATATGATGTTTATTGTTGGTAGTGATGAAACAGCTACTTTAGAATTTGTTTTGTTCCCAAGACAATTTTGTGATATAATAATAAGTAGTATTTATATCATCGATGGTAAAGTCGAAAAAAGACTTGATAAATATCAAATTATGATCGATAAAATAAAGAAGGTGGAAAATGAAGAATAAAGGATTTACTTTAGCTGAGTTATTGGGAGTAGTTATTATTTTAGGCGTCATTGCTACTATTGCTACTATAAGTATTAACAGTAGTATGCGAAAGAGCAAGGAAGATTTATATCAAGTTCAGATTAACAATATTATTAGTGGCGCTAAGACTTGGGCTAATGAAAACGTATTTGATCTGCCAGAAAACGATGGCGAATCTATCACTTTAACTTTATTACAATTAAAACAAGCTGGGTTTGTTGAAAGTGATATTACCAATCCCAAAACTAACGAACTATTTAGTGATAGTCTACAAGTAAAAATAACAAAAGTGGACAACAATTATAAATACGAAATTATTGAATAATATGTATTGAGGTGATTTTATGAATGTATTAGATATTATAATTATAATATTTATCTTATTTGGAGCAGTATTAGGTTTTAAAAGAGGATTTACTAAAGAATTACTGAAAGCAGTCGGTTTTATTTTAGTTTTAGTCTTAGCTTATTTCTTTAAAAATCCACTATCAGTTTTTATGTATGAGCACTTACCATTTTTTGAGTTTGGCATATTAAAGAATGTCGAGATTTTAAATATTTTGATATATGAAGGAATAGCTTTCCTTATCTGTGTCGTAGTCTTATCGATAATTTTAAAGCTTCTTTTAGTCGTAACATCTATTTTTGAAAAGGTGCTTAGTGCTACGATTATTTTAAGTATTCCGTCTAAAATAGCAGGAGCTTTTATTGGCTTACTTCATTATTTTGTAATAGTTTTTATCGTTCTTTATATCGTTTCCCTTACGGTTTTTGATGTCGATGTCATCGACAATTCTAAACTAAAATCTAAAATATTAAATAATACCCCATTGTTATCACAGATCGCTGATAAGGGAACTAATGTAATCGAAGAATTTATTGCTTTAAAAGATGAATACCAAGATGACAGTGAAACAGAATTTAAATATAAAGCGATCCAATTATTCTTGAAATATGATGTTATTACAGAAGAATCTTTACAAAAATTATTTGACGAAGGAAAGATCGAAAAATTCGATGGTTATAGTGATTTATTAAAAGAGAATGGAGGAAATTAAAATGGAAATAAAAAATGAATCAGAATTTCAAACGATGATTCAAAATGATTATGTTTTGATCGATTTCTTTGCCACTTGGTGTGGACCTTGTAAAATGTTAAGTCCTATTTTAGAAAATGTTGCTTCGACAAGAGACAATATCAAAATAGCTAAAGTCGATGTCGATAAATTTACAGACTTAGCTAAAAAGTATGGAGTGATGTCGATTCCGACTTTGATCCTATTTAAAAATGGGCAAGTTGTCGATACTAAAGTAGGATTTGTAGCTGAACCACTTTTAAATGAGTGGATCAACAATAATCGTTAATGCAACGTTATTTTACTAATGTAAAACAAGGTGACTATTTAATTTTAAAAGAAGAAGATCTTTATCATATCAAAACAGTAATGCGCATGAAACAGGGCGATCATATCGAAGTTATCTACGATCATAAATTACATATTTGTCAATTAGACAATAATTATCAAGCTTGGATAAAAGAAGTAAAAAAACAGCTCATCGATAAAAAGATGGAATATATCTTGTGTGTACCATTACTGCAAGAACAGAAAATGTCATTTGTTTTACAAAAAGCCACCGAGTTAGGAGTAGATAAAATAATTCCTATTCTAACAGAAAGAAGCATCGTTAGAATAAAAGAAAAACAGGAGCATAAATTAAGTCGTTGGCATAGAATCTGTAAAGAGGCAAGTGAACAAGCTAAACGTTTAGAGATTCCCACTATCGAAAAGATAACCAAAATTGAAGATTTAAATATGCAGGGTTTAAAAATAGTCCTCAGCACAAAAGAAAAAGATATGACAATTAAAAAGATATTAAAAAACAATCTAAATTGTGATAAAATAATAATGGTGGTTGGTCCAGAAGGGGGACTAACTGACTTTGAAGAAAAAACATTAAATGAACTGGGATTTGTTTCAACGTCTTTAGGAAGCAATATCATGCGAGTTGAAACAGTACCGATTTATCTATTAAGTATTTTAAATTATGAATTGATGGAGTGATTAATATGGATGTTATTGTAGAAAATATCATAGCTTATAAATATATTTATCTTGGTTTCTTAGCTTTAGTTTTACTTATAGTTGCTTTATTGCTTATTTTTAAACCTAAAAAAGTTAAACCGATCACTATTCCTGATGAAACTGTCAAAGAAGAAAAAAACGAAATCGAAAAAGTGATCGAAGCTTTAGAAGCTAATCAGACTGAAAGACCAATGACTACTTTTGAAGAAGAACAGGAAGCAAATGCGATTATCAGTTACCAAGAATTAGTTAAGGCAGTAAACGATAAAAAGGCTCATATAGAAAATCCTAAACCTTTGGTTACGGATACTGTCCCAGTTGAATTAGAAGAACAACCAAAATTTAAAAATAGTGAGTTTATTTCACCTATTTTTGGCAAAGACACTAATAACGATGAATTTTTAAAAGAATTGAAAGATTTTAGAAGTAATCTATGAAATATTTTATAATTAACCTAGGATGTAAAGTAAACACTTATGAAGCAAAAGTTATGAGTGATTTATTAGATAATGCTGGGTATCTCAAAGGAAGTATTGACGATGCAGATATTTATATTGTCAATACTTGTTTTGTCACTAATGTTGCTGAACATAAATCGTTGAAAATGATCCATCGAGTAACAAAGCAACATCCTAAATTAGTCGTTGCTGTTGGTTGTTTAGCGCAGATCAAAAAAGATGAATTGTTTAAAGCTGGTGTCGATATTGTCCTTGGTAATAAAGATAAAACCAAAATTGTCGATTACATTAAAAACTATCAAAAAAAGATTTGTAAAATATATGATTTATCAGATGTACCTTTTGAAAATATGCAACTAAATAATTTTGACAAAACTAGAGCTTTTGTCAAAATCCAAGATGGTTGTAACAATTTTTGTTCTTATTGTATTATTCCATATACAAGAGGTAATGTTAGAAGTAAAAAGAAAGAAGATGTCTTAAAGGAAATAGTTAATTTGGTTAACTATGGACATAAAGAAGTTGTCTTAACAGGCATTCATACTGGTAATTATCACGATATGAATTGTGATTTAGCTGATTTATTAGAAAGTATTGTTAAAATACCTAATTTAAAAAGATTGAGGATTTCTTCGATCGAGATAACTGAAATAACTGATCATATGATCGATGTTATAAAAAATAACGATATTTTAGTTGATCATATGCATATTCCTTTACAATCAGGATCAGATCAAATTTTAAAACTCATGAATCGTAAATATGATGTCGAATATTTTATAGCTAAAATAGACAAACTAAGAAGGATAAGACCAAAAATGTCGATCACCACCGATGTTATCGTCGGCTTTCCTTTAGAGACAGATTTACTTTTTAATGAGACTGTTGCTACGATCAAAAAAATAAAATTTACTAAATTACATGTTTTTCCTTATTCCATTAGAGAAGGAACAGAAGCTAGTCGAATGGATAATCAGATATCGATGTCAGTTAAAAAGGAAAGAGTTAGAACTTTATTATCTTTGTCTAAACAATTAGAAATAGAGTATATGCATCAGTTTATTGGTCAAGAATTAGAATTTATTCCTGAAACATATCAAGATGGATATTTATTTGGTCACACCGGTAATTATTTAGCGATTAAAGCTAAAGGTGAAAAGGAATTGATCAATAAGATTGTCAAAATTAAAATAGTCGATATAGCATATCCTTATTGTTTGTCAAATATATGTCAAGATGCGGTTGACACGAATAAAATAATGCAATATACTTAGAATAGGTGATTATATATGGTAAGATATAAATTAACTAAAAATCAACATCACAGTTTTCAGAATATCAGTCAGGAAAGTTATAGTAGTTTTGTTACTTATGGCAAGATTGGTCTTTGTCATGGCGTTATCAAAAGTATAAAAATATTACCTAAAAAAAATTCTTACAATCCAATTATTTATGGTCCAACTTATTATACGAAAAAAATATATGAAAATTTTAAGCAAGATAAATCTAGAATCAATACTTTAGGAATCGAATTATCTAAAGAAGAAATAAGCCCGTCAAACGATATGATTGAATATCGTGATGATTCAAACGATATTGAATTAAGTGGAAGAACCACTGGCAAAAGAAAAGCTTTAAATAATGGAATATTTAAAGCTGATGACATATATTAAACCAAATAATATTAAGGTAGAAATACCTTTTTTCATAAAATATTGCTTTTGATAGATAAATGATATATAATGAAAATGTAGA
>CATYVZ010000003.1 GCA_958413985.1 uncultured Bacilli bacterium
TGCCACAGTCAAAGTGTGGTGCCTTACCGCTTGGCTACGAGGCAATCTAACCTAATACAAAAGTGGTGGAGAGAGATGGAGTCGAACCATCGAACCCGAAGGAACAGATTTACAGTCTGCCGCGTTTGACCACTTCGCTATCTCTCCAAGAATGGTGCCGAAAACAGGAATTGAACCCGTAACCTACTGATTACAAGTCAGTTGCTCTACCAATTGAGCTATTTCGGCAAACATAATGGTGGGCGATATAGGACTCGAACCTATGACCCCCTGCTTGTAAGGCAGGTGCTCTAACCAACTGAGCTAATCGCCCAAATGTCTTGGACGTAATTAACTATATCATTTCATAAAGTGTTTTGTCAAGAACTTTTTGGTTTTTTTTCCATTTTTTCCAAACTTTCGTCAATCCACAGTGGTAACTTATAAGATAAGGTTTTAAATCCAAGATTTGTTTCCATTATTTTCTGCCTTCTTTTTTGATCTTTTCGTTTAAAGTTAATATTCTTAATACTTAAATTAAGATGGCATTCTTCATCGTCAACTCCGATAATTTCAACATATATAGTATCACCAATATTTACATAATCATGTATATCTTTGACATAACCATGCGATATTTCTGAAATGTGAATTAATCCATTATAATATTCATCTAAAGAGACGAAGATTCCATATGACTCTATTCCGGTTACAATACCCTCGACAATTTTTCCTTTTACATATTTTGTCATATTACACCTCTTTTTAATTATATCATATTTTATTAAAAAAATCTTTACATAACATATAAACTAATATATAATATTAAGCGGTGATTAAAAATGCAAAAAAACGAAGAAATTATAATCGATATTATCGAACACTTAAAGCCATTTTTAATAAATGAAGGAGGCAATGTCGAATTCATTAAATATGAAGATAATATCGTCTATGTCAAAATGACAGGGGCATGCGCTAATTGTGATATGGTAGATTTCACTTTAAAAGAAGGCATTGAGGCTGCTATCAAAAGTGAGGTCCCTGAAGTTAAGGAAGTTATCAATATAGGTTAGTGCTTTCTAACCACTCGATATTTAAATCAGTATTTTTAAAATATAGATAAATATGTTTAAGTATTTGTTCATATTTGTCAGCTTTTGACGTGATTTTATTTAGTTCTTTTTCATCAATTTCATTATTGATGATTTTTTCATATAAATCAAAATAATAGGTTGGAAATAACATACGAGCCAAAAAATATCGTCCTTCATCACGACTTAATTTGTTATAGTTTAAAAATAAATCTAGTTCATTTTTAATATCAATATTATTAAAAAAGCAATATTTGAAATATTCACATACATCTCTAATTCTTAAGTCTATAATCAGGTTAAGGGGGTTATATAGTTCAAAAGAAGTGTTATCGATCCGACGATGTGATAATCCTAAACTTAAAGTATTCTTATTAGTATTTTTAACTAAGATTACCGCGTTCTCAGCAAGTCCAACATAATAATTGAAACTTTCACGAATCATTGGATATTTTTTACCCATTTGGCTTACTTGATATTCAAAATAATCAATTTTTTGAATCCACAGGTTATACCAATCATCGCGCCTTAGGCTACTTTTAGCAATAGGAACATTGATATTATTAAGGCTTATGATATCATTGATGCTAATCTTTGCTTTTGGTACTATTAGTTTTAATAAAACATAATTGTCACCATTGATATTAGTAAGAATTACATTATTAATATTTAAAATTATTTCGTGAACTGGAATGCTTTGTTTTAAATAATTGTTTAGTTTATATATATCAGATATCTCGTCGATATTATCATATTGCAAAAACAAATAACTAGCGTTGTTAACCTGAAAATAATAATTTTTTTCTTTTTGGTGAATAATTTCAACATTTAATCCATAGTAATAATTCAAAGCATTTTTCATATATTCACCTCATTTAATTTTATGTTTTACTGTATTTTTTAAAACAAAAATAGTAGTTATTCTACTATTTCTTTAACTCGATTTACTATTTCTCTTAATTGGTTTAGTTGATTTTTCAAACTTTCAATTTCAGTTTCTAATTGTTTATTTTTATCTAATTCATGTTTATATAATTGTTCATAATCTAAATCGACATCTTCTATTTCTTGAGATGTTTCAGCATCTTCAGGTATAAAAGTAATCTCATCTTTAACTTTTTTGTTTTCTGATAAAAGATTAACTAAATTACCTTGAAGCTTAAATACTCGCGTATCCTGCAAAGTAATATCGTCGAGATTGTCTTCATTTAAATCTACTATATTTAATTCCCGACCGTCACGATTACATCTTACTATGTCTTTTATTATTTCTTTGACAAGATTCCATTCGTCATTATCAGTAATTATGCATGCTTTTGTTCCAATTATTTTAGATGCATATAACTTGGTATAGCCAACTTCATCACCTGAACCAACAGTTTCATTTAAAGAATAAATTAAATACTCTGTATCGTTATTAATAAAATAACGAATAACCTCTAAATCGACGTTGTCACCATTGGTATTTTTGATTTTTCGTGCCAAAGCAACCATCTCCAATCTACAATTAAATAATACCATAAACCACTCAAAAACACAAGTCTAACTTGTGCTTTCTTCTTTAATTTTCATCATTGTTTGACTTATGGCAGTCTCAATCTCAGGCAAGGCTTTTTTTTCAATGTTAGAAATCATGACAACCTCTTTGACAGTATCTAGACATACTTTTCCCCATAGAATCCCCATTATGATCGATATGTCGTTGTACATTTCAGGTGTAATTGAAATGAATAAATAACCAAACAACAATCTTTTTTGAGCTACTATTATTCGTTTATCAGTTATTACGATAATAAAAGTTCTAAAAATCTCATATGAATGAGCATTTTTTTGACCGACAAATACATACTTTACTTCTTCATCAGGATTTATATGTAATTGCGCTATTTTACTATGGGCTTTTATACGCCAAGCAATAGTTTTAGGAAATTTCCTTTTAAACATCATTGCTTGTTGGTAAATATCCATCTATAACACCCCGTTTTCTTTCAAGAACTCGATATAGTTTTCTTCCGTTTCTAATTGTGATAAAACATCTATCATTTTGCCATCTTGAAGAATAAGCATAACTGGTGTACCCCAACTTCCTTGAAAATATTCTAAACTATCTTTAAATTTTTCAGCTTCTTCACTACTTAAACCAGTATAATTTAAATAATTAATAGTAACGCCTTGTTCGTCAGCAATATCATTTAAGATAAGTTTTGCTTGAACGCAATAACCACACTTAGTTTGGCCCGCAACAACGACACTTTTATCTTTGCCATTTAATAATTGTTCATATTTTTCATAATCGATATAATTTAATGATAATTTAGCATCTTCTGAAATCAATTTGTTTTCTTGTAATAATGCAAATAACTGATCATAATCAGCCAAACCATTTTGAATATCGACTATTTTACCTTTAGATGCGATAACCAAATAAGGTGTACCTATTTTTGATAAACCTAAGTGAGATAATATTTTCTTCATATAATTGTTGTTGATATCTGATACTTCGATATAAACATAATCAATGCCATATCTTTCTTTCATATCTTCTAAACTTGGCGTCAATAAAGAACAATAACCACAAGAAGAAGAACCAAGATAAATTAACGTATTTTCCTCACGATTAAATGCCTCGAGAAATTGATCATAAATTTGTTTTGAATCTTTACTATCTGCATAAGCAAAACCTAACGTTCCTAGTAAAAGAACAAAAATAACACTAATTACTACAATAATTTTTTTACTTTCACTCATAATACTCCTACTTTCTACTGATTTTTATATTTGTTTAAAACTTGTTCGTTTCGCCATATATTATAGCATTTATTAATCTTAATTGCAAATATAATATTTGTCAATTATTATATTTTCTTTAACATTGTTTCCATTCTAGAATGATATCCTCTTTTATTATAAAACTTTATTCCTGTTTCATTATAGGCAAAGACATCTACTAAAACATATTCACAACTATTTTCTTTAAAATAGTTTTCCATTTTATCCATCAATAATTTACCAATACCGTTACTTCTAATTTTAGAAGTGACAATAAGCTCTGTAATAATTCCTCTTTTAAGACATTTATAATCTAAATAGTCAAATTCTTTATATTTTGGAATTATTCCCATTATCAATCCGACAACTTTATCATCTAAAATAGCTAAGTAACATTTGCCATTATTTTCATTAACTTCATTTAGATCGACTAATGCCATTTTTTCATGATATAAAGGATGAACTTGATCTAAATTATCTTTGTCAATGGAAACAATATATTCTTCAAGTTCAGTCAGTAAATCTCTAACATCATTTAAATATTTATCTTCATATTCTATAACTTTTAAATTATTATTAGACTCTATCATAACCCCACCAATCCAGAATTAATTCCTTTAATTTTATTACTTCTTTTGTTTTTTACTTTTTTAATAAATTAAAAATTCTGCATAATACAGAATCAAGCATATAACATATTATTTAATAAACCAAGCTGTGACTAATTCCATATTATTCTTTAACTGTAAATTTTTCATAATTAATCACGCTCCTTTCTTAAACAATTTACATTATAATTATACTATATTTTTTATATTTCAGCAACTTAAGGCAAACTTAATATTTTTTATTTCAGTCCACTTTTTAGGTTGATATATAAAAAAACATCCTAATTTCTACCTTTTACTAAAAAATATAGAATGTTTTTTAATGCTTTTGACAATTTTTACACGTTAGATAGTTTATCTTTTATATATTCATCTAAATAATCAGAATCTTTTTCAACCCATTTGTAGTCACTGTGCTCGTCACTTAATTGAACATTAATTAAAGAACTATCTACATTAACTATAAAATCTATTTCTAATTCATGAATCAATTCATTATTTCTTTCTTTGATTTCATCATAATAATGTGTAATTAAAGGATTGAACTCATCTATAAAACCTATTTCTTCTTTTAATTCCCTCACCAAACCATCTTTTAATAATTCGCCTTCTTCTAAATGCCCTCCCGGAAATTCCCATGCTCCAGGATATAAGTTGTCGTTTTCATTTCTTTTGACAATTAAAAATTTGTCGTTATCTTTCAAGATACCAGTAAAACTATTTTTGTTTTCATATATTTTAAAACTCCCATCTTAATATATATTATAACATATATTATAACATATATTACCAATAAATATTTTTTAGAAGTTTTATTTTACATAATTATCGATAAATCCATTTAAAACGTACTTTGTTTCATTAACTACAACAAATGCATCATGATCCATTTGTTTAACTATCTTTTGTAAGTGATTAAAACTTTTATCGTTAATTTCAATAAATAACATATTTTTTTCCTGTTCCTTATTTTTTCCTTCTACATCGATAACAGTAACTCCATATCCTTCTTTGCGTAACTTATCCACCATATCAGGATAAGCATTGTCTGTTATTACCTGGACACTTAAATTACCTGAAATAAATTTTTTAGAAAGAAAACCACCTATATAAGTACCTGTCGCAAAACCTAATGAATAAGATATAGCTATCCAAATACTAGTTTGATCAGTGTTTAAGGCTTCTTTAACAACTAAAAACCAAACAAATATCTCGATAAAACCGACCATACTCGCATATAAAATTTTACCTTTTACTGTAATCATTGTTCGCAATGTTCCTAACGAAACATCGAGTATCCTAACAAAAAAAATTTTAATACATAATCCTAGTAATTGCATATTATCACCAGTTATATTATGGATTAAAATATTAAAAAAAATTACTATATTTTTGACTTTTTAATCATATAATGATATCATAATATAGAGGTGAAATATGAAACGATTAAAATTTTTTTTGGTTTTGTTGTTACTATTGCCGATTTGTGTAAATGCACAAATAACGGCTAATGATTCAAGTGTTGAAGAAGTTGATGGTAGTAATGTTATAGCAGGTAATAATGTTACCTCGACAAACAAAATAAATGGTATCAATATTTTGTTTGGCAACAATGTTAATTTTTCTGGAGAAAATGATTATGCTGTTTTATTTGGCAACAATGTCAATATATCAGGAAACATTAACAACGATGGTTTTATTTTTGGTAACATTATTAATTTTAGCCAAGATGCGATTATCGATCGCGATTTAGTCATTTTTGGTAATGAAGTGGTTATCGACGGAAAAATAAACCGCGATGTTACTATTTTTGCTTATAGTGTTACAATCAATGGCGAAATCAGCGGTAATGTCGACATTAAAGCTAGTATTTTAAAAGTTAACGAGTCAACTATTCAGGGAAGTCTTTCTTACAATGAAGATATTGATGTAACGATCGATAGTAATGCGCAAATTGGCGAAATTATAAAAACTGAGACATTGACAAAAGAACTTTCCATAGGTGAAAAATTAGTTAATTTCTTAATTGATTTAGGTGGAACATTAATTATCTTCTTAGCTTTCTATCTAGTTGTTCCTAAATTATTTAAACGAATTGAAACTAAAAATTCTGACATCAATTTACTACGCGTATTATCTCTATTTGGTTTTGGAGCCCTAGCTTTAATTATGATTCCGATTATATTCTTCTTATTATTTAGCTTAGTTCTAGGAGTTCCATTAGCGTTCTTGTTATTGATTCTTTATGTCATAGCAATTTGGTTATCTAATATTTTTGCAAGTTATTTATTGGGATATATAGTATGGAACAAAATTCTAAAAAAAGAAAGCAATCCATTGTTAATTGGTTTAATAGGAATTGTCCTATTACAAATATTAATGGTAATTCCAGTAGTAGGCTTATTGATTGGTGTTTTAAGCTTAATGGTCGGATTAGGAATAATTTTACAACAATTTAAAAAGGACTAATAGTTCTTTTTTTTCACATAAAATTACATATTTTTTTGCCATAAATATGATATAATTATATTAGGAGGGTGATATTATGAAAATGAATATCCGTGGCAACAAAATTAAAATTACGCCAGCTATCAATGATTACATTGAAAACAAAATTGGCAAGTTGGACAAATATTTAGAAAATCCAGCAGAAATAACTGCTCATGTAGTAGTTAGAGTAAAAGGAAAAGACCAGACAGTCGAAGTTACCATTCCAATGAAAAAACTTATTTTAAGAGCTGAAGATACCCATACTGATCTATATGCAGCTATCGATTTGGTATCAGAAAAATTAGAAAGACAAATTCGCAAAAATAAAACGCGAATGAAAAAGAAAGTTAATAAAGATATAATTGATTTTAATATTGATTTCCAAATAGATAAAGATGAAGATGAAAAAGGTAAAATTATCAAAAGGAAAACGATCGAATTAAAACCAACAAACGAAGATGAGGCTATCTTACAAATGAACCTTCTTGGTCATGATTTCTTTGTTTTTGTAAATGAGGAAACTGATATAGTCAATATCTTATATCGTCGTAAAGATGGAAATTACGGTATTATCGAGACTAAATAGGTGAAAAAATCACCTATTTTCTTTTTTTGATAACAAAAGCACTGTTATTTTTATCTTTTTTTTGATATAATTAATAAGTATGAAAGGAAGGTCAAAATGAAATTTTTAAAGAAATTATTTGATCATGAATATAAAGAATTAGAAAAATTTAAACAACAAGCCGATCTGATTATGGAAAAAGATGAACAGATGAGTAAATTATCAGATACTGAGCTTAAAAACAAAACACAAGAATTTAAAGAAAGGCTACAAAATGGTGAAACTTTAGATGATATTTTAATTGAAGCTTTTGCCGTTGCTAGAGAAGCTGCTTATCGTGTAATCGGTGAAAAACCATACTACGTTCAGATTATTGGTGGTTTAGCTATTCATTATGGTAATATTGCCGAAATGAAAACAGGTGAAGGAAAAACTTTGACCTCGACTATGCCAGCTTATTTAAATGCATTAAGTGGTGAAGGTGTTCACATTATTACTGTCAATGAATATTTAGCTAATCGTGATGCAGAATGGATGGGAAGTATCTATCGCTTTTTAGGTTTAACCGTTGGTGTTAATTTAAGGGAATTAACTTCATCGGAAAAAAAGAAAGTCTATGAATGTGATATCGTCTATTCAACTAACAACGAAGTTGGTTTTGACTATTTAAGAGATAATATGGTTGTCAAAGCTAATGACAGAGTTCAAAGAGGCTTAAATTTTGCGATTGTCGATGAAGTGGATTCGGTTTTAATCGATGAAGCTAGAACGCCCCTTATTATCTCTGGCGGTTCTATGAACAGCGCTAATTTATATATTCAAACTGATAGATTTGCCAAATCATTAAAAGAAAACAATGGCTACCTATACGATGAGAAAACTAAAGCTGTCACTTTAGATGATAAAGGTGTACAAGAAGCAGAAAAAGCTTTCGGAATTACAAATCTATACGATATTGAACACACGACCTTAGTTCATTTTATTAATCAAGCTTTGAAAGCTAATTATGGAATGAAAAAGGATTTCGATTATGTAGTACATGATGGTAAAATCGTCATAGTCGATCCTTTCACAGGAAGATTAATGCAAGGAAGAGCTTATTCGGAAGGATTACATCAGGCTATTGAAGCTAAAGAAGGCGTTCAAATTAATCAAGAAACTAAAACTTTAGCTACTATTACTTTTCAAAATCTATTTAGAATGTATCATAAATTAGCTGGTATGACTGGTACAGCTAAAACTGAAGAAGAAGAATTTAGAGATATCTATAACATGTATGTTATTGAAATACCAACTAACAAACCAATCGCAAGAATCGATGATACAGATTTAGTATTTGCTACTCAAAAAGGAAAATATAAAGCAATTATCAATGAGATTAAAGAACGACATGAAAAAGGACAGCCAATATTAGTCGGTACCATAGCTGTCGAAACTAGTGAATTAATCAGTTCGATGTTAAAGAAAGTTAAAATTCCTCACGAAGTATTAAATGCCAAAAATAACGCTCGTGAAGCGGAAATTATTGCTAAGGCTGGTATAAAAGGATCTGTTACAATCGCCACTAATATGGCAGGTCGTGGTACCGATATTAAATTAGGCGAAGGTGTTAAAGAACTAGGTGGGCTTTGTGTTATCGGAACTGAACGACATGAATCAAGACGTATCGATAATCAGTTACGTGGTCGTTCTGGTCGTCAAGGAGATCCTGGATATACTAGATTTTATGTTTCATTTGAAGATGATTTAATGATTCGTTTTGGTACAGATCGAGCTAAAACACTATTACAGAGAGTTGGTTTTACTGACGATCAATCAATTAGTCTTAAAATGTTATCTAATTCTATCGAAACAGCGCAAAAAAGAGTCGAAGGAAATAACTTCGATATTCGTAAGAATTTGTTAGAATACGATAACGTTGTCAACGAACAAAGAGAAATAATTTATGAAAAACGAAACGAAATTTTAGATAGTGAATCAATTCATGATGTTATTATCAAATTGTTCAACGACTTTATTGCACATTTAGTCGATAGTCATTTAGATAACGGTAATTTAAACGGTCAAAGTTTAAACGAGATACTTGAATTTATAAACGGTAAATTACTAAAGAAAGCAATTACTTTAGATGATATAGAGGGTATGGATAATAATCAAATAATTGATTATATATGCGCTAAAATTATATTAGAATATGAAGCCAAGGTAGAATCTGTACCTAAAGAAATAATGGATGAGTTTGAAAAAGCTATTTATCTAAGAGTTATCGATATGCATTGGATGGAAAATATCAATGCCATGTCATTATTAAGAGAAGGTATTCATCTAAGAAGCTACGCGCAAGAAAATCCTTTAAGAGCTTATACAACTGAAGGATTTGAAATGTTTGATGCCATGTTAGATACTATTGAAAAGGAAACAACTATGTATTTATTAAGAGCGGAAATAAGACAAAATTCAACTAGAAAACAAGTAGCCAAAGGTGAAGCTGTTAATGACAATAAACCAAAGAAAAAAGAACCTAAAAAGGTAAGCAAAATTGGTCGAAATGAACCTTGTCCATGTGGTTCAGGAAAAAAATATAAACAATGCTGTGGAAAATAGTATAAAATAAACTAATAATTATAAAAAGGAAGAATTGGTTCAAGTTTTATAGCTTGTCCACAAAATATTAAAGATATGTAGTAAAATAAAGGTGTGAACAATGATTTAAAGTGTTGACACCTTTTTAGCAAAATATCAAAATTCTAGTGATCCGTCTTTTACGGTCAAGAATTGGCTAAGAAGAATCACAACGATTGATTATATAGGATTGTGGGAACAAATTCATAACCAAGATTTTAATTTGGTCGAATTCGATCAAATTAAAACTGAATATGGTAAAAATTCATTTGCAATGTCTCCAACACAAAGGATAAAAAGAACTAATGCGATATCGCATCTTTTTTTACTAAAAATTAGCAAGGAAGTGTAGATTTATGACTAAAGTTCATGTCAAAAAAAAATTAATTTATATGATTAAAAACATGTTGACACAATGTCAGATGTGGTATATAATGTTTATAACTGACACAGTGTCAGAATAGAAAGGAGGAAATCTATGGGTACAATAGAAGATGAAACAATAGATAGAAAAGAAGAAATTGTAAATGCTTGTGAAAAATTATATCAAACAAAAAGTTTTAAAGAAATTAACATAAAAAACATAAGCGAAGAAACTAGTTTTTCCAGGCCATCAATTTATAATTACTTTGAGACAAAAGAAGAAATATTTTTAGAATTATTAAAAAAAGAATATCGATTATGGAATGAAGATTTAACGAAAATATTAGATAAAGAAAATCTTTCTAAAACAGAATTAGCAAATGAACTAGCTATATCTATCTCTAACAGAAAAAATCTATTAAAACTCTTAGCTATGAATTTATATGACATCGAAGAAAATAGTAGCATTGAAAGTCTTACAGATTTTAAACTACTTTTTGGAAAGTCTATAAATAATGTAAAAAAATGCTTGAATAAGTTTGCTCTAGATTTTAGCAAAAAAGAAATAGAAGAATTTATATATTCCTTATTTCCATTTATGTATGGAATATATCCATATACAGTAGTCACCACTAAGCAAAAAGAGGCAATGAAAAGAGCAAATGTCGATTACAAATATATGACAATTTATGAAATTGCATATAATGCTATTTTGAATATGCTTAAAAAGGAGGAAATAAAAAATGAATAAGAAAGCAATTACATTAATAGGAATATTGATACTTTTAGCAGTTATAGGAGGAATAATTTATTTTGTAACAAGAAATGATGAACAGTTAAATGACAATCAACAAAATAATAGTGATGATGATAACAATATAACAAACACAGGAAATAGGATTTTAGTATTATACTTCTCAATGAGTGGAAATACAGAAACTTTAGCAAAATTTATCCATGAAGAAGTGGGTGGCGATTTAGTACAGTTAGAAACTGTAAAAACTTATTCTAGCAATTATAACGATTTATTAGATGAAGCTCAAGAAGAACAACGTAATAATGCTAGACCAGAACTTAAAACTACTATTAATTTAGATGATTACGATATAATATTTTTAGGTTATCCAAACTGGTGGGGAGATATGCCAATGCCACTTTATACTTTACTTGATGAATATGACTTTTCAGGAAAAACTATTGCTCCATTCGTAACAAGTGGTAGTTCAGGATTTTCTAATACCTTATCTGAAATTAGAAATGCTGAACCTGATGCCAAAATAACAAATGGACTATCTATTAGTGGTTCTAGTGTTTCTAGTTCAAGAAACCAAGTAAATACTTGGATAGAAGAATTAGGATTTTAAAATAAATGAAAGAAGGAATGAAAATGAAAAAACAAACTGCTGGAAGAAATAATTTAGGTACTTTAGCTCCAAAATTTGCTGAGCTAAATGATGATGTATTATTTGGAGAAATTTGGAGTAGAGAAAAAGAGTTATCATTAAGAGATAGAAGTATGATTACAATATCAGCTCTTATGGCTTTGGGATCATATCCTCAATTAAAGTCGCACATAATTATGGGAAAAGATCATGGCTTAAAAAAAGAAGAACTTGTAGAAATCGTGACTCAATTAGCTTTTTATGTTGGATGGTCTAAAGCATGGAGTACTTTCCCAATCATAGAGGAGGTATATAAGGAAAATGAATAAAGAAGAATTTGATAAATCAAACGTCTTTGGAAAGGGTGAACCAAATATAAATTTTGCACAGTATTTTATCGGTGAGTCATTTTTAAATCCCCTTGCCAAACTAGATAATATATTTTTAGCAAATGTAACTTTTGAACCAAGTTGTAGAAATAATTGGCATATTCATCATTCAACAAAAGATGGAGGTCAAATTTTAATATGTACAGCAGGTTATGGTTGGTATCAAGAAGAAGGAAAAGAACCAATCAGTTTAGAGCCAGGCATGGTTATTACTATTCCAGCAAATGTAAAACATTGGCATGGAGCAAAAAAAGATTCTTGGTTTAGTCATATAACTATTGAAGTTCCTGGAGAAAATACAAAAAATGAATGGTGTGAACCAGTGACTGACGAAGAATATGATAATCTTTAAATAAATATGAAATAATGGATATGATACAAAATCTGGCGATATTGCATCATTGCCATTTTCTATGAAGATCATAGCCACTCAAACGGATTAATTTACTTAAGAAAAATAGACCAAGATGCTTTAGAAATTTTACTAGTAAAAGAAGAACCAATTTATGTTGTAATAATATAGCAAATTAGGAGGAATATTATGAATAAAAAATTAGTAGCTTATTTTAGTGCAAGTGGCGTTACCAAAAAAGTAGCCCAAAAAATTGCAGATACAATCAATGGTGATCTATTTGAAATCGTACCAACCGAACCATATACAAACGAGGATTTAAATTGGAATGACTCAAATAGTCGTTCTTCAAGAGAAATGGCTGATAAAAATTCTAGGCCTTTAGTCGCTAATCATATTGATAACATAGAAGAATATAACATAATCTATTTAGGTTATCCAATTTGGTGGGGAGTTGCTCCTACTATTATAAATACATTTTTAGAAACCTATAACCTAGTTGGTAAAAAAATAATTACTTTTGCTACAAGTGGTGGAAGCGGAATGGGTAACTCTACTGAAGTTTTAAAAGCTTCTGCACCAAATTCAGAGTTTGTTAATGGTAAAGTCTTACGTTTAGATGAGGTTGAAAGTTTTATTAAAAATATAAGTGAATAAAAATTTCTATTTTTATAAGAACGTTAGAATAATAAAAGCAATCTTTATAGATAATAAGGATTGCATTTTTTAATTCCTTAAAACTAAATTGATATTTAGTATGTATTGTGAAAAAGTATAAAATCATGTATAATTATGACAACATGAAAGTTACGCTAGATTATAGTGAAAAAAAGGATTATCACAATAATATGTAATATTATAAATAGACATTTTTTTAAAAATATGTTGTTCAATATATTTCTCATTTGTTTTATAATTAACTAGTAAACGAAAGGAGAAATATATTATGAATACAAATAAAATATATGCAGAACACATTGCTAATGAATATTCAGTAAAGAAAGAATCAAAAGTAATTGCTTTAAGAAAACTAGATAGAAAAGCAAAAATGCCAGCAAATATATTCGCTTATACTAATGGTATTATTATGAGCTTAATATTAGGTCTTGGAATGTGTTTGTCAATGGGTGTTTTAGCCGATGGAAAATTTTTTGTATTAGGAATTTTTATTGGAATAATTGGATTAGCTGGAGTTAGTATAAATTATTTTGCGTATAAAAGAATTTTAGAAACGTCTAAGTCTAAATATTCACAAGATATAATAAGATTAGCTAATGAAATTGCTAAAGAAGACTAGAAAGGAAGTGAGCAGTGCAAGTGAATAAAAACGAAAGTAGATATCAAAGTACTGCTATTCTTTTTGACGAAGCACTAATAAATTTATTAGAAAATAAAGATATTGATTATATTACAATAAAAGAAATTTGTGATAAGGCAGGAGTTAATAGATCAACTTTTTATCTTCATTACGAAAATATATCTGATTTAACTAATGAGTGTATGGAATATATTAACAAAAAATTTATCGATCAATTTAATCAAAGTTCAACTGACTTTATTGATAAAATTAAAAATTCTAAATTAGATGATTTATATTTAATAAAAAGTGAATATTTAACGCCATATTTAAATTTTATAAAAGATAATAAAAATATTTTTAAAGCAACATTTTCTAATCCAAATGGAATGCAAGCTGATAAAAGAATTACTTCCTTAGAAAAATATATAATATTACCAATAATGAGACGTTATGAAATACCTGAAGAAAAAACTAGATATATTTTAGCCTTCTATATACAAGGTATTTGTGCCATAATAAATGAATGGGTAAAAAAAGATTGTAAAGAAGAAATTGAAGAAATTGAAAACATTATAATTGATTGTGTAAAAAAATAACAAATTGCAATTTATAATGCATCTTGACTATCAAAGGAAAAATGAATAAACAACATTTACAGGGTTAAAATACATTAACCTAAAGAAAATGAATTAATAATAAACTAATAAAAAGCCACACTAATAAAGTGTGGTTAAAATTTTAATAATTATATACACCGTTTATTTTATCATAAGTATCTTGACTTAATGTATCCATAGTCCAAACATCATTTATCTTAGTTAATTTTAGTTCCAATGTATATCTAACTTTGTCTTTTGCATTTTTTAATTGCTCTAGTTTATAATCATTGAATCTCGATACACTGTAATCACCATTTTCATCTTCAAACTGTTCTGGATTGTTATTCATATAATTATTAGCTTCGTCTAAAACCTTTTTAAAATCAGTTACTGATATTTCCACAGTTACTACTGCTTTATTGCCATCGACAGTTTCATCTTTTATCTCATAACTTAAACTCTGATAATGTTTTTTCATGATGTCTTTATATATTGTTTTTTGATCTTCATTTAGACTACTATCTTCGTTAACTACTTCATTTAAATCATTTAAAACATTACTATCAAGAGCTTGATATTTTTTTAAAAAGTCCTCGGCTTTTTTAGTCGGTGTATTAGACAAATTATTACAACCCAACAATAACACTGAAGTCATGAATATAAATAATATTTTTTTCATTTAATTCCTCCTCAGTTATATTTTGGATGCATTTTTTTAAAATATACTTTAATAGCATTTAAAAAATTTAATAGATAAACTATTAAATCTTTTTGATTATTCAAACGTATAAGGATTTTGCGCTGTTCCATCGCCACCAGTAAATGTTAATCCTGACTTTAAAAATATAACTGGGCGAACACCTCTTCCATTGCTGTAACTACCATAATTCATATCTCCATAGGGATCGATATTATAGACATAAGTTGAATCTCTTCTATTCATCAATGAATAATAATCTGAAACAGTTGGATTTTCAATCGTATTAACATCAACAAAAGTTTTGTTGCTCGAACGAGAAATCTCTATATCATTACCGCTAAACATCTCAGCTATTGTCGGTAGTCCAACACTAGCTGATAAAGTCTCATCTTTAATAATAGCATAATCTTGGCCTACTCCTGATACATAAGGATAATCACCAATATAAAAAGTTTTATTACCTGTATACCGATAATTACTCGATATATTGTTAGCAAATGTGTTTAACGGAGTGTATATCGTATGGCTTGTAGTAATAGTCGATGAACTTCCATACTGACTAGTACTTGGAAGTAAACCATTTAACACTACCTTAATACTATCGCTATCTTTGCTTACTACTCTAAATGTGCATATATTATCAGAGCCACAATAACTATCACTACCATTATACTGAACATTAATATATTCTCCCACTTGAACATTGCTAGTTCCAGTAGATCTAGACGATGTTTTATAGTTTGACGTTAATGTTCCGTCACCTTTAACTTCGATATCATTTATTCTAATTACAGGACGGACTGAATACCCATAAGTCACGGGTATCTGTGTCATCAATACGTCATAGCTGACACTGATTAATTGAGTACTATCGACTCTATTACCTAATAAAAAATTGCCACCAACAAATGTCCAACTAAACTTATTAGATTGATCATAATCTAGTAATCCTACTTTTTGCGTTGTAGTTATTTCATCGACATTATTATATATACCAACGTTAAATGTGGTAGCCACAATGTTATTTTGAACACTACTAGCTAATGAGTTATAAAAATAATTATTTAGCCATTTATTTACATAACTATCTTCATATGCTTGTTTAGTCGTCCAGACACTACTAGCAGGCTGAATACTGGTTAATGGTTGAGAAGTGATCAAAGTTAATATATTAGTATCTGTATCAAATTCCATTATTCGCCATTGATGACCACCATACCATAAATAATTATTGTTTACTTGACTGTTGCTTCCTTTAAAATAATATACACTAGAATCATTTGCATCATTTACTAAACCAGTTGTCGCTCCTTCACTATAATTATTTAATAAAGTTTGAATTAAAGACACCGCTTTATTTTCAACACAACTATTATTTAAACTATAACTATATTGCCCTTGACTAACAGTCACTTCGACAATATTATCTTGACTAATTTCCTCACCTGTTACCGCATCATATACTTTAGTAGGTAACAAATTGCTCGATACTAAACTACCGATCGTAATACAATAGGTATTCCCATCAGTTCTAGGGTATGAATTAGTATTTTCAGAAACATAAACTTCAGCCGCACTATATAAAATTTTCTGGCTAGCATCACTTATTTGACCCTTAGTTTTCCTAACAGAATTTAAAATTGGTGGTAAAGCAATTAGAGTTATCAATCCTAATATGACAACTACGCCAATTAATTCAACTAAAGTAAATCCTTTTAAAAACAACCTTCTTTTCATTTTAATTTCTCCTTAAAATTCACAGTTGCCAGGTGTACGTGGATAAGGTATAACATCTCTTATATTCTCGACACCAGTTAAATAAATTAGTAATCTTTCAAATCCCATTCCAAATCCTGAATGAACACAACCTCCATACCTTCTTAAATTCAAATACCAATCCATGCTTTCAAGAGGCATATTTAGTTCTTTCATTCGATTGAGAAGTTTATCATAATTTTCTTCTCTTTGTGAGCCACCTATTAATTCACCAGCCCCCGGTACTTCTAAATCGACAGCGGCAACTGTCTTGCCATCTTCGTTTAATTTCATATAAAAAGCTTTTATATCTTTAGGCCAATCTGTAATAAACACTGGGCCATTAAAGTACTCTGTAATATATTTCTCATGTTCTTTCGCAATATCGCCATCATATTCTGGTTCAAATTCAAATTTAACTTTCGCTTCTTTTAAAATAGTGATAACCTCTTTGTGCGTTATGCGCGTAAATTTCGAAGTGATTAATGAAGTTAATTTATTGATCAAACCATTTTCCACGAATTTATCTAAAAATTCCATTTCTTCTTTACAATTATCTAAAACATACTTGACTACATATTTAAGCATCTCTTCGATAATATCCATATTTTGATTTAAATCGCAAAAAGCAATTTCTGGTTCAATCATCCAAAACTCTGAAGCATGTGTTTTAGTATTAGAATTTTCAGCTCTAAAGGTTGGACCAAAGGTATAAGTTCTCTTATAAGCTAAAGCAAAAGTTTCAGCTTGTAATTGACCAGATACTGTTAAATTGGCTGGTTTGCCAAAAAAATCTTTGCTATAATCAGGTTTACCATTAACTTTATTTAAATCTAAAGTCGTCACCTGAAACATTTCCCCTGCCCCTTCACAATCACTACCAGTAATTATTGGAGCATGAAAATATACATAACCATTGGTCTGAAAATAAGAATGAATAGCAAAAGCCGCCACACTTCTAACTCTAAATACTGCTTGAAACAAATTAGTTCGCGGTCTTAAATAAGCTACTTCCCTTAAAAATTCTCTAGTATGTCTTTTAGGTTGAATTGGATAATCTTCCGAACAATCACCTAATAAATTAATATTCTTAGCTAAAACTTCATAATCCTGACCACTACCAAGTGATTTAGATAAAATACCAGTTACTTCAATAGCACTTCCTACTCTTAATTTAGATATAAAATCAAAATCAGGTAACTTGTTATCATACACAACTTGAATACTTTTAAAGCAAGTTCCATCATAAAAATCAACAAAACCAAATTCCTTCTGTTTACGATGATTTCTAATCCAACCAGTTAAAGTAATTTGTTGGTCTATATATTTTTCAATATCTTTATATAAATTTACTAAATCCATGTTGTATCCTCCTAATCTTTGTGTAATGCTCGATAAACTGACTCAAATATCAATAATCCAATAAGAATTATAATGATCCATAAAAATGGATTACGGCTATGCTCGACAAAAAAATCTTTAATATCACTAGTAATATCGGTAAACCAATTTTGAATATCAGTCCATATACTTAAAAACATAAATTACACCTTCCTTATCTTTTTATGCCCCTTCATTAACGTCTTAACTCCATATGGATGTTTAAAGGCAACGGTTAATACTTTATCTTTAATACCTACGATAACCCCTTCACCATACATATCAAAATAGATATGTTCTCCTATTTGATACTCAATATTAGTATCGACATTTTCTAAAATGTTAGAAGTATTTTTATCTAAAGGTTTTTCCTTATTCAATAACTTATCGTCGATCTCTTTGATAAACCGACTCTCTGGATTTTTAACTTTGTTACCATATATCGTTCTAGCCTCAGCATTTACTAGCCATAACCTTTTTTTAGCTCTTGTTAAAGCTACATAACATAGTCTTCTTTCTTCCTCTAACTGTTCTTTATTTTCAAAAGAATTTAAATGTGGGAAAATACTTTCTTCCAAACCGACAATAAAAACATTATCAAACTCTAAACCTTTAGCAGAATGAACTGTCATCAAAGTAACGCCTTCGTTATCTTTATACTCGGTTACGTCAGCTACTAAGCTTATCTCATTTAAAAAATCTTCCAAACTAATTATACCATAATTTTCCTCAAATTGTATAGCAATAGTCTTAAACTCTTTAAGATTTTCAATTCTAGACTCCGCTTCGATCGTACCTTCATTTTCTAATTCTTTTATTAAACCTGTCTTATCTAACACTAACTCAATAAAACTAACTAAAGTCATCTCATCTTTTTGCTTTCTTAATTCCTCAATTAATTGTTTAAACTCTAATTCTTTCCCCATTTCAATCGCATCATAAAGTGAAATATTTAAACTGTTAGCTTTGTCTTTTAATTTATCAAGAGTTGTTTTACCTATCTTTCTTCTTGGAACATTGATAATTCTCATTAAACTTACATCATCATCTTTGTTATAGATAAGCTTTAAATAGGCCATCAAATCCTTTATCTCTTTACGATTATAGAAATATACACTGCCAATCACTTTATAAGGAATGTTACTTAAAACTAATTCTTTTTCTAAATTTTGCGATTGAGCATTAGTACGATAAAGTATTGCGATACTGCTTAATTTAATCTTAGAATCAAGTAATTGATTTATCTGTTTAATAACATAATAAGCTTCATCTTTCTCATTTAAAGCCGTATGATACTCAATTTTGACACCTTCTTCATTTTCAGTCCACAAATTTTTATCTTTACGATGAACATTATTTTTAATAAGTTCATTAGAAGCCTCAATAATAGTTTTAGTCGAACGATAATTCTGCTCTAAATAGACAGTTTTACAATCAGGATAATCTTTTTCAAAATTTAAAATATTCTTATAGTTAGAGCCACGCCATGAATAAATAGATTGACTATCATCGCCAACAACGCAAATATTTTTATATTTGCTACTTATCATTTTAGCTAATAAATATTGAGCCTCATTAGTATCTTGATATTCATCGATTAATATATATTTGTATTGTTCTTGATATTCTTTCAAAACAGACGGATATTTTCTAAATAAAACAATAGGTAACATTAATAAATCATCAAAATCAACACTATTGTTTCTTTTCAATCTTTCCTCATATCTTCGGTAAACATCTAAAACCATTTCATCGTAATCATTACCTACAAATCTTTCAAATTCAACACTATCCACTAAAGCATTTTTATTGTTGCTGATAATACTTTTAATTACGCGGTAATTTTCGTCATAATTCCTATCTTTTAAAATACCTTTAATTACAACATTGCTATCATCACTATCTAAAATAGTAAAGTTTTTACTTAACCCTAATTTATCATAATGCTTCTGCAAAATAGAAAGACCAAACGAGTGAAAAGTCGATATTTGAATCTTATAACCAACTGCGCCAACCATACTTAAGATTCGCTCTTTCATCTCTTTAGCTGCTTTGTTAGTAAAAGTAATTGCTAAAATATTACTAGGAGCAACATTTTTTTCTAAAACTAAATAGGCAACCTTAGTTGTTAAGACCTTAGTTTTCCCACTACCAGCCCCCGCTAAAACCAAAAGATGTCCTTCTGTTATATTAATTGCTTCTTTTTGTCTATCGTTTAAAGAACCCAAGTCCATACTTTCACATCCTTATATTGATTATAACACACGATAGACCATATCTTCAACCTAACATTACAAAAAATACTTCTCATAATAGCATAAATTTATATTGTAATTAACGACAAGATGTGATATTATTTAATTGTAATGGGGTAAGTGGAAAATGGAAATACAAGAACTTTTTAAAAATAACATAAAATATACTTTAAAAGAAATTCAAAAAAAAGTAAACTGTGATTTAGAAACACTAATTAGTGATTTAAAACTTTTAGAAGAACAAGGTGTAATTGTAGAAATTGATAACTTTTATCAAAAACTACCAAAATCTAATTATATAGTTAAAGAATTAAAAGGCTTAAAAAACGGTTATGGTGTTTTTTATTTAAACAATGAACGTTATACTGTCCATCGATTAGATTTAAACGGAGCTTTAAATAATGACTTATGCTTATTTGTATATGACAAAGAAAGAAAACAAGCCAAAGTCAAAAAAATAATAAAAAGAGCTAATGACTTAATCGTTGCTGAAATGAAAAATGGCAAATTAGAAGTTTTAGGGCAAACGATCGACTATAAATTAGTTTTGCCATCTAACGAAACAAAAAAACTAGTAGATGGCCAAAGAGTTTTAATTAAATTAAACAATATTGGAAATGATTTAAACGGCCACATAGTTGAGGTTATCGGGCATAAAAACGATCCTGATATCGATTTAAAGCAAATTGCTTTAAGTAAAAGTTTTGCGCTAAATTTTGGACAAAAAGTTTTAGATGAATTAGACTATATTCCTAATGAAATCACCACCGAAGAACTAGAAGGAAGATTAGATTTACGAGATAAACTAATTTATACTATCGACTGTGATCGGACTAAAGATATCGATGATGCTATTAGCATTGAGGTAAATGCTGATGGCAATTTTGTCTTGGGCGTACATATAGCTGATGTTAGCCACTATGTTAAATATGGAAGTGCTTTGTTTCAAGAAGCATACTCAAGAGGAACTAGTGTCTATATGCTCGATTCAGTTATTCCAATGTTACCTAAGTATCTTTCTAATGGAATATGTTCCTTAAATCCTAATGTTGATCGCCTAACTAAATCATGTATTATGGAAATAAATAAAGATGGTGAAGTTATCGATTATAAAATTGTTAAAAGTATCATCAACTCTAAAATGAAAATGAGCTATTCTAACGTCAATAATGCTTTGGAAAAAAATATAATTAAGGCTGATTACCTTCCTTATGTTGATAATTTAAAATTAGCTAAAAAACTAAGCGAAATTTTAAGTGAAGCTAATTTTAAAAGAGGTTATATCGACTTTCAAAGCAATGATTTAGAAGTGGTTTTAAACGATCAGAATAAACCTTTAAATTTTACTACACCTAAACAAGCAACTGCCGAGAAAATTATTGAAAATTTCATGTTAATTGCTAACGAAACTGTTGCTAGTCACTACTGTTATTATCCTTTTCTTTATCGAATTCACGAAATTCCAGATAATGATATTTTAATTAAAACCTTTAGTTTATTGCGTATTTTAGGATATAAAGTACCACACATTAAAAATTTTAGCAATCCTAAAACAATTCAAGGTATCTTAAGAAATTTAATCGACGATAAAAACTTTAAAATAATTTCTAATTTTATTTTACTAGGATTAAAAAAAGCGCATTATTCTCAAGAAAATACTGGACATTATGCCCTAGCATTTGATAAATATACCCATTTTACTTCACCGATCAGAAGAATATGCGATCTAATTGTTCATAACCTTATCGATATGTATGATGATCCTAACTTGGATATCGAAATTTTAAATCAATTAGACAAATTATTAGCTGAAGCGGGAATCCAAGCTTCACAAAGAGAAAGACAAGCAGAAGAAGCAGAAAATGAAGCTACTATCATGAAAATGGCCGAATATATGGAAGATCATATAAATCAATATTTTAATGGTGTAATTACCAATATCAACTCAAATGGACTGTTTGTCGAAACCACTAACAATGTCACTGGAAAAGTTTTATTTAAAGATATTAAACATGACTTTTATCGCTTCGATCGCGAAACATTTTCTATGATTGGAAAAAAGACTAATCAAAGATTAAAAATAGGTGACTATGTTCGTATTAGAGTCAAAGATGCATCAAAAGAAAATCGAACTGTCGATTTCGAAATAGTTGAAAAAATAAAAAAAATGATATTTTAATCACAAATCGTGATATTATTTATAGTAGGTGGTAATATGAAAAGATTAGCGATGAGTTTCCTAATAAATTTAGGGTTGTTATTATGGTTAGAACTTGTATTTCAACTGGCTATTTTTGATAGTTTTGAAAAATCGACAATAATTAGTATCGTGATATTTACGATTCTAATAGCACTAATTATAACAACCATAACTAATGTTTTTAGTGAAAAAGTAAATAAAATTATAAACTATACTTTTTACTCTATTTTAATTATTCTCTATGGCATTCAGCTAGTTTTCAAAAATTTCTTCAATACTTTTTTTTCTTTTGCCTTGCTAAAAATTTCTGATCAAGCTTTTGATTTTGCAGATCAAATTTTCAAATTGATTTTTGCAAATATCGGCTATATTATTCTATTTGCCGTACCACTAATTCTATTGATAATATTTAGAAAAAAATTTAATTTGAATAACGATGGCAACCGAATCAATACCTTAATTATTGGCATCATTTTGATTTCGTTAAACTGCCTTATCTTTGTCTTATTTTTAAATTCACAAAAAGGTATTTATTTATCGCCTTATTCACTTTACTATGAAGTTAATGAAAATGAATTAAATATACAAAAACTAGGCGTTATCAATTCTTATTATTTGGATATAAAAAGATCGCTTTTGGGATTTGATGAAAAAATAATAACGGAAGTTCCTAAAGAAACAGAACAAGATCCTATTATTAATTATCAATATAATATAACTGATATTGATATTCAAAATCTTAAAGGTATTTTAGATGTCAATACTTACAATTATATAGCAAGTAATTCTGGAACTAGACAAAATAAATATACGGGATTATTTGAAGGCAAAAATTTAATCTATATTGTGGCTGAATCTTTTAGCGAAATTGCAATCGACGAAGAACTAACACCAACATTATATAAATTGACCAATTCTGGCTTTGTTTTCAATAATTTTTATACTCCTAACTATTTAAGTACAATCGGTGGCGAGTTTCAAGCGTTAACTGGCTTAATTCCAAACAAATCTACCTTAAGTACTTGGCGAAATGGGAACAATTATTTTCCTTACGGATTAGGGACAGTATTTAAAAATGAAGGTTATGCTACTTATGCTTATCATAACCACAATGGCTACTTTCAAGATAGAAATAAATATTTAGCTTCTTTAGGTTTTGATAATTTTAAGGCCTGTAAAATGGGGTTAAATATTAACTGCAATAATTGGCCTGAAAGTGATGTTGAAATGATCGAAGCAACTTTTGAGGAATATATGAATAGTGAGCAACCTTTTATGACTTATTATATGACTGTATCAGGACATTTAAATTATAATTGGTATAATTCGATGGCTGTTAAAAATAAAAACCTAGTTAAAGATTTACCATATTCAGATAGTGTTAAAGCATATATTGCAACACAAATTGAATTAGATAGAGCTTTAGAACTATTGATCGATAAGTTAGAGGAATATGACCAATTAGATAATACTGTTATCGTTATGTTAGCTGATCATTATCCATATGGTTTAAGTATCGATCAAATTAACGAATTATCAACTTATACACGTGATGCTTTATTTGAAATAAACCACAATAAACTAATAATCTGGAATAATAAACTAAACACTATTACGATCGACAAAGTAGCAATGTCAGCTGATGTTTTACCAACCGTTTATAATTTGTTCGGTATTGACTATGATTCAAGGTTATTTTCAGGTACCGATATATTGAGTACTACTGAAGGGATAGCGATATTTGGCAATCGTTCTTGGATTACTGATAAAGCTATTTTTAACGCTACAACTAATACCTATGTTAGTATTGATGAAGAAATTAATAAAAGCTACGTCGATAGAATCAATCGCTTAGTAGGTAGTAAAATTGATTTTAGTAAACAAATGATAAGTAATGATTATTATAAAAAAATTTTCCTAGGAGCTTAAATTAGCTCTTTTTTGTTAATCACTATAATTTCTATTTTGAATATAATAAAGAGAAAGCTGAAAGGAGGATAATATTTGAAAAAAATTATTATACCGATAATTTTAATTTTAATCGTTGGGGTGGTAGTTGCGGTTTTAATGCTAAAACCAAAAGACAGTGACTTAACTAAAATTAAAGTAGCTGAAGTTACCCATAGTGTATTTTATTCACCACAATATGTTGCTCATGCCTTAGGATATTTTGAAGATGAAGGATTAGATGTAGAGTTAATGCTAGTCCCAGGAGCCGATAAAGTTACCGCTGCTGTTTTATCAGGTGATGTTCAAATTGGTTTTTGTGGTAGTGAAGCATCAATCTATGTATATAACCAAGGGCAAGAAGACTATTTAGTTAATTTTGCCGGACTTACTAAAAGAGATGGTAGTTTTATCGTTGCTAGAGAAAACATTGAAAACTTCACTTTAGAAGATTTAAAAGGTAAGACTATTATTGGTGGAAGAATCGGTCATCGGACGATAAACTTATAATATTTTAATTAGCTAGTAACTTACTTTCACCATTTGTATAATTAATTTGAATTCCATCTTGAACGTTATAAATATATACATTAAAACAGATATCATTACATCTATCTTCTACTGAACTTGCTTCAATTTGAACACCACTAATTAATAGATTATTTTCTTCGAAAATTGGTGTTACTCGATATAAAACATGATTATTTGTTTCTTTGATATAATTTGCTACTTTGTTTTCAAAAGGTAACATACCATTATTATTCATATTCTTAGTACAAGTAACTAAATTTTTTTCATTTGCATTTTCCCCAGTTAATTGATAACCAATCAAATGGCACCTATTATACAAATACCTGCCACTAACAATATCGTATTCAGCCTGTTTCCAACCAGTCGGATAAATATTACTAATACTTCCCCTTTCTTCTGTTGGCATCAGGTCTTGTCCAATGTTAGCAAATGCTACTCCCACTCTTCCAAAAATGTCTAAATCACTATATTTTTCAAAAGAAGAACTTTGATAATCTTCGTCACTAAAATTAGGTTTATCATCATTTAAAACAACATAAGGTTGTCCACTATATTCTGGTAAATTATCTAAATTATAAACTGGTATATTTACCTTCTGAATAAAAAATATGACTGCTATTGCTATTAAAATAAAAATTAGCATTACTACTAAAACAACAGCTAATTTATTTGATTTTTGCTTAGTATTAGTTATCTTCATCGATAATCCTTTTTAACTTATTAATTCTACTAAATAATAGCATACATATTTTATCAATTCTTCTATCAGTTATATGAGTAATATTTTGATATTGATGTAATAGACCATCAAATTCTTCTACTACACCATCTAATTTAGATATGTCAAATCTTTTAATATCTTTGATATGATCTAACATTTTATCAAAATTATCTACATTATAGAAAAATCTTCCTTGTCCATTGATAATTACATCTTCGTCATTATAGTCTAAAATATTTAAAGACTGTCCATTATCAAAAATAGGAGCAACATCTAGCCATTTTAGTGTATTAACATCTCTTATAATACCAAAATTATTAAGGTGTCTATCTTCATTCATAATAATATAATCCAAAATAAACATGTCTTCTATTTTTTCTCTTGCTTTATCAATTCCATGATTTTCTAAAATGTTAATGTATTCTTCATAAGCATTTTCCTTATTACAATTATTATGAAGTATTTGATAGGCTGTAACAAGTTCTGTGTCTTTATTGATAAAGCATGCGCATTTTGAAACCACTTTATTTGCGACAATGCCTATTTGATATTTTGTATGATAAAAACCTAATCTTTCACAAATCATAGAAGCTAACACTTCATTAAAAGGTTGCATAATTTCGTTTTTAAATCCGCCTTTTAGCAAATATCTTTTATGATTATCAATAATCCAAGTTTTTTTTAATCTGCCATCAGTAGTATTATTAGGTGAGATTAAACTAATTTCTGTACTATAATCATTCGAATTAGAGAATGTTGCATTGGTAAAATCTGCCGAATTAAAATCATGTTCAAAAAAATTGATATCTTTATATTCTACATTACTGTCATAGGGTTTTATCCAATATTGATCTGATAAAGATAATCCAAAAGCTTTATCTAATAGTTCTTCAGCAGTAGTCACATTTAATTTGGCTAACAACAAATCAAGATCATCACGCAATGATGGAATACCTCTACCTTTATACCACTCTGTTAATTGTTCTAACATCGCATTATCATTTTGGTTATTTTGATATAATTTTTTTATAATAACTGGTGCATAATCGATATTTTTAATTTCATTTAATTCGCTAAAACCTTTAAGTACAGTATTATATTCGGCAATTAATACTTCAGTATTCTTATTCATTAATATACATTTCATAATCACACCTTCTTTCTATTTATATTTTACCATGTTTTTAATGATTTTTCATTAGTATAGTTTAAACTTATAATGTATTTCGACAGTTTTATTTTCACTAATAAGTATCTTATCAATTAAATTTACTAATAAATTTCTGTTAGGTTTTTCGAATGTTAAATATTCGTTTATCTTTTTTAAAGTTTCTTCTTTTTCATTATTATCTTCACCACCAATATTATTAAGTTGTTCTTCTAATTCTAATCTTTGATTTTTCCATAGTTTTATTTCTTCTTTATATTTTAATGATAATCTGTTAAACATTGCAATATCTATATTACCTTTTAATTTGTCTTCGTAAATTTTATCTATATATGTTATATCATTACTGATTTTTCTATTTAAAGAATTTATCTCTTTGTTTAATTTCACCCTAACATCATTTTTTTTCTTGGCTTTCTCAACTTTATCTTTAAAGGTAGAACTATCAACATATTCTTCACACATTTTTCTAATATTTTCTAATACTAATGTTTCTAATTTTTGATAATTATTAGAATGTGGCGTGCATAAGCCAAATTTACTATGTGCTGAATAATAAGTACATACACAATATTTTCTTTTTCTATCACTACTCTTATTTATACCTATTGCGTGTCCACATTCTTTGCATACCATAAAGCCAGATAATAATTCTAAATTTTGCGGATTAACTTTATTTTTGTTCTTTTTTAATAAATCTTGAACTGTGTTAAAAGTATCTTTATCTATTATTGCCTCGTGGGTATTTTCAATAATTATCCATTCTTCTTTTGGTGTTCTAATTTCTTTTTTAGATTTATAATTTACTTTTCTTCTTCTTCCTTGTGTAAGATTTCCTATATATGTTTCATTTGTAAGCATTTCTTCGATAGTTCTAGGACACCATAATTTGTATGCTGTGGATTTCATTCCCCTATTTAGATTGGCATAAACACTAGGGGTTGGAATATGTTCACAAGAGAATATATTTGCTATTTGTCTTGGACTTTTGCCTTCTATACTCAAGTTAAACATTTTTTCAATAATAGGTCTAATTTCTTCATCAACAATTATCTTATGTTTATCATTAGGATCTTTTTTATAACCATAAACTGCTTTCCATCCTAAAAATTGACCCTTTTCCTTTTTTGCTTTTACAATTTTTCTAATTTTTTTTGATGCATCTTTTAAATAATAATCGTTAAACATTAACTTAAACTGCAAAAATTCTAGCCCTGGAGTTTCATATAAAGTATCAATATCATCATTTAAAGCAATATATCTTATATCTCTTTCAGGGAATACTCTTTCGATATATTCCCCCATTGAGATATAATCTCTTCCCATACGAGATAAATCTTTTGTAACTATGGTATTGATTTTCCCACTATCAATATCCATTAATAGTTTTTGCCAAGCAGGTCTATCAAAATTAGAACCAGTAAAACCATCATCGACATATTCATCGATGTAGCAAAGTTTTTCTTCTGTTTGTTCTAAGAACATAGTAAGTAAATCTCTTTGATTTTTTATGCTCTCGCTTTCCATATTATCGCCATCTTCTCGAGAAAGTCTAATATACAAAGCACAGTTATATGTTTTACTTTTCAAATTCTAACTCCTTTCTTGGTAAAACACATTTGTATTATAATATTATTTCCTAAAAGAACCAATCTCCAAACAATAATCAATTAAAAACTGCTCTATAATATCTTGTAGTGTTTTGCCGTTATCGCTAAAAACGTTTATAATTTTCATTATTTACCACCTAGTTAAACTTATGTTTTAAATAAGTTTATAATACTTATACGTTTAAAACGACATTTCCTTATTAGTCTGTTTTTTATTTTTGGTACCTTTTATATTACCTTTAATGGCGTAATAAATTGTTTACAATCCAAACTTGATCCAACTTTCTTATATTTATTGTTTTTTTCACATCATAAGTTTTAATGCCGATAAGGTGGAATGCCCGAGATGACATTAGAGTGGACTTTGACTGAAGCAGGAATTAACCCTAAAACAGATTTAACTATCGATACAAGTATTGAATTTGCTGCTATGTCAGGAGCATTTATCGGCGGAAATGGTGATTTTGTTTCATTATTCGAACCAAATGCTCTACAACTAGAAAAACAGGGATATGGATATGTCGTTGCTTCCTTAGGTGAATTAGGAGGAGTCGTTCCATATACTTCATATAATACAAAAAAAAGTTATTTAGAAGCTAATCCTGAAATAATTGAAGGATTCACAAGAGCAATTCAAAAAGGTTTAGATTACGTTCATAGTCATACAGCTAGTGAAATTGCTGATGTCATATTAGACTATTTCCCTGATACTTCAAGAGATGACTTGGAAACAATTATCCAAAGATATAAAGATATTGATTCATGGTTTACAACAACTTACATAACCGAAGAAAACTTTAATCATATTCAAGAAATTGCTGAAAATGCTGGACAATTAGATACTCGTGCACCATACGATAAACTAGTCGATAATACATACTCAAAAAATGAATGAATTATTAAAAATTAAAGATTTAAGTAAAAATTATCACACTAAAAACACAGAAACTTTAGCTGTTGATAATTTTTCGTTTGATTTAATAAACGGTGAATTTGTCGCGATTGTTGGACCAAGTGGATGTGGTAAAAGCACAATTTTAAATATTTTAGCAGGTTTAGATACTAAATCTGGTGGTGAAATTATTTTAAATAAAGATACGAAAATGGGATATATGTTACAACAAGACGCTTTATTTAATTGGAAAACTGTTTTAGATAATTGTCTATTAGGTCTAGAAATAAATAAAGATTTAAATAAACAATCAAAACAATATGTTTTAGATCTTTTAAACACATATGGTCTTAAAGATTTTATAGACAATTATCCTAACACTCTATCAGGAGGAATGCGTCAAAGAGTTGCTTTAATTAGAACCTTAGCGACTAAACCAGATCTATTACTCATGGATGAACCCTTTTCCGCTCTTGACTATCAAACGAGATTATCGGTCTCTGACGATGTCTATCAGATAATTAAAAATGAAAAAAAATCAGCAATTATGGTTACTCATGATATAGCTGAAGCCATCAGTATGGCTGATAAAATTATTATTTTATCTAAACGTCCTAGCAAGATTAAAAAAATAATCGACATTAAACTAACTGATAAAAGTACACCAATTAATAATCGGAAAACTAAGGAATTTTCATACTATTATGATCTAATATGGAAAGAGATCGATCATGTATAGTTTAGAACATAAGAATTATTTAAAAAAAATAAAATTAAAAAATTTCTTTGTCAAATTAACACAAATTTTGATTTTAATAGTATTTCTAATTGTTTGGCAACTGTTATCTGATTATAAAATAATCAATTCTTTTATCTTTTCCTCACCACTTAAAGTTTTAAATACCATTATCAATCTCCATACGACAGGTGACCTATATAATCATATTCTAATAACAGTTTGGGAAACCTTTATAAGTTTCATTTTAGGAACGATAATCGGAATATTAATCGCTAGTATTATGTGGTGGAATAAATTTTTAGCTAAAGTTATCGATCCATATCTAACCGTTTTAAATAGCTTACCCAAAGTAGCTCTAGGACCAATCTTAATTATTTGGGTCGGAGCTGGAATGCAATCGATTATTGTCATGGCTTTATTAATTTCAACCATCATTACTATTATTAATGTTTATCAAGGATTCATTAATATCGATCCAATTAAAATTAAACTTATGCAAACATTTAAGGCTACTAAAAAACAAATCTACTTTAAATTGATTCTACCAGGGACTTTATCCAATATTATTAGTTGCTTTAAAGTAAACATAAGTATGTCTTTAATTGGCGTCATTATGGGAGAATTCTTAGTTTCTAAGGAAGGCATCGGTTATTTAATCATGTATGGTTCACAAGTCTTTAATCTTGATTTAGTCATAACTGGAACAATAATTTTATGTATTGTAGCCGCGATTATGTATAGTTTAGTTCTTTATATCGAAAAAAAATTAATAAAAAATTAAAAGAGAAAACAATTTTCTCTTTTAATTATATACCTTCAAATTCTATCATTTTTAAAAGTTTTTCTATATCTTCTTTTGGTAAATTGTCATTACTATCTAACAACTTTTCTAAAAAATTCTTAGTATTTTGACTTTGTGGAAGCATAAAACCAGCTTCACGATATAAATCTTCGGCTATTAATCGATTAGCTCGAACAAGTGCTTTAGCAAATTGTTTTTCTATATCATTGTCAGTATTGTTATAAATATAACTAGCAATTTGTTCTTGTTCTACTTTATTTTTAATTAACCTATTTAATTTTTCAATAACCAATTCATCTTTTTCCTGTTGTTTAGGATACTGATATGGGACCATCGAAATTGCTCCAGATGGACAGGCTTTACTGCAAGCACCACAACCAATACATTTAGAAAAATCTATTTGACCTGTTTCTGTATCAGTCGCTCCAGTTGGACAAACATAAAGACATAGACAATCTTTACTGCAAATGCGTAAATTTCTTACAGCTCTTATTTTACTCATTTTAAGCACCTCTTTTCACTTCTAGTAATTTAAAACTAGGAACTTTACATACTGGGCAAATTTCTGGTTTTTCATCACCAACATAAATAAATCCACATATATCACATACGTATACCTTTGTATTTTTTATAAAATCTTTATCATCTTGGTATTGATCTAACAAAGATTTTAAAATCATTGTCACTTTTTCACCCCAAGTAATAACACGAAGCGCACCACGGTCTTTTTTCTCATCTGCAATAGTGCGAGCTTTACGATAATTAGTTTCTAAATCTTCATTAATTTTAGAAATCAAATCATTAAAATCAGCAGCTTTTTTTAATTTTGCTTTTTCGTTATAATAATTAGCCAATTTAGTAAATAGTTTAGCTTCTTCTTCCAAATATTGTTTTTCACAACCACGAGCTAAACTACTACATAAAGCACTTATTTCACCATAACTCATCTCTCTTAAATCCTCATTAATTGGTTCAGGACTTTCCTCGATAATTATTTCAGTAGCCTCTGCTTTGAATAAATTTTTAGGAGCACCACACCAAGGACATTTCCAATCATCTGGTAGATCTTCAAATTTTATTCCTTCTTTTTCTTCGTCGTAAACATAGCCACATATAGAGCAAACATACTTCTTCATCATAATACCTTCCCTTCTATTAAAATTATAGCATAAATATAAAATATTATTTCAAAAATTTACATATTTCATTTTTTCAAAACCATAATATAGTTGGTGAAATTATGATTATCAGATTAGGTTATGTATCTATTTCCAAAACCTTAGATTTAACTTGTTCAAAGACAATTACCTATACTAATTTTAAAAAAAAGAGCGATTTTGATAAAATTGATGAAATAATTTTAGAAAATTTAAATAATTTAGAAAAAATTATCGATTATAATATTAAAAACAATATTCATTTTTATCGCTTGACATCTAAGTTGATTCCATTGGCCACTAAAGAAGATGTAGATTTTGATTATATTTTAAAATACCAAAAACAATATCGCAAAATTGGCTCTAAAATAAACGAACATGAAATACGAGTCGATGTACATCCTGATCAATTTTGTGTTTTAAATAGTACTAAAAAAGAAGTTTTAGAAAACACTTTCAAAATTTTAGAATATCATTATAAGATTTTAGAGGCACTAAATATCAAAAATAAAATTATCATATTACATGTTGGGAGCAGTGTCTTTGGCAAAGAAAATAGTATCAAACGATTTATCAACAATTTTTATAAATTACCTATTCATATTCAAAAATGTATAGCTGTGGAAAATGACGATAAAATTTATAATGTTGCTGATTGTTTATATTTATGTCGTAAACTAAACATTCCTTTTGTTTTGGATTATCATCATCACATCTGTAATAATGGTGGTTTAAATATCGATGATTACCTAAAAGATATTTTTAATACTTGGAATTATACTCCCAAAATTCATTTTTCATCGCCAAAAAACAAAACTAAAAAAGATATGCGATCACATCACGATTATATTGATATTAATGAATTTATTGATTTTCTAAATAAAATAAAACATCTTAATATTAATTTAGATATTATGTTAGAAGCTAAAGCAAAAGATGAGGCCTTATTTAAATTAGTGAGACTATTAAAATATCATAATTATCGATTTATCGATGATACCACTTTCATCATCGAAAATAACTTTAATAATTAATATCAAATAACAGAAAAAAAACAGAAAAATTAATTTCTGTTTAAACCCCACCAATAATTCCTTTTTTCCTTAAGTATATTTTCCTTAAAAAGTCGACCGGTACAACCGTAAAACTTAATAAAAACATTATTTGAAATTCAATGAAAGTAAGACCAGATGTTCTAAATAATTCTCCCCCAAAATAAATTAATAAAACTTGAACAATAAATATAAAACTAATAATTAAAATAAATGCTTTGTTTCCCCCTAAATGAGACAATAAATTTAAACGATGAGTTCTAGCATTAAAACTATTAAAGATACTAATAAAAATGAACAATCCGAAAAATGCCGTTAAAATATATTGCTCACCGCTTCTAAATAGCTGATGAAAAATAGGTAATTTTAAAAACAAAATACAAATCAAAGTTGAATAAATACCAGTAAAAAGAATCTCATCTTTCATATATTGATTAATGATTGGTTCATCTCTTTTTTTAGGCTTTTCTTCCATATATTCTTTTAATGGCGCTTCAAAAGAAAATGCCAAGGCAGCTAAAGTATCCATAACCATATTTATCCACAGCATTTGAATAACAGTAACTGGTGTATCCACGCCAATAAATGGTCCTATTATCGATAAACTTACTGCACATATATTAACCGTTAATTGAAAAATAATAAATTTACGAATACTTTTAAAAATTGTTCTACCAAATAAAATTGCTTTAGCAATCGATAAAAAATTATTATCTAAAATTACAATCTCACTAGCCTCTTTTGCCACTTCTGTTCCCGAACCAAAAGCAAACCCAACATCAGCTCGTTTTAAGGCCGGAGCATCATTAACGCCATCACCTGTCATTCCCACCACCAAATCTAATTCTTGACTAATTCTAACTAATCGACTTTTATCCTGAGGAATTGCTCTTGCAACAACTCTTAATTTTGGTAAAACTTCTTTTAATTTTTCATCTGACATATCCTTCATTTCATCACTAGTTAAAATTAAATCCCCTTCTTGATATAGACCCACTTCTTTGGCAATCGCTAAGGCGGTTAATTTATTATCACCAGTCACCATAACTGTTTGAATCGAAGCTTTCTTAACTAATTCTATACCTTCAAAAGCTTCTTTTCTAATCTCATCCTTAATTAATACAAAACCAACCAAAGTTAAATTTTTAGAATTCTCTTTTGCGGAAGCAAAAGCAATAATTCGATTGCCATCTTTAGTTAATCTTTTTAAGTTTTCTTCGATAATTATTTTTTTTCTTAAAAACTTTTTATTACCTTCATTATCAAAATAAAACTCACATTGCTTTAAAACAACCTCAGGAGCACCTTTAATTAAATAAATATTTTCATTTTTATACTTTATTGTCGTCGAAGAATATTTATTTTTACTATCAAATGGAACAGTATCGATAATATCATACTGATTTTTTTCTTGAATATTTGTAAATTTTAAAATAGCTCTATCGGTTATATTACCACCAATTATTTGTCCTTTATCGTAACTACTAGCATTATTATAAGCTAAAGATATTAAAGCTATCTCTTTTAAATTCCCCGTTATTTTATCGAATGAATCATATTTCTTTAAATCACTATCTAAAAAATGAGTGACTTCTAAATTTCCCTTCGTAATTGTCCCTGTTTTATCACTAAATAAAATATTAATACTTCCAGCAGTTTCTATTCCGGTTAGTTTTCTAACTAGAACATTACTTTTAAGCATTCTTTTAACATTAGAAGATAAAACTAAAGTAATCATCATTGGCAAGCCTTCAGGAACTGCAACTACGATCACAGTCACACATAAAGTTAACGCATATAAAATATGACCACTAATTAAAGGTAAATTAGTGACTGTTTCTTTAATTAAATTTAGATCAAAATTATTTTTAATAAAAATAACTGAAAACAAATAGGAAACAAAAACTAAAAATGCTCCAATATAACCAATTTTACTAATTATTTGCGCTAAATGGCGAAGTCTTAACTTAAGTGGACTTTCCGGTTGCTCTTGTTGTAACTCTTTAGAAATGGCTCCATAAAATGTGTTGTCGCCAACTTTAGTAACAATCATAGTCGCCTGTTTAGAATAGACGATCGTCCCTCTAAAAACTACTTTATTTTCAATATTCTTGTATATTTCTTTTGTTTCGCCAGTCAAACTAGATTCATCGACACTTATCTCACCTTCGATAATCTCTCCATCAGCAGGTATTCTATCGCCAGATTCCAATAACACAATATCACCGACGACCACTTCGTCAATATTAATTTCGATGATTTTATTATTTCTTTTAACGCGACATTTAATTTTAGAGGATTCCTCTTGTAATTTTTCGAAAGCTTTCTCACTGCCATATTCACTAATAGTCGAAATAAAAGAAGCTAAAAATATGGCAATAACTATCCCAACTGTTTCATACCAATCGAAACTTTTAATTAAAAATACTGTTTTAATGCCTAAAGCTATCAATAAAATTCTAATAATTGGGTCACCTAAAGTAGAAATATATTGTTTTAAAAAACTATTTTTCTTACTTGAATTTATAACGTTAGAGCCAAATTTTTTTCTTGATTCGATCACTTCATTATCTGTTAGCCCCATAAATATTCCTCCTCTAATAAAAACTATTAAAGGAACAATTTTATATTAACAATTTCAATCGACAAAAATTTATTTTATGACAATATCTTAAAATAAATTTTTAAATTGACATTTAATTTTTTATATAAAAAATATATTAAATTTACAAAAATTATCCATAATAATTAAAAAGTAGGTGAATTTATGGATCGTGAAATAGATAAAATAGTGGCTCATATCAAAGATATGAATGGCAACAGTTCCGATATTAATGTTAGATACTTTGATATCCATAATAAAAAAGTAGCTTTCATGTTTCTTGAAAGTGTCTCTAGTGACGACAAAATTAGTGATTTTTTAGGAAAAAGCTTAAGTATAAGTGTAAGAAGTAAAAAAAATCTATTTGAGAATTTATTTGAAAGTATCAATAATACAATTCCAAACAGTAAAGTAAAAATAATCGATAAATATGACGACATCTTCTATCATTTAGCTAGTGGTTTTACTTGCGTTTTTGTCGATGGCTATAACAGAGCTATGGCTTTGGAAACTAAAGGTTCTTTAGATAGAAGCATCACCGATGCCTCTAGTGAACCCTCTTTAAAAGGTCCTAAAGACTGTTTTATAGAAAATATTTTAACTAATATGGGTTTGATTAGAAAGCGAATTAAAGATCCTAATCTTTATTTTGAAGAAACTAAAGTTGGTAGAAGAACAAAAACAAAAGTAGTAATTGGCTATATAAAAGATATTGTCGACGAAGAAAAAGTCGATTTATTAAAGAAAAAACTAGAAAAAATTGATATCGATGGAATTATCGATTCCAATTATATAACTGAATTATTAACCGATAATCAAAAGTCATTCTTACCACGAATAGTATCGACAGAACGTCCCGATTTAACTTCCATGGGCTTATTAAGTGGGAAAATAGTAATCATTGTCGAAAATACACCATATGTCTTACTATTGCCAACAGTTTTTGCCGATTTTTTCAAATCACCAGAAGATTATTATACGAAACCTTTTAATGCTTCTTTTACTAGAGTTTTAAGATATATAGCCTTCTTTATCGCTATTTTAGTTCCTGCTTTTTATATTGCTGTAACTACTTTTAATATGGAAATCATTCCTAGTTCCTTGTTGATTTCATTTTCAATTCAAAGGGAAAGTGTTCCTTTTCCCACTATAATAGAAGTCTTAATTTTAGTAATTGCTTATGAAATACTGCGAGAAGCAGATACTAGAAAACCTCAAATCATGGGTGCTTCTATCAGTATTGTCGGTGCTTTAATATTAGGAGAAGCAGCTGTTTCAGCAGGTATTATTTCACCGATCGTCGTCATTGTTATTTCAATTTCAGCAGTAGCAGGAATGGGATTTAACGATCCTAACATTACCAATGCTATTAGAAGTTGGCGAATATTATTTATGCTAGCAGCATGTCTATTTGGAATTGTTGGAATTGTCGTTTTATTTATTATCTTTATAACTAAATTAAACAATATCGAAGTATTAGGTACACCTTATCTAGCCCCTTTATCACCATTTAGTTTTAAAGATTTAAAAAATTCTTTAATCAGATCACCACAGAAAAAAATAAAAAATAGACCAACTTATTTCAACAAGAAAAACATTAATAGAATAGGAAGTGACAAATGAAAAAACTACTAATTATTCCTTTGATTTTACTGTTAACGGGATGTTGGAATTATCGAGAACTCAATCAATTAGCGATAACCACAGGTATTGCAATCGATAAAGAAGATAATATCTACAAAGTTACTATCATGATCGCTAATTCAAAAAAAGATACTGGTTCTGATGGCAGTATAACACCATCAGCTGCTGTATACGATGGAACAGGCAAAACAATCTATGAAGCTTTTAAAGATACCTCATTAAGTGTTTCTAAACAAATATATCTAAGTCATATTGACGTTTTAGTCTTATCTGAGGAAATCGCCAGTAATAATTTAACTGATGTTATCGATTTTTTATTTCGTTATCCACAAACTAGAAACAATTTTTATTTAGTATTAGCTAAAGAACAAACAGCTAGTGAAATATTAAAAGTTACTACTCCTTTAGAGACCTTTCCATCACAAAATTTAGCTAAAAATCTAGAAATAACCAATAAATTACAAGGGTTTACTTATACCGTAGATTTCACTGAATTCACTAAATCTCTTGTATCAAAGGGAATAAATCCTGTCTTACCATCGGTTACTGTTATCGGAGATAGCGAAGAAGGAAATAAGGAAGATAATATCAAACAAAACGAACCTACAACTTATTTAAAATTAGATATGCTTGGGATATTTAAAAATGATAAATTTGTCGCTTGGGCTGATCCAGATGAAAGCAAAGGAATTAACATAATTAATAATAAAATATATATTCTAGGTGTCATTATCGATTATCAAGACGAAAAAATTGTAACTGAAATAACTGAAATGGAAACAAGTTTTGAGGTAAAAGATAATAAAGTAAAAATCACCATTGATACTGAAGGAGCAATTCAAGAAATAAATGCCAAATTAGATTTATATGATACTAAAGTTATCGAAGAACTCAAAAATAGTAATATTGAAAAAATTAAGGAATATGTCAATAAAGCAATAGATTTAGCGAAAAATAACAAAACTGATATTTTTGGATTTGGTAATTATGTTTACAAAAACGACCCAAAAAAATGGCAAGAAGTTAAAGACAAATGGGATGATGAAGTATTTCCTAATTTAGAAATCGAAATTGAAGTGAATTTAAACTTACAATCTAAAGGTTCAATTAATAATGTATTCGAGGTGAAAGAATGAAAGTAACTAATTCAGAATATGCTTGTCTATCTTCATTTTTAATGCGTTCGCTATTTTTCGGCCCAGCCATTTACAGTATATTACATTTTGCATTACAAGATGGTTGGATTAGCGTTATCCTTTCGTTTGTTTTAAGCTTTATTCCATTAATAATTTATTATAAATTATTAAATCACAATCCTGATGATAATATCGTTACTTTAAACAATAAATTAGGAATAGTTGGTAAAATTATCAACATCATTTTAACGATATTTGTCATCTTTCACGCTTGCTTAATTTTGTGGAATTTAACAAATTTTATTTATTCCCAATTTTTATTTCAAACACCACTATTTGTGATTGCCATTGTCCTTCTAATCGGAATATTTTATGTCAGTACCAAAAATTTAACAACTATTGCTAGAACTGGAACCATCTTTTTTATCATCAGTACTATATTATATATAACAGCTGTCCTTTCATTAATTAAAGAATTTGATGTAAATGGACTTAAACCGATTTTAAATTCTGGTATCTTCCCAGTTTTAAAGGGAAGCTTTTCATCTTTAGGTCTTAACATTCTTCCTTTGTTTATAATCTTAATAATTCCTAAAAACGACATCAAAAATAACGATAAAGTTTTATCATCATTTTTTAAAGTATATACTTTTATATATTTATGCATGTTATTTGTATTGATTATCTGTGTCGCAATTTTAGGAATAGAACTTACTAATCTTTATCAATATCCAGAATACCATATTTTAAAAACTATTAATATCGCTAATTTTTTTCAAAGAGTTGAATCAATTCTTTCAATTCAATGGATATTCGATGCTGTTATGGCGATGTCTTTATGCATTTATTATGCCAAAGAAAGTTTAACTAAAACCTTTAAATTTAAAAATAAATTTAATTTAATTAACATTATTGCCATCGTTATTATCTTATTTGTTTCTCAATATATTTTTAGTAGTAATACCGTTGCCGAAGCCTTTTATAAAAATATTTATCCATTTTTAACGTTTGGATTTTTCCTCATTGTTCCACTTATAATTCTAATAATTACTAAAATCAAAAAAACAACATAGCTATTCTAACCTTTTAGCTATGTTATAACCTATTAATAATAAAATTATTGCAATTATAGTCTCTAAAATACTATAATTGTTTTTAAATGTTTGAAAAAACAATATTAAAATTGAACTTAATGTAAAACCGACAATGCCACAATACATATAATCTTTTTTATGTTCAAACAAATATGTCATCAATTTCGATAACATAATGACACATAGAATAATTCCCAACAAATAAGGTATTATTTTAAAAATATTAGCAAAAATTGCCGATATACTAGTCAAAGAACTAAGGAACGACAATAGTAAATTATAACAACCCAAAAGCATCATCACTGCCGTACCACTAATACCAGGGATGATCATCGTTAAAGCATCGATAATTCCAATGACAAAAAACACGATAAAATTAGCAATTTGACTATTAGTTTCAATAAAAAAATTTTGATTTCCAACTAATGAGATTAAAAAAACTGTGGAAAAACTTAAAATTAAAACTAAAACGTGAAAAAAATTTATTTTTTTTATTTTAATATTATCGACTAAACTAGGAATTCCCCCCATTATCAAACCTATGAACAACAGCATCGTCGGAAGATAATAATTATCGATAAAATATATTACTAGACCACTAGTTAAAGATATCGAAAGTAACAAACCTATTCCAATCGGCAATAAAAATAAAGAATTTTTAATTGGATTTTTAAAAAAACCACTAATCGCTTTAATAGCCTTTTCATATATTCCAAAACTGATTGCAATTAAAGCTCCGCTTACTCCGGGAATTATTTTAGCCATACCTATTATAAAACCTTTTAATACTAAAATCAAAAAATTCATAAATCACCTCAAAAAAAGATGTTGTTATAACATCTTATTCAAAGTAATCTATTTTCATGTTCTTTCTTACCAATTTCATTTTTTTCTTAGCATAATTTTGGGCTTTCAAAGTTCCTTCTTTTAAAATATCATCAACTACATCTGAGTTTTGTTCATAATATTTTCTTTTTTCTCGAATTGGTTTTAAAAATTCTTGCATTTTATTAATAAGTTCTTTTTTACAAGCAACACAACCACGACTACCATTTTTACATTCTAAACAAACTGTCTTTAAATTATCTTTGTTAACCAACTTATGATAATAATAAACCATACATACTTCCGGATTTGCTTTATCATCTTTTTTTATTTTATTAGGGTCAGTGATAGCCGACATAATTTTTTTAGAAATTGTTTCATCATCATCGATTAAATAGATCGCATTTCCTAAACTCTTACCCATTTTCTCATTGCCATCTAGTCCTTTAATGCGCGTATTTTCAGTTAACATCTGTTCTGGTTCGACAAAAGTATTCCCATAAATAGTATTGAACTTTCTGACAATTTCACGACATTGCTCTAAAAGAGGTAATTGATCTTCGCCAACTGGAACTAAGACCCCGTCAAAAATTGTTATATCAGCAGCCTGACTAACTGGGTACCCTAAAAATCCATAAGTAACACTTTCACCACTGTGACCAAATATTTCTTTTTTTTGACTTATTTCAGTTTTAATGGTGGGATTACGATATAATCTAGAGATGGTTACTAAATTAGAAAAATAAACTGTCATCTCAGCTATTTCTGGTATCATCGATTGAATAAAAATTGTCACTTTGTTAGGATCGATACCACAAGATAATAAATCGGTAGTTAATTCTCTTACATTTTTTCTCACTTTATCAGGATTATTAAAATTATCTGTTAAGGCTTGAACATCAGCTATTTCAATATATGAATTATATTCTTCTTGTAATTTAACCCAATTAGAAACGGCCCCAAAATAATGACCTAAATGTAGGTTTCCAGTTGGTCTTATTCCTGTTAATATGTTTTTCATTTATTTCACCTCACTACATATAAATAAATTGCTGCGGAAAATTCTTTTGGAAAAAAATTAAAAATGATATTTATTGGTTCATTATGACACAATTTAAGATATATGTATTTTGTAATAACAGCTTTATCTAATATTTTTTTTATTGCATCTAACTTGAACTTATCAAAGTTAACATTTTCAACTTCATTTAATTTTTTTAAAAGAAATTTATTTAGTTTTCTAAAACTATAAATTTGATCGACCGGCATTTTAAAAATTTCCATCGTATTTTCAACTATTTTTTGAAAATTTTTTATCGCTTTTTCATCGTTGTTAAAATCTTTAAAATCGCCAAAATAACCTATTGTTTCACAAACATCTTTGATTTTATTCTTATATTTCAAATATAAATTTAAACTATCTTTTTTAAAGGTATATAACTCTCCTTCTAATCGATTAAACGTTTTCATTGTATCGTTATAACCCAAATTGATCATTCGTTTAGTAACTTTACTGTCAAACATTAAAAATGAATCAAGTTTATTATTAGGTTTAATATTGGTTATATCAATATTTTTATCTTTAACTTGCCTTTTAATTCCTATTGCTCCTAAATCGACTGCAATAACTTCTTTAGCTCCTAAATCAATCGCTAGATTAATGGGAAAATTATCACAATAACCACCATCGATTAATAAATCATTTTCAACTTTAGTAGCTTTAAAAATAGGAAAACAAGTAGCTGAAGCTAAAATGTAATCTTTTAACTTTAAAGCGGTGGTATCAGATTTAGTAGCATAAATTGCTTTATTGGTTGTTAAGTTATATGCTACGATTCCATATTTTATCTTCGAACGATATAATCTACGCGGATTGTAATATTTATCAATAATTAGTCTAATCTTTTCTGTATCAAGACCACCTTTGATCATAGAATTAAAGTAAGCTAAATACATGGTTTTAGAATCGTCTACTTTTCCAAAGTTTTCATAAAGTAAATCATAATTTATTCTACGCCATAGTTTTAAACACTTGTTGAGATCTTTTTGCACCATCATAAAACCGTTGATAGCACCGATTGAAGTCCCTGTTACTATGTCATATTTAATATGAAGTTTTTTTAATGCTTTCCAAACTCCTACCTCATATGCCCCTCTAGCACCACCGCCAGATAAAACAACTGCTAACATATATCATCTCCGTAAACTAGAATATATATATAAATTGATATCTTTGTTAAATTCTAATTCTTGATAATCTATGATATTTCTCACACCAAAAATATCATTATATACTTGAATTATATTGCCGTTTACAAAATATATGTAATTATCAACATAAAATACTGAGTCAATGCTTTTGGTACTGAATAAATGAATTAAGCTTTGTTGATCTTCACTTCTCATTCGATACACATTATATTGGTTATTGACATTTTTATATAAATAATAATAATTACCTACTTTATCGATTCTTTCATATTGTGAATCCATATAATCGTTAGTATCTGTTATAAATTTTTTTTCTTCGTTAGCTTCGGCAACAGTCATGGTTGTCCAAGAGCCATTATAATACTTTATTTGATTAGTACTCAAAACAACAATCGTTTTATTGATAGGATCAATCTCGTATTGAATCTTACTATCCTTATCATATAAATATATTTTATTGTCGACCACACCCTGAATATAACTATCAAAAGATATTACATTATTAGAAGTTATAACAAAAGTGTTCAAATTTACTAAATCGACAACATTTATTTTATTAAATTCATAATTTTCATTATAATCTGGCACAACATAATATTGACCAATAAACTGTCCTAATTTTTGTTTATAAACATCATTGTTGAATAAACTAATATTATAAACACTAGAATTAATATTACCACTTATCACATAAACACCTTTATAATTATTAAATCCTATATAATGATCTGATATTAAATTAGATTTATAAACATTTAATTGTTCGATTAAAGATGCACTAGCATTATCACTAAATTGTTCTATATTATATTGACCTATATCTAATACAAAGTTGTCTAGGCTTTCATTTTGACCTTTTATATTATGATAAAAATTATATTCATTATCATTTAAACAGATCATATCTATTAAGACAAGATTATCTTTAAAAATTGGCAAAATGCAATTATTATTTTTATCATAATGAATGTCGGTTAACACTTGTGAAGCCTTACCATAATCATGGAAAATTTCAAACCAGAATACCTTATTATCAACTGTTACAGTGTAATTATAACTATCAACTTTAGATGTGAAGTTTGATACTTCTTTAATTTCAAAAATAGACCCTTTAGATTCTATTTCATAAACGTTGTCCTGTCCACTACTAAACCAGTAAAAAATAAATTGAATACCTAGATAAGCAATGAATAAAACTACTAACATTACAAATAATTTCTTCATATTTTCACCTAAATTTATTATATATTATTTTTAAATATTTATCAATATAAGAAAAAATATTATACTTATTAAAAATAGGTATTTAATTCACACCCTTTTTAACTAGTGGAATATGCTATATTAGAAAATAAATGAAGGGGTGGATTATATGTGTAATAATGTAGACAATGATTCTTGCAAATGCATAGCCGAAATATTGACCGTTATAAATATTTTACAACAAAATGCTAACTGCTGTGGTGATGCATGCTTAGATACCTGTGATCGTGGCTTTTTAGGTTGTGGAACTACTACTTTTAACTGTAACACTAGACCAATAATGCTATATACATGCTGTGGAAATGGAACTCCTTGGAGTATGCCTACAACCAAAGAAAACATTGATTGTACCACAACTCCGGGAAGTTGCTCAAGCGTTTTCCGTGTTGAAAAAGTAGATGGTTGCTGTGCAACTTTTAGAGTGTTAGCAGCAAACCCAGATTCTACACAAGCAGCAACAATACCTTATGTATCAACAAATTCTTTTTTCACAATGAATTTAAACTGTGTATGTAGTTTAAAATGTTTACAAGATACATTTGTAGAATGTATATAATACTAAAACAACGAATTCAATCGTTGTTTTTTATTCATACAAAAATTTAATAATTAGTTGCCTAATAAGGCAGAAAAACTATCCGTGAGGATAGAATGTCAAAATTTATTTTGGATTTTGTTCAAACTCAATATCTAAGATATCAGCAATTTTGATAACCTCATTATCCATCGTAATTAATTCGTTACGATTACGGCCAATAATTTTTTTATTCAATTTGCCATTTTTAGTTGTAATAACGACATCAGCTTTATATACATAACGCGAAGAACCAAAAATCTGATTTATCTTTTGATTAATCGAAAAAAAGGAATTAGTTTTAGATGGTTCTTCTTTTCTGTCTTCATTTTTTTCATAGTAAACTGTCTCATTGTTTTTTAATGGTTTATCAATTTTATTTGCAAAAACTTTCGGTAATTTTTTTTCCATATAACACCTCTAATAAATTATATTAAATTCATTTTAAAATATACGAAAAAGTCAATTAAAACAAACTTAATTGACTAGATTCATCTAAATTATCTAAAATATGAATGTTTCGCATTTTTTCAATTATCGTACTAGAAATTTTAGCTCTTTTTTGCAAATCTTCAATACTTAAAAATGGACATTTCCCTCTTTCCTCGACAATAGCTTTAGCGACAGTTATACCAAGACCATCAATAGCATTAAAAGGTGGGATTAAGTTACCATCTTCATCTAAAGTAAAAGTCGTAGCTTCACTTTTTTGAAGATCAATATTATCAAACTTTAAACCTCTTGCTGTCATTTCTAAAGCTATTTTTAAACATTCTAAAACGCCAGTTTCTTTATTACTTGCATCATAACCCTTATTAGTTATTTCGATTACTTTGGCCTTAATTGCATCATATCCTTTAATCATTGTTTCAATATCAAAATCAGTAGCTTTAGTAGAAAACCATGAAGCATAAAAATAAGCAGGATAGTGTACTTTATAATAAGCTATTCGAAAGGCACTAATAACATAAGCAGTAGCATGAGCTTTAGGGAACATATATTTAATTTTACGACAAGAATCGATATACCAATCTTCGATTCCTATCGCTTTCATCTCTTTTTCAAATACAGCCCAACCCTCTGGGTCCTTACTAGCTTTACCCTTACGAACAAACTCCATAATTTTAAAAGCCATTAACGGTTTCATGCCTTTTTGCATTAGATAAACCATGATATCATCACGACAACCAATTACATCTTTAAATGGAACAATATTATTTTTTATTAATTCCTGGGCATTGCCTAACCAAACATCAGTACCGTGTGATAAACCAGAAATTTTGATCAATTCGGCAAAAGTAGTCGGTTTAGTTTCTGCAACTAATCCAATCGTGAAAGGAGTTCCAAATTCTGGTATTCCTAAAGTACCCGTTTCGTTTAAAATTTGCTCTTTTGTTACACCTAATGGCTCCGATGATAAGAATATTCCCATTGTCTGTTTATCATCTAATGGTACTTTTGTAACATCATGACCAGATAAATCTTGAATTAATCTTAGTTGAGTTGGATCAGAATGACCTAAAATATCTAATTTTAACACATCTTGATCGATAGCGTGGTAATCAAAGTGCGTAGTTCTCCAAGGGCTCGTTGGATCATCAGCCGGATATTGAAACGGTGTGAAGTCAAAAACATCCATATATCCAGGTATTACTACAATCCCTCCTGGATGTTGACCAGTTGTTCTTTTAACGCCCGTACATCCCATCGCTAATCTTTCAATTTCAGCAGTTTTTTTAATAATGCCTTTATCTTCACAATAACCTTTGACAAAACCAAACGCTGTTTTATCGGCGACTGTACCGATCGTTCCAGCTCGATATACATTATCTTCGCCAAACAATACTTTCGTATAATCGTGAGCTGCTGCTTGATTTAAATCTGAAAAGTTCAAATCAATATCTGGTACTTTATCAGCGTTAAAACCTAAAAAGGTGGCAAATGGCATATCGTTACCATCTTTTATCATTTTACTTTTACATTTTGGACAATCATGATCAGGCAAATCAAAACCAGAAGAATATTTGTTAGCTAAAGGTTGCCCATCCAATTCAAAAATACTATGTTTACAAAGAGGACAACGATAGTGTGCAGGTAGCGGATTTACTTCGGTAATTCCCATCATCGTTGCCACAAAACTTGAACCAACCGAACCTCGCGAACCAACTAAATAACCATCATCGTTAGATTTTTTTACTAATTTCTGCGCAATTAAATAAATAACATCAAAGCCACCACCGATAATGCCACCTAAAGTTTTCTTCAATTTTTTTTCTAATTCTTGATCAGATAATTCCGGTTCAGCTATCTTTAACTCTTGTTTAATTTTATCTTTAACGGCATCGAATCCTTTGATAATTGTCTCGTGCAAAAGTTTAAACGATTCTTCAGTTGCATTTTCAACATTAGTACGTTTTAATTCTGCTTTAATACTATCGAATATCCCATCACCATATAATTCTTTAGCAATTCTTTCTTCAATATTATGAGGAAGGGGATCCCCATACCAATCTTTAGCTTTATCGTAAACTAATTCAGTCACAGTTTCAACTGACTTATCGATTTTAGGGGAGAATGGTACACCACCAGTTTCAATTATAACCTCGACAATTTCGATCAAATCAGCAATTTTATTAGGATTGGTAATTATGATTTCTTTCTTTATTTCATCATCTAAAAAATCAAAGTTTTCTAACATCTCTTCAGTCGTTCGAAGATGTTGGGATGGTATATCAGTGATATTATTTCGCGCTAATGGATGACGACCACCACCCGGAACCTTTTGGTTGACGATAATTTCTCTAAATATTTTATCTTCTTTATATAGATGATGAACATCACCAGTTGCTACTATCAGTTTACCAGACTCTTTAGTAACTCTAATAATTTTACGTATATGCTCCATCAATTCACCCATCGATTGAAAATCACCAGATTGCAAAAGATGATTGTAGACATCCAACGGTTGAACTTCAACATAATCATAAAATTTTATGATATTAGATAATTCTTCGTCACTTTTACTTTTTGCTTCGATAAAAACTTCGCTTTCATAACAGCCACTACCTAACAACAAGCCTTCTCTTAATTCGTTTAAAACACTACGCAAAATTCTTGGTGTTTTATAAAGATATTTCGTATTGGCATAAGATATTAATTTAAATAAATTTTTTAAACCGATCTTATTTTTAACTAAAACATTGACATGATAGGTACGACCAAATTTATGAATTTCACTTTTATCGATCATATTGTTTAACTGTGAAATTTTTTCGACGTTTTGACTAGATAGTTTCTGCATCATTTTATGAAAAACTAAAGCGGTCCCTTCGGCATCGTAATCAGCTCGATGGTGAGCATCCTCATCCCATGGGACATCATATCTTTTAACTAATGCGGTTAAATTGTGACGCGAATAATTACTATCTAATACTCGAGACAATTCTAAAGTATCTATAACTGTATTTTTAAATTCACCTAGATTATATTTTTGATAACACATTTCTAAAAATGAAACATCAAACTTAGCATTGTGTGCTACCATCGGCAAGTCACCATACCAAGAAATAAATCTTTTGATCGCGTTTTCCTCGTTATCTTTATCAATCAACATCTCATCGGTAATATTAGTTAACTCAATAATTTTATTAGGTAACTTACGGCCAGGATTAATCAATTCATTAAAGCGATCGATAATTTCTCCATTACAGATTTTAACCGCACCAATTTCAATAATCGTATCCCCACCACCAGCATTAAAACCGGTTGTTTCAAAATCGAAAACGACATAAGTATTATCTAATAAAATTGTATCATTTTCTCTTAAGACAATATTGACACTATCGTCAACTAAAGTAAATTCTGCTCCATATAAAACCTTAAATTTATCTTTTTCATCTTTACCCTTATTTAAATCGCAAACAGCGTGATAAACATCAGGAAAAGCTTGAACACTATTATGATCAGTGACAGCAATAGCCCGATGCCCCCATTCATAAGCCTGTTTTATTAATTTAGTAGCATCAACTACTCCGTCCATCTGACTCATCATGGTATGAGTATGTAATTCTACTCTTTTTTCTAAAGCATTATCTAGCGGTCTTTCTATTTTTTTATCGACAAGATTAATATCTCTTACATTTAAAACAATCTCATTTGAATATTTATCAAACTTAGTATAACCTCTAAATTTATACCATTTATTTTCCTTAATATGTTTTTTGTAAAAGTCAAAATCATTTTGTTCTTTGACAAACACTTTAGCATAAACACTGTCATTAAAATCCGTCAACTTTAGAGTAAAAATCTTAAAATTATTTTTACTTGACTCAAAAATATCGATGCCAAAAATATATGCCTCGACAGCCACATTATCTTCTTCGATTGCCAAATCACTCAGCTGATGTGTAGTTTTAGGAATATAGCTACCCATAATTTCGATAATTTCTTTTTTGACAACTGGTATTTCCACAGTTTTGTCCTTGGCAATTTCTTCTCTAATTTCAATATTTTTAGTATCATTGATGACTATTGCCATTTTAATGTTATCATATCCTAACGAACGTAATAGTTCTATTATTTCGCCTTCGATCGATTCTAATTTCATCTTTTCCGCTTTATTAGCTACTTCAACTGTAAATTCATCATCTGTAATCTTTGTTATATTATCCAAAAATATTTCTAATAAAGGATTCTCTTTTAATTTGGTGTTGATTAAATAACGAAAATAATCTTTTATATAATCTTTTTCTTTATTAGCAACATTAAAAGAAACTTTAATTTTATAATTGGCAAAAGCTTGTTTTAAGCCGGATAAAAACTTAAGATACACATCGATAGGTAAAGTTTTTTTAATATCTATATAAAAATGATAACTTGTTTTAGATTTGTTACCAACTATTTTATTTAATTGGCCATCACTAAAAAAATTAAATAATTCTTTATCTAATTTAGCTTGATTTAATAATATGTCTAGTTTGTCCTGCATAATACCACCATAATAATTGTATCAAATTTAAGTTCTTTTTTAAATAGTTTCGTTAGGAATTAAGAAAAAAAACTAATATACTTAGTTTTTCATAAAAGGATATATTAGTTTTTTTAAACGACTATCATTTTCTTGGAAATAGTTTATTTTTTCTTTTTGTAAAGCGATATTAAAATCTTTACCTTTCGTTATTTCTCCATCGATATTACATATAATTGGTTGTAATGAATTAATTTGTAAGTTTTTAATATGACTATATTTTACTTGTGAATTGTTTTCATGTGTTCCTCTTAACAATTTGGAAAAAAGGTAAATTATTTTTATTTTATTTAATTTTTCAACTAGATATAAATCAAATTGACCATCATCTATATCAGCATGGGGCGCTAATTGAATACCATTACCATAATATGAACCATTACAAATAGATAAAATAGTGATGTCTTTGGGAGTATTATTTAAAATGATCGATGGTGATTTAAACTTAGGAAAAGTCATTATTATTCCTTTAGGATACACAAATTTAGAGCCACCATTTTTATTTAATTGGTTGACCTTGTTAGCTACTTCAGCATCGATGCCAAAGGAAACAATATTAATAAAATAACGGTCATTAACTTTCCCTAGATCAATTTTATCTGTCTTATCATCGATATTACGGATAAAATCATTACCGCTACCGCAAGGAATAATTCCAAGATAAGCCTGTCCACCAGATAGACCATTTACGACATCATTCAAAGTACCATCACCACCAACACTATAAATAACCGCATTACAATTCTTATAGTATCTAGCTACATTAATAGTACTTATCTTATCGTCAGTATGAATAATGGTTATATCGTCATCCAAATAAAATGAATCATGAATATAAGAGCTAATTAAAGCGGCCTTCCCATTACCTGCTTTACTATTAATAATAAAAATTCTCTTCATCTTTTCCCCCTAAAACAACTCAATTTTTTAAACTAATAAAAATAAACCGATCTTTTTTTTGTAAGTCTTTTTCGACAACTACTTCACAATCTAAGTATTGATAAGCTATTCTTTTTATTATCTCAGCTTGATTATGACCAATTTCAAAAGCGATTAAACCATTTTTGTTAAGATATTTGTTACAATTAGATAAGATCTTTTCATAATAATATAGCCCATTATTATCAGCATACAAAGCTATATGTGGTTCATTATTTTTAACAATACTCATTATTTCTTCATCATGGGCAATATATGGTGGATTACTGATAATTAAATCATATTTTTTATTTAACGGTGTTAGCATATCGCCTAAATAAAAATTAATACTAACTTGATTATTAATAGCATTTTTTTTAGCTACCTCTAAAGCCTCTTTTGAAATATCGACAGCATCGATATGACAATCTAAATTTTTAGCTAAAGCAATAGCTATACAACCACTACCAGTTCCTAAATCGGCAATATCTAAATTGGTTTTATTTTTTAATCTTTTAATTGTGCGATCAACCAATTCTTCGGTTTCAAATCTAGGTATTAAAACATTTTTGTTTACTTCGATAATATTGCCATAAAAATCGACATTGCCAACAATATATTGAACAGGAATGCCTAGATTATATTTTCGTATCCCTTCCTCTAGTTTATCGTTAGGCAAATATTTTTTTAAATATTCGAGCTCGGTCAAATTATTCGCCTCTTAATTTACGATTTTGATCTTCAGTAATTAAAGCATCGATAACTTTATCAATATCACCTTGCATAACACGATCTAGTGTATTTAAAGTAAAACCTATACGATGATCAGTAACTCTATTTTGTGGATAATTATATGTTCTAATTTTTTCGGAACGATCACCAGTTCCAATTTTACTTTTTCTTTCTTCACCTAGTTCTTTTTCTCGCTCTTGCATTTTTAAATCATAAAGACGAGTCTGTAATATCCTAATAGCTTTTTCCTTGTTTTTTATTTGGCTTCTTTCGGTTTGAGAATAAACGACTATGCCAGTTGGAATATGCGTTAATCTTACTGCCGAATCAGTCGTGTTTACACCTTGACCACCACAACCACTACTTCTTGTAATATCGACTCTAACATCGTTCATATCCAAATCACAATCTAACTCTTCAGCTTCTGGCATAACTAAAACAGTCGCAGTTGAAGTGTGAACACGTCCTTGAGTTTCTGTTACTGGAACTCTTTGAACACGGTGAGCCCCTGATTCATATTTCAATTTTGAATAAACGTTTTCTCCTCTTACGATAAAACTGATTAAAGTATAACCTCCTGCTTCCGATTTTTCTTCTTCGACAATTTCGATCTTCCAACCTTCTTTTTCAGCTAACTTTTTATACATATCAAATAAATCACCAGCAAAGATATTTCCTTCGTCACCACCAGCAGCTCCTCTTATTTCAACAATAACATCTTTTCCGTCATTAGGATCTTTCGGTAACAATAATATTTCAATATCTTTAATTAATTGTTCTAATTTAACTTGATTAGTTTCTAATTCTTCTTTAGCAAATTCACTTAATTCTGGATCTTTAACTAATTCTTTAGCTGCTTCAATATCAGATACTAAATTTTTATATTCTTGATATGCATCATAAGCTTCTTGCAAACTAGCTTGTTCCTTGGATAATTCAGTTGTCTTTTTTATATCGGTAATTATTTCAGGATTTGTTAGTTCATTATTAATCTGATTATATCTTTCTTCTATCGTTTTTAATCTTTCTATCATAAATTCACCTTTTCTATTATATTCCCGTTTTTCTTATATGATTATACTATATTATATAATTTTAAGCAAATGAAAACTTATTCATTTTGAATAAGTTATATCATTTTATTGATTATTTCCATAAATTCATCTTTGATTTCTTTTAAACGATCGTTACTGTTTGCTTCAAATCTAGCACTTATCACAGGTCCAGTATTTGAATATCTAACTAACGCCCAACCATCAGCAAATTCAACTCTAACACCATCGATATCATTAAATTTGTAATTTTTACTAATAGCATATTTTCTTATTTCGTCAACTACTTTATATTTTTTTTCTTCGGTAGTGTCTATTTTCAATTCATCAGTAGAGTAATAAATATTGATATTATTATATAATTCTGACATATTTTTATCCATGTTTGACAATACTTCGATCATTCTAAGACCAGCATATAAACCGTCGTCAAAACCATAGAAACGGTCGCCAAACCACATATGCCCTGAATATTCACCAGCAAATTCTAATTTTTGTTCATGAAATTTACGATACATATATGAATTGCCAGTACGATACATGATATGATCAATTTTTAACTTATCTAATTCATCGATCAATGATTTAGAGCATTTAACGTCATACAAAGCTTTTCTATTTTTTAACTTATCATTCAAATAACGATACATAATAATCATGAAAACATCAGAATTGACAAGATTACCTTTTTCATCGATAATTCTAACTCTATCACCATCGGCATCTAACGCAACGCCAATATCATATCCTAACTCAACTACTCGTTTTTGAATATCAACTAAATTTTCGCTAACTGATGGGTCGGGATGGTGGTTAGGGAAAGTAGGATCACTATTGCAATACAATAAATCATAAGTTATATTTAACTTATCTAATATTTCCTTTATGATAACAGATACGGTTCCGTTCCCACAGTCAAAAACAACTTTAATATTTTTATTTATCTTTAAATTATCGACAATCAAATTAACATATTCATCTTTAATATCATATGTGTGCAATTTGCCAACACCGGTAAGGAACTTCCCTTTATTAGTAAAATCTCTAAAAGCGATAATTTCATCTCCAGCAGCATTTCCGTTTTCGTCAAAAGAAATTTTAAATCCATTATGATTGCTTGGATTATGTGAAGCCGTTATCATCATAGCTGCCCATTTATTTAAATGTTGTCTTGCAAAATAAAACATCGGTGTGGTGACTAAACCTAAATTAGTGACAGAAACCCCACTTTCTAATAACCCTCTAATCAAATTATCAGCTAAAACAGGTGAAGATAGCCTATTATCATAGCCAACTAGAACATCATTTTTGCCTCTTAATTTAACATAGCTACCAAAGCTTTTTCCTAAAATATAAGCCGTTTCTATGGTGATTTGTTCGTCATATATACCTCTTATATCATAAGCTCTAAAAATAGTTTGATCGATCATTAAACACCTTCTATCTAATTATTACATCTATAACTTTTGGCGCAAAAATTATTATTCCTATAATAACAGCAACGATTGCTACAACCAATACTGCACCAGCTGATGTGTCTTTGGCTAACTTAGCTTTAGGATTAATTTCTGGCTTGCAAATATCAATCGTAGTTTCGATAGCTGTATTCATAAGTTCTAAAGTAATGACAAAACCAAATAGCAAAATACATATCAACCACTCTGTTGAACTAATTTTAAATATAAATCCAAATATTATAACCAATAACATGGCACAAAAGTGAATAGCTAAATTTCTTTCGGTTAATATATTAACTTTAATACCTTGAAAAGCATAATAAAAACTTTTCAACAATGATGGCTTTGATTTTTTAAACCTTTTTTTAAACATACTATCACTTCCAATTATATAAATTATATCATAAGCTATCTTATAAGTAAATGAGGGCCTATTAATATTTTGTTATCAAAATTACTATAATTCATGTTTGAAATGGGCGATAAATTAAAATGGGCCTTTTATTTCATCCAAGGGATTTGATAACTGTTAATTTTCTATTATATTTTGCATTATTATTGTTTTATCGTTTGCTATATTTAGCGTAAAATACCCTATTTTACCTATCTTGTCATATACCTATTATTTACCACTTAATATTTTACTTATAATCTCCTTATATTTGCTTTCATTTATTTGTTTATCTAAAGTATTTGTCAAATCTTTTATGGCCTTTTCAACTAGTTCTTTTTTGTTAATTAACGATTTATATACTATGTTTAGTTTTTCTTGATTTTCAGTTATATATTTATTATTTGTATCATAATAAAAATATCTTTTAATAAAGCTTTTATTATCTTTAAACTCATTAATAAAATGACTAATATTTATCAAATTTACATATGTACTCAAATCAATAAAATTTAAATTAAATTTACTTTCTTCATTACCTATTTTTTTATTTAAAAAATTCAAATACATGTATTCTATTACTAACATTATGTATTTTAAATTACCTAATAAATAATTTTTATACTTTATAGTTTCACTCATATATGACAGTAATTCCTTCATACTGGATGGATGAATAATTTTACAAAGGTATTTATAAATTTCATTGAAATCTTCTTTTTCAAAATAATCTGTAAAAATTTCTTTACAATTAAATTCTAAGATTGATCTTAAATCTCTTGAAACTGTATCTAATGTTATATTAAGTTTCTTATCATATGATTTTGCTATTATATAAATAATATTTTCATATAAAGTTCTTAAAATTGTGGCCGCATTTAATAAATCTTGTTTTTCTATAAGTTCATTAACTAATCTAAAATCATGAGTAATTTTGATATACAAATTTTTTGACTTATTATATTTGCTTATTTTCTTAAATTCAAAATTATCTATTTCATCCAAATATACATAATTTGCACAGTTTAATATTCTCATACATTTTTTATAATTATTTATTCGTTTTATAAACTGACTTGCTGTTGCCATAATATCACCTTTGTAATTAATTATTATACCATAAAAAAGTCATCACTGACTTTTCTCATCATAATTCCATAACCCAATTTAACAGCAAGTAAAATTTCGCTTTTATTTTTCAGCATTTATAATTTCCAAGCGTATCCTATTTTATCATCTTTTTCATTATTCACTATCTATTATATTTGATAATTCAAATCTTTCTCCATATTTTTTTAATATATCCTCTGCGAATGATAAGAACGAAATATCTTCTAATTCTAAATCAAAGTCATTATCAATTAATCCATCTTTTTTTAGTTCATCAGTTGTATTATATATTACCGGTTTTTCTTTTGAAAAATCAACTATTAAAAGTGCGCATCTTTCATATTTATACTCATCATCATCTTTATTTAATCTGTTATTAATTGCAGAAAAGAAACTTATATATTTTGCTAAATTTGTTTTTCTATTTGAAAAAGATACAATATTATTCTTAGCATCAGACTCATTATATTCATAAACAGGAATTAGATATACCTCACCTAAAACAATACTTTTATAAATTGTGTGTAAATTCATAGCTTCTGCAAATGTTCTTTCAAATAGTGTATCGGCATTTTTCGCCAAACTACTAAGCTGACTTCTTATATTTATTACCAGACAATTAGATGTATATTCAATTCCAAACATGTCTTTTTTATTTTCATGCTTCAAAGGACCCCAATCAACAACGATTTCCTCTTTTTCAACATTAGAGGGAATTACTGTTACATCCTGATCTTTTTGTTTTAAAAAACCTGTTATTTTGACTTCTGGATTAGAGCGACCCAACGGAGGAAAAATATTTCCGGATTTTACTTTATTCCTAACTAATTCTTCTTTTACACATTCGTGCAAATATCCTATTAATCTAGATGATCTTATCAAACTTTCTTTCGCTAATGATCCATTACCAAAAATTTTCCCCTCATTTTCTCCTGTGGAAATACATAATTCTATTTCTTTTTTTATTATTGACATACAATTTTCTATATTCATAAAAGCAACCTCTTAATATATTTTAACATTTTTTGTATTTTTTTTAAATTATTTGACAGTTATTTAATAAAAATATCTTTTTTTAATGTATAATTAGTATATAAGGATGGTGCATAAATGAAAAACAATATTATATCAAAACTTTTACATTCTTACTCTATTGTAGATATAGAAAACGCTGCCATCAAATTATTTTTAAATAACAATAATATTTCAGATATAAAAAATAGAATTATTCAAAATAGAATTAATATCGTTAATTCTGATATTTTAGAAACTTTAAAAAATAATTTTAATATTAAAACTATTGATTCATTAGACAAATTTTTTGAAAATTTATTTAATGAAAAAGAAAAAACTGAAAACGGTATAGTATTTACTCCAGATTTTATAGCTGATTACATTGTTAAAAATACTATTACAAGTTTTAATGAAAATACAAAAATCATTGATCCTTCTTGTGGATGCGGAATATTTTTAATTTCCACCATAAAACATATAAAAAGTTTAACTAATATTTCAATTAGTAATATTATTAAAAACAATTTATACGGAATAGATTTACAAAAAGAAAATATTGAAAGAGTTAAAGTATTGATATCATTATATGCTATCATAAATGATGAAGATAATGAAGAATATAGTTTTAATTTAAAATGCTGTGATAGTTTATTTAGTGACTGGAAAAATATTTTTAAAGTTAATAAATTTGACTATATAATTGGAAACCCGCCTTATATTAACAATCATGATCTAAAAGATGAGTATATAAATTTATTAAAAAATAGTTATGAATCAACTCAAGAAGGCACTTTCAACATTTTCTATGTTTTTATTGAAAAAAGCTCAATAAATTTATCAGATACAGGAAAAATTGGATATATTATTCCAAATAATTTTCTTCATATTAAATCTGCCAAAAAATTAAGACAATACATAAAAAATAATAATTTATTAAATACTATCATTGATTTTAAAGATAATACTGTGTTTTCTCCTGTTTTAACATATAACTCTATTGTTTTCTTAACTAAAAATAATACAACAATTAAATATGCTCAAGTAAAGAAAACTAAAAACATTAATAACATCTTAGAAAATATTAATTTCAAAACAAAAAAAATTGATGAATTAGATGATGATTGTTGGATTTTATCAAATAACAATACAATTAATAACATTAGAAAAATTGAATCATATAATAAAATTGATTCGTTTATAAAAACTGGTATTGCAACTTTAAGAGATAAGTTATTTATATTAGACGGATATGATGAAGACAAAAAATTATATTTTAAAAGTATTGATAATATTATATATTATATAGAACCAGAGATAACCAAACCATTCATTAAAATTTCTAAATATAAGGCAACTAAAAAAATAGAAAGAATAATTTTTCCATATGAAATAAAACATGGCAAATCATCTATTTACGATATAGAAAAATTAAAAAAATTATTTCCATTGTGCTATAAATATTTTGAAGATAATAAAACTTTAATAGAAAAAAAAGAAAAAGGTAAAATTATAACTCCTTGGTATATTTATGGTAGAGCGCAGGGATTAAATTTGTTTGATGACAAAATTATTTTTTCTACATTTAATAGTTTGCCAGAATTTATGGATTGTCCAAATAATGAGGCTCTTTTATCAAATGGTTATTGTATAACTAATTTTCCATATAATAAAATGTTATTATTAAAAATACTAAATTCTAAAGTTATGAAATATTATATAGAAAATACAAGTTATAGTATTTCTGGTAATTATAAATGTTTCCAGAAAAAATATATTAAAAACTTCTCTATACCTAATATAGATAAAAATATAGAAATGGAGATTTTACAATTAAATGGTAAAAAATTAGATGAATATCTATTTAATTTATACAAATTAGATGAATAAAATCATCTTTTTTTCTTGACCTTTATTTTAAGTGGTTAACACAACAACCGGATGTTACATATGATTAGAAAAAATACAGATGAAGATATTTCTGATTCTATACACTATATTAAATATTCTATTTTTGAATTCTATGACAATTCCTATTTGAACATTATTTTCCTCATCCACAATATCACATTCTTTGTTACCGCTTGTTCCATAGAAAAATTCTACTAATTAGTTTTTCTTTTTTAAAATAGTAATTCTACATCACTAAATCCATCAGGTTTTTGATTTGATAATTTTAAAAAATCTAATTCAACTTTACTAATAGAATTATATCATTTTTTATCGAAAAAAAATTAGCAATTTCAACTGAATTTATAAAATTCATTCCCAACTTGTTCACAAAACCTTATAAATACTAGCTATACACAAAAAAATGCTAGGCTTTCGCCTAGCTTCAGGGGGTTTGGTTGAGCCAACTCACATCATATTACAGTAAGAGACTCAAGCGTGGATACCACGCAATTATAATTATAAATAAGAAGTGCCTAATTGTCAAGACATTTAACAACATATTAATCTAAATAATCTAAACCATTCACTATATCATCATAAATATATTGATATTTAGGATCATGATTATTTAGAAATTCTAAACTATCTTCTTTAGCTTTAACAACCAAATTATAATCTTTTCTTAAATCAGCTAATTTAAACTGCATGTCACCACTTTGTCTAACACCAAATAAATCACCACTACCTCGCAATTTGAAATCCGCCTCACTAATACTAAAGCCATCATTAGTTTTCGTTAAAATATTTAATCTTTCGGCTTCTTCATTACTAATCATTATAAAATATGATTGCAAATCGTTTCTTCCAACACGACCTCGCAACTGATGAAGTGCGGACAAACCAAAACGATAACTATCGAATACTACCATCATCGTCGCATTAGGTACATCAACACCAACTTCGATGACAGTTGTACTAATTAAAATATTAATCTCGTTGTTTTTAAATCTCTGCATTACACTGTCCTTTTCCTGATTAGATAATTTGCCATGCATCACATCAACTGTAAAGTATTTACCGAAAGCTAAATTCATTTTATCTTGCAATTTTATTACGTTTTCTAATTCTATTTTATCGCTTTCTTCAATTAATGGTGCGATAACATAAACTTGATGACCTTTTTTTAATTGTTCCAACATCATTGTTAAAACATCAGAAATCTCTTTTTCTTTCTTTAAATAAGTAATGACATCTTTGCGACCACTTGGCTTAGTTTTAATACTAGAAATATCCATATCACCAAACAAAGTTATCGCATAGGTTCTTGGAATAGGAGTCGCACTCATATATAAAACATCGGGCATAATTCCTTTATTCTTTAAATCACTTCGTTGATTAACCCCAAAACGATGTTGTTCATCCGTAATTACCAAACCCAAATTACTATATTTCACATCTTCACTAATCAAAGCATGAGTACCAATAACTATATCGACACTACCATCCTCTAATTTTGAATATATCTCTCTTTTTTCTTTAACTTTTAATTTGCCTGTCAATAAACAAACATTAAGATCAGGTAATAACTTAACAATATTATTGTAATGCTGTTTGGCTAATATTTCTGTTGGTGCCATTAAAGCTCCCTGATAACCTGCTAAATAGTTTATATAAAGTGCAATAAAAGCAACGATCGTCTTACCACTACCAACATCACCTTGCAATAAACGATTCATTCTTCGACTACTAGTTAAATCACCGTATATTTCATCGACTGCTTTTATTTGATCACTGGTAAGATGAAATGGTAATTTTGCAATAAACTCTTGAACTTTTAAAAAAGAAACTGTCCTTTCTAGACCCTGTTGAACTTTTCTTGATTTCAAATAGTTTATTTTCAACATAAACACAAATAATTCTTCATACTTTAATCTGTTAATAGCTTGCTTTAAAGTTTCACAATTATAAGGATTATGGATCTGTTTAATACAAAATTTTTTATCCTTAAAGCCATATTTTAAAGATAAATATGACGGTAAATAGTCAACTATATCAATATCGACTAAACTTATCAAATGATTAATTTGGATACTATTAATTCCAGTCGTAACGTGATAAATGGGCTCTATTTTAATCTCGTTACCCAATAAAGAAAACTTAATATCACTAGCAACAACCGTATTGTTTTTTTTATCATATTTACCAATGACAGTAATTTTTGTACCAGCAGTTATTTTGTTTTTTAAAAAACCTCGATTAAAAATAGCAACATTCATCAAAAAAGCAAATGTCTTCAACTTAAAAGACATTTTATCTTTATGGTTTCTAAGATATACAACCACTGCGTTTGTTTCAACTATCCCATCGATAATTATCGGATCATCTTGTTCAAGTTTATCTATATCGCTTCTTTTAATAAAATTATAACGAAAAGGATAATATGTCAATAGATCATAGGTATTATTAATACCAAGTCTTCCTAGAGTATTAAGAGTTTTGGGACCTATCCCTTTTATATTAGCTAAATCCATAATTTCACCTTCCTAAATTATACCAAACATACTTTTGTTTGTCTATATGATGAACAAAAAAATCTATGAGTTTATCCATTAGTTATATATGAAAAAAAAGGAGTTAAATCCTTTTAAAATCACTAGATTTTTATATTTTTAAATATTTTCTTACGGCACGCCAAGATCCAAACATTCCCACTAAAATACCGATTGCCATTAAAACTAATGAAACAAAATAAGTAAACGGTAACGGTACTATCAACTGGATAAATGGTGAAACAATTTGTCCATTGTAAGAACTATATAAAGCATCATAACCGATAATAGTTATTAAAATTGGGATAATTGAACCTAGTAATCCAAGAAACAATCCTTCAAAAATAAATGGAATTTTAATATTAGTGTTAGATGCACCAACCAAACGCATAATTTCGATTTCTCTTTTACGAGAAAATATCGTAATTTTAATCGTATTAGAAATTAAGAATGCCGTAACAACAACTAAAGCAATTACTACGCCATAACTAATTTTTTTTACAACATCAAAAACTGATACTAACTGATCGACCATTCCCTCGCCATACTTAACATCATTAACATTTTCGATTTGTTGAATCTGTTTTGCAACTTCATCAATCTTATTGATATCAGTTACTTTTATCTGGAAGGAATCTAACAATGGGTTGTTCTCACGATCATTATACTTTCCTAAAAGACTGTTAAAATCGCTACTTCCTTCCATCATTTCTTCTGCTGTTGTCATTTTATCTTTGAAAACAAAAGTCTCAACATAATTGATAACATTAATTTCATCTTTTATTTCTTCGATTCTTTCTAATGTAACATCTCTATCCAAAAAAGCGACGATCGTCATATCTTTTTCGACATTTTTAGCAAAATTATTAACATTAAATGATAAAATTATAGCAATCGATACAACTAATAAAGTAATAATAATGCAAGCAATCGAAGCTAAAGAAAGAGAAAAATTACGAAATACACTTTTAAAAGCATCACGGATATTGCGCCCTAAAACCCTAAATGTTTTCATGTACGTATTCTCCTTCCTTATAGTCTTTAACAATTCTACCAGAGTCTAACAATATGACTCTTTTCTTTAATTTGTTTACAATTTCTGTATCGTGTGTCACCATGATAATAGTAGTACCTAACTTGTTGATTTCTTCAAGGACTTTCATTATTTCCATACTTGTTCGTTCATCTAAATTACCAGTCGGTTCATCACAAATTAACAACTTAGGGCCATTTACTATCGCTCTAGCTATTGCTACTCTTTGTTGTTCTCCTCCTGATAATTGATTAGGATAGTTTTTAGCTTTATGTTTTAATCCGACCAATTCTAAAGATTTTAAAACTTTTTCATGAATTTCTGAATTAGGTAAACCAAAGATTTCTAAGGCAAAAGCAACATTTTCATAAACAGTCGATTTAGGTAATAATTTAAAATCTTGAAATACTACACCGATTTTTCTTCTGATTTTATATACGTTTCTATTTCTTAATTTACTAACGTTAATCCCACCTATATTGATGGTACCACTTGTTGGTTTTTCCTCGCGGTATAGCATTTTTATCAAAGTTGATTTCCCACAGCCAGTTGCCCCGATGACGAAGACAAATTCACCTTTTTCGATCGTCAGATTTAAATCATATATTGCCGTAACGCCGGTCTTGTACGTTTTTTCAACGTTGATCATTTTAATTAAATTCATTTATCATTCTCCTTACTTATTTCCTATAACTTCATAAACATCGGATACCATGATTAAAGCTTTAGGATCGATACTTAAAATTCCTTGTTTAACAGCAAAATATTCTCTAGTTGGAATTACACACATAATTAATTTAGTTATATTTCCTGTATATCCGCCACGACCATCTAAAATTGTCACACCATGGCTTAACTTGCTCAACAAAAAACGTTTGACATCTGTTTCATTTTCTGTAATAACTTGAAATGTTTTAGACTGAGAAATACCAATCATAACTTTATCAATAACAATACTCATTAAATAAACTACTATTACAGAATAAATGACAGTCGATAAACCAAAGACTAAGAAACCAAAAGATATGATAATGGTATTAGTAATAATATTACAAGTACCCATCGGTCTTTTAAATAACTTATTAAAAATTAAACTTATTACATCAGAACCTCCAGTCGAATAGCCAACTTTGTAAGAAAGTCCTGAGCCAAAGCCACTTAATAAACCACCACAGAAAACTAAGACTATTTTTTCAATATTACTAACATCAATATAAACTGTAAGATAAGAGGTTGCTTCGACCAATAAAGGATACAAAACAGAAGCGACAATCGCTTTTTTAGTTGATTCAATTCCTAGAATAATAAAACTAAAAATCAAAATTATAATATAACTAATCAACAAAAACAATGATGGTCTTATTCCAAATAGATTATTAAAAATAGTCGATAAACCACTAAAACCAACAGCAATATTATTGGGAAACAAGAATAAATTAAACGATAAAGCCGAAAGCGTACAACCGATTAATAAAACTGTAAAATCGACCAAGCCACTTCTTTTTTTTGTGACAGCTGGTTTTTTCTTTTTAAACAACATATTACCTAATTCCTTTCAATCCACTATTGATAAACAAGTCAATATCTCCATCTAAAACTTTATCGACATTACTAGTTTCAACATTAGTTCGTAAATCTTTAACTAAAGAATAAGGATGCATGACATAATTTCTAATTTGAGAACCAAAATTAATATCCGTTTGCTCGCCTTTTAACGCTTTGATTTCCTTTTCTTTTTTTTCTATTTCTAATTGATATAATTTATTTTTTAAAATTTCCAATGCTTTTTCTTTATTTTGAATTTGACTGCGTTCATTTTGACATGTAACTACAATTTTAGTCGGTATATGAGTAATTCTGACCGCAGAATCAGTAGTGTTTACGCTTTGACCACCAGCGCCTGTACTTCGATAAACATCGATTCTAATATCGTTAGGCTTTATTTCGATATCTATATCAGCATCGTCGATATAAGGCATAATGTCAACTGAGGCAAATGATGTATGGCGTCTTGCATTAGAATCAAAAGGTGAAATTCGAACCAAGCGATGAACTCCTTTTTCATTTTTTAAATAACCATATGCATTAATGCCATGGATCATCACGACAACACTTTTAATGCCAGCTTCCTCACCCTTCTGTTCATCGATTATTTCATAACTATAACCTTTTTTTTCGCACCAGCGAGTATACATTCGATATAACATATTAGCCCAATCACAGCTTTCTGTACCACCAGCACCAGGATGAATCTCCAATACGGCATCAAAACGATCATATGGTCCATTTAGTAAAGTAAAAATCTCTAGATCATTTAATTCTGCTTTAATAGGATCAATATCATTGATTATTAGTTCGTTCATTTCCGCATCGTCAAACTCAAGCATTTCTAAATTAGAGTTTATTTTATTTGTTAAATTATCGATTCTTTCAATTATTTTATTTAAAGAGTTTAATCTTTCAATAATCGTAGTGGCATGATCAGGATCATTCCAAAAGTCAACACTATTAGTTTCTTGTTTTAGTTGTTCTACCACTAACTTTTTATTATCTAATTCAAAGTAACCTCCCTAATTCAGAAACTTTATCATGATAAGAATTATAAATACTTGTTAGTTCACTATGCTCCATCTTTATCACCTATAATAATTTTATCATTTTTTTCTATAATTGTAAAATCTTTTTATTCTTAATAACACAATTTAAAAAAAGTGTCCTTTTAATAGGAAACACTTTAAACTTTTTTCTTGATGATGAAATATTTACATTCATAAGCACAGATTTCTTTGATGTATTCATCAATTTTGCTATAATCATTTATGCTGTTAAATAACTTGTTGTTTTTATTGCAAAAACCTTTTAATCTTAGCTTATTATATGCCCAATCACCTAAGATATAATCATAATTTTTAAAATAATCAGTGTATTTGTTGTTTAATTGCTCTAAATCAAAACCATTTTTATATTCTTTTTCTAAAATATATTCAGTATCATCTAAAATAATTTTTTTCATTTTAGTAGTCCTTTCCAAAAGCACTAGATATTTCATTATATTTAGATAAACTAGAGCCACCATTCCAAGTCATGAAACCACCGGTTAATCCTGCATCATATAATCCACTAATTTCTTTACTTACCATATCAGGACCATAATGTGTAGCTGGACTTTTACTAGTATCATAAGCTTGAATCCAAGTACGAACGATAGCTGGTGTTGGGATTTCTGATTGTCTTTTCATGACAAATTCATTTCCCCATAAATATAACAAATCATAAGGAATAGTCCAAACAGGTGTCTTAAATCCATATTCAGTTGCTGTAAAATGATCTGGATAAGGCATACCACTTATAACATCAGCGATATTACTGATAGCGGCCCAATATTGTCCATAAGCCGTTACATAAGTATGCGCTGATTCACCAAAAACATCGATCGATACATAAGCGCCATGTTTATGGATTTCATCACATGCATACATGACAAATCTTTGGATAGCCTGTGCTTTTTCTTCGTCATAGGTATTATTATAACTAATTCGACCGGAAGTTTCTAAAGATCCAACCCGATCAGGAAATCTAACATAATCAAATTGGATTTCATTAAAACCGATTTCTTCAACTGATTCGATCGCTAATGCGACATTAAATTCCCAAACATGACGTTTATAAGCACTTGGCCAATAAGAGCCATCATGATTATATGATTTACCTGTCTGGGTATCGATGATAGTGTTTTCCGGATGATCTTGAGAGTAATAACTATCTTTAAAAACAGTTATTCTACCGATAGCATATAATCCAGCATCCTTTATTTTTTGGATAGCTTCTTTATATTCATCATAACTATTTACAGCATATTTATAATTAGTTGGTGAATATTGTTCCATAGCTTTAGCTGGATATGCTGGACTAGTATCATCTTTAATATCTACAACTATCGCATTGATTCCAGAGCTCTTAGCTAATTTAATATATTCATCGACATTATAAACAACTGACGAATTCATATATAAAGCTCTTACTTCATCAGGCATAACATTGTTTTCAAACTTTGGTTTTTCATATGGATAATAATCTAAATTAGCCGCATCACCACCACCCCATGAATCACCTCGATTGACATGAATTTGATAACTTCCATCAACGTCATAATTAGCCAAGGCTAAATCTTCAGTACTAACAAGATATTTACCATAAACATATCCTTCCTGATTGCCATATTTTACTTTATACATATTAACAGAACCATCATTTTCTAAATAATTATAACCTGTTATCTGTAATTTACTTCCCTTATTTATCATGCCAAGAATTTTTATGTCATCAGAATTTTCATATAATGTTAAGGCAGTTCTAACAAACATTTCTTCTTCTTTAACAGCTTTGTTTTCTTCACTGACTAAGTTTTCTTTTAAAACATAATAATCATTTTTTTCATAATTTATTTTGTAATAATCTAAGTCATTGTTTTTAATATTATCTTTCAAAATTGTTACCTTTGTGCCACGAGTTAACTGATCCACTTCGTTATAGTTCATATCATATAAAGGGATCGACAGTTCAGTAGAAGCAGTATACATCACATCCTTACTGACTATATTTTGTACACCTTTAAAAAGACCTTTTAACAAGAAAAAACAAAGGGTTGCAACCAACAAAACTGCGATAATAAAAACGATAATTTTTCCATAATGAATCTTTACTTTTTTCTTTTTCATTCTACTTCACCTATTAAGTAGTATAGCACATATCATATTTTTATACAATCTAAAATGACTTAATTTATAGGTAAAGCGATCGATGGTGAATTTTGATTTAAACCATTCAAATAATAACTTGGAACATTCCCTTGAATAAGCTTTAAAGCCACGGGAACTGTGGTGTTTATACTAGTTTTATCAGTGATGAACGGTAATATTATTTGAAAAGATAAGTCTAAAACTACATTGACCTCAATTAATGCATTGTTGATACCATAATCGGTTACCGTTGTATTTACATAACTGACAATATCGCCAACCAAACTAAAACGAACGGGAACTTTAGGACCAACATTTGCTAAAAAAGAATTACCAAATATAACTCCACTTGGTATTTCATAAATAATACCTTGCTTTAATTTGCTTTGATTATAATCCATTAAAGCATTAGTGGTCAAATTTAGTAATTCTATTTTTCCTTGCTCCAAATATTTTAAGTTACTTTGAATTAAAGCTGTTGTTTCAGTCAATATTTTGTTAACTGTTATCGGATTAAAATCGATTGATTTTATTTCATCTTCTTCTTTTGTAATGATAAACAATTCCTCGATATCGATATTTTCGGTTATATTTTTATTAATAGCATCGTTTATAACAATACTGACCAATTTTCGTGATTCCATCTCAGCATATTCTAATAAAACAGGATTAGCTTTTAAACTGATAAATTTTAAGGATAAAAATATAAGGATAACAAAGATAAATATAATCAAAATTAATTTATTTATCTTTCTTTGCTTTTTTTTTAATTTTATTCGTCTTCGCATCATACCACCAATATATTTTATGTATAAATCTATTTATTTAAAACATAATAAGAGTGGTGAATAACATGATCGAAAAAATTATGAGTAAAAATTTAATAGTTTTAGATGTGGATAATAGCATTTATGATGTTGCTAAGACTATGAAAGAAAAAGATATAGGTTTTATTCCTATAAGTCAAGGTAATAAAATTATTGGTGTATTAACTGATCGTGATATTGTAACTAGAATTTTAGCAAATAAAGATGACAAAATAGCTGGTTATTTATCCATAGATCCTATTAAAATTTCTTATGATGCATCCATTGAAGAAGCTTTGGAAAAAATGAAGGAACATAAGATTAAAAGATTGTTAGTAGAAAAGAATAAAAAACTAATTGGTATTTTATCGTTATCTGATTTAATTAATCAAGATAATAAAAATTTGCTTGAAACTATACAAAATATATATGAAATCAATCGAAATACTGATTATTATAATACTAAAATAGATGAATTTGAATTATAAAAACTGCAAATAAACTTTAGTTAAGACAAATAGTTAAATACTTATTTGTTTTTTTATTATCCTATTCTAAAAGCTGGAGCTACGCCTAAAGTATTAGCAAGACCATAATAGCCCGCTTTACCATAAAGATCGACATAGTAAAAATAGCGATAATCGCCAACGTAAGGCGTACGTAACCACCAATCTGATCTACTTCCTTGAAATTTCTTTTGTGATTCACCATTATTACTAGCTGAAGTTGTGTTGTTATTATTATAGTAATCTAATTGTCTTGTTAATGCTTCGGCTGTATCAATTAACCAATTAGTTGGTTCCGGAATATAGGCTGATATAGATATTCCAAATAATTCTGTGGGAGATAATAAATATAATTTATCTGTTGAGGTAAAATTGGAACTATCACCTGGGCCATAACCTGATACTGTATAAGTATCTATTATAACACTTCTTAAATCACTTGGTAAAGCATTATATATATCTTCATTCACAAAACTATATATCTCACTTCCTGGCCAACCTCTTCCAGTAGTATCAGTTGAATCCACGTTATGTTCAGTTATAATATCAACAAATTCTACTACAAAACCACACGCTGTTTGTGAAAATCCTTCACTATTACATTCTTCTGGAGTTGACATATTCACTATTCTTACTGTAAAAGTCTGTTCACTTCCATTAGTATATCCTTCTACTGTTACCTCTTTAGTATCTCCTACATTATATACACTTGTATTACCATCTTTAATCGCTTGAGCAATTATCTCCCATGAATCTTTAGCAAACGATACTGGTTTTAGTTCAGCATATGTTATTAATATGTTATCAGTTACATTTGAAAGATATAAACTATATTGGTCAAATGTATAACTATCTTGATCAAGGATCAAATCACCAACTTTAACTTCAACATTAGGAATTAATTCTATAAAGTTTATAGTTAAATCCCCGCCACTTATAACTTGTTTAGGATAACCAGGGTCTGTTGGAAAATCTGCATAAGTGACTGTATAAAATGATCGAAAATCAAAATCTAAATTTAAGGCATAAGTCGTATTGCTGGCATTATAGCCACCATCTTTATATTTTATCGTTATATAAAATTCTTTTTTTATTCCTAAACTACATTGATTGTTATTGCATAGTTTATCTTGTAAAGTGTAACCACTAAGCTCATATTCGAGGTTACTTGGTAAATTATTTATAGCAAAAATTCCCATTTCGACATTGCCAAAATTTGTTACATCTACTTTATAGGTAATTGTAGAGTCACTATTAGGCAAGTTAACTCCCATCGAAATATTAGAAACATTATATTCTTCATATGAAGATATCGCAGCATTAGTATAAGAATCAACCGAGATACCTGTGACTCTTATATAAGCTTCTATTCTTACATCAACTGCAATTCCACCAATATTTAAAGTTGTACCAAAAGCAGAATAAGCAATACTAAGTAAAACAACAAAAATAGCGACTATGATTGGTATAGTTTGAATATTAAACAGTCTTTGGTATAAAATGCCCCCCCCCATGTGTGCTATTTGCTAACTTACTTCTTTTTTTTAACATCTAACTACGCCTACTTTCTATATTTTTATTATATATTATTTATCTATCAAAAGCAATATTTTATTTATAAATAAAAAACTACAAATAAATTGTAGTTTTTGAAATTGGTTCTTCATCGTCGCAATATCCTTGCATTAAAACAACTTCATTATTAGCTAAACTTTGTTTCACATCGATAACTCTTTGATTTCTAGAACCTTTAAATTTTAAATCTAAACTTCTTTGTTGTAAAATAAATCTACCATCGACTAAAACGTCGATATAACTTAAAAATTCTAAAACCAAATTATCATTTAACTTTAATAGTTGTTCAAAAGTGTATCCTGTATAACACCAAACATTTAAGTTTTGTTCCTTGCAGTACTTGGCTATTTCTAAACAGGGCTCAACTTGAAAAAATGGATCGCCACCGGAAAAAGTTATTCCATCTTGGCCTTGTAAATCAGATATTGTCTTTTTTACACTTTCAACATCTTCTAAAAAGCCACCTTGGAAGTCCCACGTTCCTTGATTATGACAGCCGATGCAATGGTGAGAACAACCTTGCGTCCAAATGACTGTTCTAATTCCCTCACCATCGACAATACTGTCAAATTGAAGGGGCGCAGCCAATCTTATTTGCATTATGCAGCACTTTCTAAATCTTTCGTGCTATGTTTAACACGATCATGTTCTTCAGCTTTTTTGGCATTGTTGAAACGATCAACAGTTCCTGCTAAATAACCAGTAATACGACGAATTCTTTCAAATTTAACACCTTCGCCAACTTTTTTTTCTTCGTATTTCATTATTTTCCCTTCTTTCTATCTTCCAAATTTTGTCAAATCCATATTTTTAATGGTTTCAACACTAACACCTTCGTATTCGTGACGGCCACAGCCTGGACAAACATCACCAATCACACCAGTATAGCCACAAACTGGATCACGATCGACTGGATGATTAATTGCTCCATAACCGATACCTTCTTTATACATAAGCCTGATTATACTTTCAAAAGCTTCTAAATTCTTTGTCGTATCTCCATCTAGTTCAACATAAGTAATATGACCAGCATTAGTCAAAGCATGATAAGGTGCTTCAACATGAATTTTTTCAGCGGCTGAAATATTATAATAAACAGGGATATGGAAGGAATTAGTATAATAATCTCGATCAGTAATGCCTTTTAATTTTCCATAAATGGCACGATCGATATTAGTAAATCTACCAGATAAGCCTTCAGCTGGAGTAGCTAATAAAGTGAAATTCAAATTATATTTACTAGCATATTCATCACATTTTTTACGCATAAAAGTGATGATTTTGTAACCTAATTTTCTAGCTTCTTCATCTTCTCCATGATGTTTACCAACTAAAGCTTTCAAACATTCTGCCAAACCGATAAAACCGATCGATAAAGTACCATGTTTATATACCTTACGTAACCTATCATTAGGTTTTAATTTTTCTGAATCAAGCCAAACACCACTTCCTAATAAAAATGGGAAATTATATACTTTCTTAGTACATTGAAACTCAAATCTTTCTAATAATTGATCTCTAACTAAATCCATTTTTTCTTCTAGTTCTTTAAAGAAACCATCTAAGTCTGTTTTATCATTAACAACTAGACCATGTTTAATACCTAATCTTGGCAAATTGATCGTTGTAAAAGATAAATTGCCACGTCCTGGTGTAACTGCTTTATCTGGATCGACTACATTACCCAAAACACGAGTTCGGCATCCCATGTAACCAACTTCTGTTGTATAGTCTCCATTATAGTATTGTTTATTAAATGGTGCATCCATAAATGAAAAATTCGGGAACAATCTTTTAGCTGAAACTTTACAAGCTAATTTAAACAAATCATAATTAGGATCATTTTTTTCATAGTTTGTTCCTTTACGAACTTTAAAAATTGAGATTGGGAAAATAGGTGTTTCGCCTTTTCCTAACCCAGCATCAGTAGCCAATAGATAATTTTTGACTACCATTCTTCCTTCTGGGGAAATATCAGTACCAAAGTTGATTGAAGAAAATGGTACTTGAGCACCAGCTCTTGAATGCATCGTATTTAAATTATGAATGAATGCTTCCATAGCTTGATATGTTATACGGTCAGTTTTAGCTAAAGCTTTTTCATACGCAACCGCAAATAATCTTTCGACTTCTGAAGATTCTTTAGCAAAATGATAAAAATCACTAATATCAAATTGAATACTTTCTAACTTATCGATTTCTTTAACAATACTATTCATACTGACAAATTTGCCAAAATCACTGTAATCTAGCAAATCTGAGATAGTTTGCTTAAATTGTTTTTTAAATGTATTTAAAATTCCCGGTGCCATATAATAATCGAAAGCTGGTATACTTTGTCCTCCGTGTTGATCATTTTGATTAGATTGGATGGCAATGGCAGCTAAAGCACTATACGACATAATATCCTTTGGTGCTCTTAAATGACCATGACCAGTCGAAAAACCTGTTTTAAATAATTTACTTAAATCTATTTGCATACAAGTAGTTGTTCCCATTGCATAGAAATCCATATCATGAACATGAATATCACCACTATCATGAGCTTCTGAAAATTTGTATTTCATTAAATAAGCTTTACAGAATTCCTTAGAAACCGTACTACCATATTGCAACATTGTTCCCATCGCGGTATCACCGTCGACGTTGGCATTTTCTCTTTTGCCATCTTCTTCATGAGCTGATTTTAATCCTAAACTCTCGATAGCTTTCAAAAATTTATGTAATTGCTTTTCATCAGAAAACATCTTTCGTGATAAATTTCTTCTTTCGCGATATTCAGAGAAACTTTCATAAACATCGTTGTAACCTTTTTTTTGTAATTGTTCTTCGATCATATCTTGAATTGTCTCGATTTTTATTTTATCTTCATTAGCGTATTCTTTTTCGATTCTTTTTAACACACCTTCATAAACGACATTGATATCTTTAGTTGTATATTTTAATTTCTCACCAGTCTCTTCATCAATTTCATTTACGCTATCAAAACCCTTTTTAATAGCTAAAGCAATTTTAGAACCGTTAAAATCAACTTTTTTACCGTTTCTTTTTACAACTTGTAAGTTTGTAATTTTTTCTTCAACATCAATCATAACATTCCCTCTACCTTCTAATATTAATTATAGTCATATATTACGAAAAAGTCAAACAAAATTTCATATTTTTTTAATTTTTATAAAATTTTACTTTAACAAAAAATTAAAAACTTAAAAAACCCATTATTTTATAAATTCATAATTTTATTATTAATTTTTGGTTAATTAAAAATGTAAAAAATGGTAATTTTCTTTAATATAAAAGTTAAAACTACCAATATTAATTTTCGGTTAATTTTTGAAAAAAATCAAAAAAATAAAAAATCATTATTTTTAAATTTCTGATTTTTACAAAAAAGTAAAATTTTGTTGTCGAAAATATAAAACAAACATAATTTTGTATTTTAATAAAAAGCTTATTTTATAATATAATTAAATATGAAGAAAAGAGATCTGGAAGCAATAAATGCACAATTTATAATTTTAACCTTGCTCGCTATTACTTTAATAATATCATTTGTTGTGCTCTATGACGAAAAGCAACGGATCGAAAACAAGAAAAACCCACTCGGCGATAAATATAGATATGTTAATTTGTTTAATCGAGTTTTATTCTTGTTGACAGTAATATATAGTTTATATGTAAATTATCAACAATACCAAAGAAAAAGAGGAGTACAAGAAGCTCCCTTTAAACATCAAGTATATGCATCTATTTTTAACGTAATCGGCGGTATAATCACTCTATATGTCGTTTTTGAAACTTGGAACAACGTCGATATTGCCGACTTTGAAAATACTACCTAGTTTTTATGATTGATAACAATTCTATTGATAGCGATATAGATAATCAATAAAAATATCCCACTAAAACTAAATAAGACACCTATTTTAAACCAAATTGTAAGTAGGATAGTAATCAATGGTGAAAGTAATGTTTCCATATTATCAATTTGCGAAATAATTATATTGTTGATAAAACTATTGATAGAACCCAAAATAACGAATAAAACACCAGCGACGATCATTGGAATAGCTAAATACTTTAATGGTTTATAAAAAGACCATAAACAAAAAATTGTAATAATAAATAAAATAGCTAAAATCAAATATAAATATCCGACATTAAAATTTAAAAAAGTTCTGATTGAAGAAACCGGTAGATTTCCTATCATTTCTTGTCGTTCTGGAATGATTTTTGGCAAATCTTCACAATATTCAATAATATATTCATCTAATTGATCTTTATCTATTATAATATTTATATGATTATCTAATGAATCATTAGCCACAACGATCATTTTATTAACTACATCATCTGATAATTGAGGTTGATCCCCACCATTGACCAGATAATCGATCATCTTGCTAAAAAAATCGCCTAAAATTAAATTTAATTCTTCACTTTCCAATATATCATCCATAATTTTCTTTGGTATATTGTTATCCAAACCTAATTGATAAATTTCTTCTCTTAAGGTCTGTCCAGATTCTTCTTGATTGAAAACTTGATTTAAATCGATATTAAGAATCTCAGCATTTTTTACATAATCAGATAAATTTTCACGATTGATCAAACTTTTACCAGATTGAAGTAAAACAACTATAATAATTAGTAAAAACATTAAAAAAGAATTTATGACGGCCAATATTTTACCAATTTTTTTTAAAATTTTCACAAATTTTCCTCCTACAATTACGATAATAATGGATATTTTTGATATAGATTTTATATAAATTCATTATCGCAACAGCTTTTATATATTTATTATACAATGTGAAAAGTTGTTAGTCAACCACTCCTAATCATAGTTAACAGATCTAACATAAGGTAGATAGTTTACTTAAATTGAACCATTTTTCTATTATATAAAAAGACAAAAAAAGCCGAAGTTAAATTCCGACTTGATGAAAATCTAATTTTAATTTATCAGCAACAGTAACAATAAACTCTGAATTGGTAGGTTTAGCGCGATCGATATCCACACTATGACCAAAAATATTTTCCATTAATTTGATATCGCCACGATTCCAACTAACTTCAACCGCGTGTCTAATCGATCTTTCAACTCGCGATACTGTCGTGTTATATTTACTTGCTAATTCCGGATACAATTCTTTAGTGATCCCACCTATCATCTCAGGATTTTCAAAAATCATATTGACAGCATCTCTTAAAAATTGATAACCTTTAATATGAGAAGGTATTCCTAAATCATGCAACAACTTACTAATCGAGATCTGTAAGTTACTATTATAAAAATCGATACTCTTTTCATTCTTTCTTTTAAAAACATCGTAGATTTTCTTTTCTAAATCATCCAAATCAAATGGTTTTAAAACAAAATAACTAACATCATATTCTGAAACTTCTCTAATTACTTCACTAGCATTATAACTAGTTTCAACGATCACTTTTTTATTGATATTATTTCTTTGCATTTGTTCTAAAACATAAATGCCATCTTTTTTAGGCATTATTAAATCTAACAAAATAATGTCATATTGATCTGTCTTGTTTTTTATTATTTCAAAACCTTCTAAACCGTCATGGGCTTCTAATACTACATTAATATCATTGTTATTTTTAAAATATTCCTTTACAGCATCAATCAATTTGACGTTATCGTCAATCATCAAAACTCTTATATTTTTCATAAATTCTCCCTCTATATTACTGCTGTATTTATATTATATAATATTAATTAGCCATTTACTAGAGTAAATATTAGCTAATTTTGTCGAAAAAAACAAAAAATTGTCGTTCTAAAGATTATCGACAATTTCTTTTAATTGTTTGCAATCTGTTGAAGCCTTTCCGATTAGAAAACCCGATAAATTTTTTACTTCTTTTAATGTTTTTATATTGTCTTTATCGACACTACCACCATATAAAATTTTAGCACCTTGCTGACAAATTTTGTTTAATGTTGTTTGAATAAAGCTAATTGTAGCTTCAATTTCTTCATTAGCAGGCGTAATGCCCGTTCCTATACACCAAATCGGTTCATAAGCGATAATTACATTTTCTAAATTATCGACACCTTTCAAGTCATTTAACAACTGATACTCCAATTTTTGCTTGCGATCTTCGCCTTTATTCTCACCAATACATAAAACAACTTTTAAACCATTATGCAATCCTTGAAGCACTTTAGCATTTATTTCTTCGTCGGTTTCTTTTTGATATGTTCTTCTTTCACTATGACCTACTAATGTATAGGTTACCCCCATATCTTTAGCTTGTCTAGCACTAATCTCACCAGTATAAGCCCCAAGATCATTAGTAGCGATATTTTGAAGTCCAACAGCAAATTTATGATTTAAAAAATATGGAACAAACAAAGCCGTAGGACATAAGACGATATCGCGATCGATGTTTTCAATATAATTTAAAACATCTTCGTAAGTCATATACATTTTCAAATTTCCAATTACGATCATTTTTTCTCCTTTATTTTATATCTATTATTTCAATTCCCGGCAATTTTTTTCCTTCCAATAGTTCTAAGCTTGCTCCACCACCAGTAGAAATATGGGTAAAAACTTGTTCATAGCCAAAGTTTTTAATTGCACTAGCTGTATCACCGCCACCAGCTATTTTAATAGCATCGATGTTTTCTAATATTTGACAAATGCCTTTAGTACCATTGCTATACTTTTCTTCTTCAAACATGCCTACTGGTCCATTCCAGATAATAGTTTTACTGTTATCTAAGTATTGTTTAAATAATTTAACCGTTTTAGGACCAATATCCAATCCCTTTTCTTCTTTCGTTATATCTGTGATAAAACGTTCTTTTAAATCAGTGATTACATCGATCGGTAAGATCAATTTTTCTTTGTGTTCATTTAACACTTTTTGGCAAAATTCAATATTTTCTTCATCTAATAATGATTTACCAATTTCAACACCACTTGCTTTTAAGAAGGTAAAAGCCATACCACCACCTATTAAAATATAGTCAGCTATTTTAACTAAATTTTCGATAACTCCTATTTTATCGCTTACTTTAGCTCCACCCAAAATGACTGTAAACGGTCTTTTAGGATCATCGATAGCTGGTAATAAATTATCCAATTCCTTTTCGATTAAAAAGCCAATACCACTATCTAAATTACTAGCTATTCCTACGTTAGAAGCATGAGCACGATGAGCAGTACCAAAAGCATCATTAATATAAATATCGCCTAAAGAAGCCCAATATTTACCTAGTTCTAAATCGTTTTTACTTTCTTTTTTATCTGGAAAATCTTCGAATCTTGTATTTTCCATTAATAAAACATCACCATTATTTAAATTAGCAATAGCTGTCTCTAATTCTATTCCCCTAGTGCTAGGTACAAAGGTAACATTTTTGCCTAATAATTCACTTAATCTAACAGCAACTGGTCTTAGTGTATTTTTTTCTTTGTCACTTTCTTCCTTAATTCTTCCTAAATGACTCATCAAAATGACCTTAGCCTTATTATCAATAGCATAGTTAATAGTCTTTAAACTTTCTTTAATTCTTGTGTCATCTTCAATTATGCCATTTTTAATTGGTACATTAAAGTCAACTCTAATTATTACTTTTTTGTTATTTAAATCAAAATCTCTTATTGTTTTCATATTATATTCCTTTCTTTATTGTAATTCGTATGGGGAATTAGCAGTTCCTTTACCAGATGTGAATATCAATCCTGATTTTATAAATATAACAGGACGAACTCCATAACTATTAGTTAGGGAAGCTGAACTCATTGAACCTGTCTGATTAATATATAATGCATAAGAAGTAGTAGAGCGGTTCATCGTCCAATAATAATTTGAAACAGTTGGATTTTCAATCGTATTGACATCGACAAATGTCTTACTACTAGATGTCGATAAATCAATATCATTTCCTGAAAACATCTCGCCTATTGTCGGTAAACCAATAGCATTATAAAGTGCCTCGTCTTGAACAACTGTGTAACTTGATGAAGTTGATGGATAATCACCTATATAAAATGCATGATTACTACTTATATGACGATAATAAATCGGAATATTATTGGCAAAGGTATCAACTGCACTAATTATCGTAGAATTATAACCTATTGTTGCTGAACTTCCATACTGACTAGTAGTTGGCAGTAAACCATTTAAAACTATTTTAATACTATCATCATATTTGCCTACTACCCTAAATGTACATACATTATCACTACCACACGCATTATCAGTACCTCGATATTGAATATTAATGTATTCTCCTACTTGAACATCACTTGTACCTGTTGATTTCGTTTCAGTATAATAGTTAGATGATAAACTACCGGTACCCCCAACAACTACTAAATCTGAAATCTTTATAACAGGGCGCACTCCATATCTCATTGTTGTAGGAGCATAAGTAAGAGAAGTTAAAACAACTCTAATATAAGAAGAACTATACCTATTTCCCAACCACCAATAATCACCAATATCTAAATAAGAGGATATCCCACCAGCTCTTGTAAATTGATCATTATCTAATAAACCAACTTTTTGAGTAGTGGTGATTTCGTCAACATCAGTATATATTCCAATGTTGAAGTCATTATTTACTATATTATTTTGAATTCGACTGTCTAAACTATTGTAAAAATAATCATTTAACCAACTATTGATAAAACTATTGGTATATGTTTGTTCAGTTGTCCAAATAGAATTGTTAGCATAAATTGTTGTCAGTGGTTGAGCGTTAATTAACGTTAAGGTGTTTTCACTTGTATCAAATTCAACTACTCGCCACTGATGTCCACCATACCATAGATAATTGTTACTTACCTCATCATTAGTTCCTTTAAAATAATATATATTTGAATTAGTACTATCTTCTAACAATCCTGTTGTATTACTAGAATCATATTGCTCTAATAGTAAACCAATCAACGTTTTTGAAGTCGTCAATTCATAACTAAAAGTCCAATCTTCATTTCTAGTAATTTTAACAGCATCATCACTACTAAAACTAAGATTAGTATTAGGATTTAAAGTGTTGATATCAATATAATTTTGACCGATCAAATCACGGATAATATTTACATAAGTAAAACCACCAACCGTATCTAAGCTATTATCATAATTAGCCATAATATAATTTTCAGTCGCCATATAAATATTGTTTAAAGCTTCTTGACTTTTATTTTCTTCAGTTTTTTTTGTCATATCTGTTAAAGATGGCAAAGCAATTAAAATCATAATTGCCAGTATAACTAGTATCGCTAGCAATTCAACCAACGTAAAACCGCGCTTCATATTATCACCATATTTATTATAAATTATTTTTCATAATTAATCAATTATTCTTTTAAATAATAATTATCAAAAAAAAGTCAAATTATTGACTTATTTCATTTAAATATTTTGCAGTTCTGACCATTTGATGTGAATAACCCATTTCATTATCATACCAAGCTATAACTTTAACCAACTGTTTACCATCAACTTCTAACACATCAGTTAATAAACCATCGACTAACGCTCCACAAGATGAACCAATAATATCGCTTGAAACAACTGGATCAAAAGTAAATTTTAAAGTTTCATTACAATTATCCATTAAAGCATTATTGATTTCTTCAACCGTAACATTACGACTTAATTCTAAAGTTAAATCAACTACTGATCCGGTTGGTGTTGGTACTCTTAATGCACTACCATCTAGTTTTCCCTTTAAAGCAGGAATTACTAGACCTAAGGCACTAGCAGCTCCAGTGCTTGATGGAATTATATTCATAGCTCCAGCTCTACCACGACGAGCTTTTATTCCTTTTTTATGCGCGACATCTAAAATAACTTGATCATTAGTATAAGCATGAACAGTAGTCATATAACCTTTAACTATACCAAATTTATCATTGATTACTTTAGCTACTGGCGCTAAACAATTCGTAGTACAAGAAGCTGCCGAAATAATTTGTTCAGTTCCATCTAAAGTTTCATGATTTACATTATAAACGATCGTTTTCATCTCACCTTTACCTGGAGCAGAAATGATTACTTTTTTTGCTCCTGCTTGAATATGCTTGTAAGCATCTTCGTATTTTACAAACTTACCAGTACATTCAAATACTTGATCGATTCCCAATTCTTGCCAAGGTAAATTAACAGGATCCATTTCTTTAAATATTTTGATCCTACGACCATTTATTATAATATTATTTTCATCGTAAGTTATTTCATCTAATTTATAGTTACGATGATTACTATCATATTTTAACAGATAAGCTAATTGCTCAGCATCTGTCAAATCATTAATAGCCACTATTTCAATACTAGGGTCTTCCTCCATAATTCTAAATACTAATCTTCCAATTCTTCCAAATCCATTAATTGCTACTTTCATTTTATCATTCCTTTCATTAGTGGAAACAACTTCCACCGATAAATTCTCTTAATACCGAAGCCTGTGGCACATCATCACTAGGAATCGGTAGAAAATTCCTTAAAAAATTAATTAATCTGATTGCTTCTGGATATACTTCATCATCTTCATTGACAGAAAACAATAGCGGTTCAGCATAAGTTTTTAAAACGCCCAACTCATAAATTAAAGCTGAATTGATAATTATATCCGCTGTATTTTGATAAGGAAAGACATATTCTTCTTCTCCTTCTAAAATATGTTTCCAACTCTTTAAAGTATATGCCGCATCACGCCCGCGATATTTGTTATCTCTAATAATCCTTCTTAATCTTCTAGTATCCGACGTATGAATACGGTTGTGGTTATCGATATTAAGTTGCGTTAAAGGACTAATATAAATTTTATATTTGCTAGAATCATCGATAGCTAAAGTAAGCTCCGGATTTAAAGCATGTAATCCTTCGATAATAACTATATCACTTTCCCCCAACTGTAAACTACGACCATTATATTCTCGTTCACCTAAAATAAAGTTATATTCTGGCAAAAGCACTTTTTCGCCATCCAACAGTTTAACTAAATGCTTATTAAACAAATCCGTATCGACAGCTCTTATCGATTCAAAATCATAGTCACCATTAGCTTTTTTAGGAGTATCTTTACGGTTATAAAAATAATCATCGATCGAAATACTATGGGTTTTAAATCCTCTTGTTCTTAAATAAACTTGCAATTTTCTAGCAGTTGTTGTTTTCCCACTAGAAGTTGGTCCCGCTAATAAAACTATCTTTATTTTCCCCATCTTTTTATGAATTATGTCAGCAATATTAGCTAATTGACTATTATAATTGGCTTCAGCTAACTGTATAATATCATTATATTTACCTAATGAAACAATTTTGTTTAAGTCAGCCACATTTGAAATACCGACAGTTTTACCCATATTCGTATAATCTAAGAAAGCATCAAACAACATCTTATGATGTGAATAATCATCTGTCGTTTTAGGATTATTTACTGAAGGATAACTAAGCACAAAACCATTATCTTTAATATATGTCAATTTAAAGTCATCCAACACTTTCGTACTATATGGCATCTCGCTAAAAAAATAATCGTAATATTCGTCTAGGCGATATAAATTAATATATGTATTACTAATATACTTAAACACATCAACTTTATCAAATTGTTTTTTCTTGCGGAAAAACTGCATCGCATCCTTACGAGAAACACTTAATTTAACAAAATTATAATCTTGTTTAACGATTTCCAACATCTTATCTTCAATTTTTTTAATTATTTCCTTGTTTATTTCTTGGTTGATAATCTCACAATAGACACCTTTATCGATCGAATGTTGAATAATTACTTCAGCTTCGTTGCCTAAAACTTTCTTAACTGCAACGATCAACAAAAAATGGACACCATGAGAATAAACAGTATGACCATAAACCGAACTCCGATCATAGAATCTTACCTCACATCTTCTTGTTAAAGTATAAGATAATTCTTCCATAATATTATTTACTTTTGCTACTATAATCGGGTAATTAAAATCATTTTTAAAGCTCTCTGAAACTTCCAACAACGTTGTGTTTTCTGGATATTCTTTAATTAATCCGTTTTGACAATCAACTTTAACCATTTTTTGCATATTATCATTCCTTTATCCTCTTATATTTTTATTTTATCAAAAAAAAAAAAAATTGTCATTCGTTTTTTGTATATTTTAGTTAAATCGTCACTATTATATTAAATAGGAGATGATTTTATGCTTATACCGACAATAATCGAAAAGACAAATTCAGGTGAAAGAGCTTATGACATTTATTCAAGACTATTAAAAGATCGAATTGTTATTTTAACTGGCGAAATCGACGACACAAAAGCTGATGTCATCGTCGCACAATTATTATATCTAGATAGTATTAATAATAATGATATTAGTTTATACATAAACAGCCCGGGTGGTAGTATTACTGCTGGTATGGCTATTTATGATACTATGAATTTTATAAAAAGTGATGTCTCAACTATTTGTCTTGGCATGGCCGCATCGATGGGCGCATTCATCCTATCAAGTGGTCAAAAAGGCAAAAGATACGGTCTACCTAACAGTGAAGTTATGATTCATCAACCTTTAGGAGGAGCAACTGGTCAAGCTACGGAAATTAAAATAGCAGCGGAACATATATTAAAAATCAAGGATAAAGTTAACAAAATTTTAGCTAGTAATACTAATAAAGATATTGAAACTATTGAACAAGATACAGAAAGAGATAATTACTTATCGGCTGAAGAAGCATTGGCTTATGGTATCATCGACCAAATATTATAGAGAAGTTTAACCTTCTCTATTTGTTGTGTTGGCATAGTATTTTTTGCCTAATTCAACTAATCTTTTGGTCATTTCTCCACCTACTGTCCCGTTTAAACGTGACGTTTGATCGGCACCCATAGTGATTCCTAATTCTCTAGCTATTTCATACTTTAAGTTTTCTAAAGCTTGCTTACTACCTGGCACAATTAGTTTGTTCATCTATATCACCACCTTACATTATTATTATGGATTAGCTTAAGAAATAAATGTGTGGCAATAAAAACTAAAAAGATAGCTATTTTGCTATCTATTTTAACTATTTAGCTTGGTAACCACCTAAGTGTTGTTGTCCCATTTGAACTAATCTCTTAGTGATTTCTCCACCTACTGAACCATTAGCACGGCTTGTAGCATCTGGTCCTAAGTTAACACCAAATTCACTAGCTATTTCATATTTCATTTTATCGATAGCTTGTTTAGCACCTGGTACTACTAATTTGTTTGTAGATTTATTCATTTTATTCACCTCCCGTACACTAATATCATGTGCACGGAAGACTAAAATATAAGTGGTAAAAAATGGTTAGAGCAACTGTCCAAAATCTTTATTAAAATTTGTTATGATTTCAATATTATCGATGCATTCTTTAATTAATGTTTCATAATCAAAATTTTCATATTCTAAACATTTTTGCAATTTAGGATTAATTACAGGATGTTTAGGAACAAAGATCGTACAACAATCTTCAAACGGTAAAATACTAGTTTCGTATGTTCCAATTTTTTTGGCAATGTCAATAATTTCTAACTTATCTAGGCAAGCGATTGGTCTAATTATCGGAAAATTGGTTACACTATTAATAACATTGATACTTGTTAATGTTTGACTAGCAACTTGACCAATACTTTCACCATTGATAACGACTTGATATTTTTTATCGATACTAGTAGCAATTCGATACATCATTCTTCTTAAGATTGTTATATTGTATTCACTTAAAACATTTTTATATATAGCTTCTTGTAATTTAGTAAAAGGAACTACTAACAATCTAATATTACCTGAATATTCATTTAAAATATTAGCTAATTTAATAACTTTATTTTTAGCTTCTAAACTAGTATGTGGTGGGGAATCAAAATACAAACAATCGATATCAATTCCTCTTTTTAAGGCTAGATAACCAGCAACTGGCGAATCGATTCCACCAGAGAGCATCAACAAACCTTTACCCTGAATACCGACTGGATAACCGCCACTTCCTTTTATTTCATTTAAATAAATATAAGTTTCTTCTCTGATTTCGATTTTGACTACTAAATCTGGTTGATGTACATCGACTCGACAAGGAAAATTTTTCAAAACCAAAGATCCGATGACATTGTTAAAATCCATCGATTTAATTTCAAAACTTTTATTTGCTCTTTTAGTATCGATTTTAAAAGTTTTAAAGGTTTGTTTCTTTAAAATCTCAACAATAGCTTGTTTAATATCATCAATATTAGTATTAACTTTATAAGCTATTACTATTCCTTGGATACCAAAGATTTTTTTTAATTTATCGACTACAAAATCGACATCTAAAGCTTCGATATACATCCGATCTAATTTTTTAATAATCTTAACATTTTTAATTGATTTTTTAATATTTTCTTCTAATTTATTAATAAAAACTCGGCGGTTTCCTTTTTTGGTTGTAAGTTCGCCATATTTTATCAGTACTAATTGTTGCATTTAAATCACCCGCCATAATTATATATTAATAAATCATATCTTTCAAGTAGAAGAATATAAATTAATTCATTAAACTTTTAAAGGTTAACATATTATTTTTATGATGTTTGTTATAATTTAAAATATATATTTTATCAGAATCTAAAGTTGTTTCTTCGATAACTTCAACTTTGCTAGTTTTGATCATCAAATTTAAAACTCGCTTAAGGTTTTTATAATAATTAATGATCATCTTAGTATATTCGCTATTTTTTGCTCCACAATAACCAACTGTAAAGTCACCATCTTTAGTAACTCTAGCTAAATATATCATTTGGTTGTTATAAATCCCATTTATTAATAAATGACCATCCATCGTTTCACTGCTAGGTTTGGAATAACAACCTGAGCCAACTGTTTCGATCACATAATTTTTAGTACCGTCTAAAAATATATTATTTATCGAACTAGAACTTTCAGATTCTGTTATTTCAATTATTTTTTGCTTATTTTCGATAATATTGTTACCTAAAAGATATGTTCCAAATAACTTTTTACTACTATTTAATTGGTGTAACCAAGTGGTGAAATGATTTTCATCAATTTTAATTTCACCTTTTTTAAATAAATCAAACAACCTATTTTGAATCTGTAATTCAGATAATTTACCAAATACGGTCATTTTATTCTGTTCATAGACCTGTTCTAATAAATATCTTTTAATTATATTTTCTGTCATCCGTATCCTCCGTTCAGTAATTTTAGCGACAAAAAAAAGTCTTGTACGACAGCTTACCAAGTTTATCACACATTATATAATATGTCAACATTTAAATAACTTGTTAATTTAAATATGAAGTACAACAAAGAGTATTGAAAAAGACATATGAATAATCTATAATATCTTTCGACTAAAAAAGAAAGGAAAATTCATATGTTTGTAACAAATAATACAATAAAAAAAAATCAATATAAGCACATAACAAAGGAAGATAGATACGTAATTAAAGCACTTTATGATCAGAAAGATAGCAATGGGAAAAGAATTTATAGTAATGCTGATATAGCTAGATATCTGGGTGTTCATAGATCTACTATATCAAGAGAACTTAAACGAGTTAAACACAAAATATATGTTAAAACAGGTAGAATAAAAACTATGCCATATAATGCCGAATATGCTTGGGAAAATTATTTATTTAAAAGAGGTTTATATAAGGGAGAGTATAAACTAAGAAAATATAAGACTATGGCTAAATTTATTGAAGATAAAATTAAAAAAGGTAAATGGTCTCCCGATGTTATTGTTAGCTATATGAAAACACATCATTATTTCGAAAAAAAGGTTTTTGTAAAATATCTACACCAACCATTTATAATGCCATTAGATACCACATTATTGATGTTAAATTAGAAGATACTAGAAGAATGAAATATAAACCCGTATACGCTTTTTATGGGGTATTTTTAATTTAATGATAATTTAAGTACTCTACTTTTTTCAATTTTTGGTTTAGCGAATTTTTCTTCTAAAGCTATTACACTAGATTTATATCTATTATATGCGAAATCGTAATTGCCTACTTTTATTGCATCCACTGATGTTTTAACAATATGGTCATAAATGTAATCATAAATTTTATCATTACCATTTACATTTATCCATGTTCCGCCTTCTGTTTCTTTAGCCATTATTTTTACCTCCTCGTTATTTCTATTAATTCTTTCAAACCATATTCAACATCTTCAGCATAATCAAACACATCTTTGTCTTCATAACATTCATTACAAAAATCTATAATTTCTTTATTGTTATTTAATGAATATGTATAATGATTATTATATGATTCATATTGTTTTATCTTGATAGATATATATTTTATCTACTAAATTTATTATTAAATTTCTTGAAGGATTTCCTATATTAAAAAAATCATTTATGTATTTTTTAATTTGTTCTTTATCTATTTGATTAAAGTTAGTATTTTCTTTTAGGTTATTTATCTCATCTGTATTTTGTTTTATTTCTTTCTTTATGTTATCACTAATTCTCAAGTACCCATCTTCATCAAGTATTCCTTTTAATTTATCTAGATAACATTTATCGAGGTTTTCAGTTAATGTTTTGTTAGTAAGTTCTAAACTTTCTATTTGCTTCTTTATTTTTAAGTTGTCATCTTCTAATTCTATATTTAAATAACTCAAATATTTTTTAATTGCCTATTTATATTATGATAAAGAAAAAGATTATTTACAAAATTTTGTAAATAATCTAGTTTTAATCATATAGTTTTGATAACTTATTATATATATCTGGCTCAATTTTATTTAACGAATTAATTGTAACTTCTAAAGATTTTTGATACTCACCTTTATAGAATAAAATTTCGGAATAAGTTAAATTTTTATTGGTCTCATCAGTTACAACTCGATACCTATTGCCATAGACAATAGCTAGTTCAGCAAACATCGCTGATTTTAATAAGTCTTTCGTTGCGCCATGAAGTTTTAGCACTAAATCTCTTGCAGTATCTACTCTTGTATTTAAGACACTGATAGTAATTGGTTTTTTTTCTAATTCTTCGACAATATCCTTAATCGCAGCTGAAGCTTCACTTAACTGAGTATAATAATACTGTGGAATAACTGGAAAATTGTATTCGCGCATTCTTTGTTTTGAATCTTTTAAAATGGCTTTGATTTCTTCTAGTTGTTGTCTTGCTCTTACTTCATCTTCCTTCATGCTACCCAAAGCATCCAAAGAATTATCTAATCTTTCTTCAATATTATTTAAACGTAAAGATAAACCTTCAATTTCCTTGATCAATTTGGAATAAGCAAAAGTATTGTTTCCAGTATGTGTCTTTAAGACATCATAATCACTATTTAAATTTTGTAATTCATTTTTTACTTCATTTAATAGTTTAATATCAGATTCTGATAAATTATAAACTGTTTTTATTTCGTCAATTTGCGCAAAAATATCATCGACTAAATTATTCATTTTGGTTACTTTAGCAACAAAAGAATCAACTAATTCTTCATAGATATGACGGTCAGCTTTTTCTCTTTCAAAATCGTTAAACAAAGAATCAAAATAATCTAATAATACTTTTAATTCAAATAGATTATCTTCTAAGTTTAAAACTTTAGTTCGATCCATAATATCATTTAATTTTTTATTAGCTTCTGAAACATTATAATCGACATTTAAGTAATCTAAAGGATAGCCATTTTTGACCATATTATTATAAATATCTGTAACCTCAGCTATCTTTTTAGGAATAACATTAGTTGCCATTAGCACAATAGAAGGAACTTCTTCGATGACTATCTGCATATGCTTTAACATTTCATCGATCGATTTAATTATTTTAGTTACTTCAGCATATTCATTATTTTCCATATTGGTTTCAAACGCTTCAAATCTCTTAGAAATATTTTCAAATTGTAATAAAACTGAATTAGCAACTTCACCAAACTCTAATTTATTAGTCTCAAATTTATCGTATAGATCACGGTAAACTGTTTTAAACTTGATAATGATAGCTCTATTTCTTTCTTCGCTGGAAGTTATTTTACGGATATCATCTAATAAAGACTCAGCATTAGTCCTTACTTTATATATTTCCATTTCCAATTTAGCTATCTTGTAAATAGTCGCTTTATAATCTTGTTGTTTTAAAGAATAATCTGCTTCTAAAATCATATCTGTTATTTTAGGAATTTGAACTACTCTTATTTCTTTAAATCGTGCTTCCCAACTATTTAAACTAGCATCTAATTTATCATTTTTTAAAAACGATTTGATCTTAGAAATTTCTGAGCTTATGGGCGTGCTATCGATGACGTTTTTATCAAATTCCAATTTATCTAAAATTTTTCTATACTTTTGATTACGTTTATTTTGAATTAAATTCAAAACAACAACTAGTATAATAACAGCTATTATATATATGCTGATAGTAACTAATGTTAGATTCACATTATCACCTCTATTATCATTCTATCACATTTTTTGACAAATTACGATAAAATTTTCACAATTCATAATCGTTTAAAAATAAATACCTAAATTTATAATTATCTAATAGTCGATCGATTAACATTTTTTTACCTACTAAAATTGATTTGTCGATGATTAAGTGCTATTATTGATATAGAGGTGGTTTAATGGGAAAAGGTGAATTTCTAATTAAATCGTTTAAAAAAACGACTATCAGCAATTTGATAACTATTGTTAAAAAAGTTAAAAAACAAAGTAAAAAAAAGTTTGTTTTATTTGATATTTTATATTGCTCAGTTAAATATCAAGCGGCTTTTTATGATTATTTAGAATTTGAATTTTATCTACTAAATAAAGAACAAAGGACAACATATTTAACTAATGGCAAAAATAATGAAATTATCGATTTATTTAACGATAAAAATTATCGTCATATTTTTGAAAAAAAAGATGAATTTAACGATCGCTTTAAAAAATATTTAAAAAGAGATTATCTAAACCCTAACTTTAGTAAAGAGCAATTAGGAAGATTCTTAGAAAATAAAGATAAAATAATTGTTAAACCAATTTCTGGCGTCGGTGGGCAAGGTATTGAAATTATAAAGGCTAATAGGGAAAATATATTTAAAAATTACCGCTATTATCTATTGGAAGAAATAATCGTACAACATAAAAAACTAGGGAAATTATATGATAAGTCAGTTAATTCATTGCGGATATTTACTTTTTTCGACGGCCATAAATCAATAGTGATCCAATCAATTTTAAAAATTGGCAACGGCGAAATTGTCGATAACTTTTCTTCTGGTGGTATGTATGCCTTTCTAGATGATAAAGGAGTTGTTATCACACCAGCTGTCGATAAAGATGACAATGTTTATGGAATCCATCCTATCAGTAAAAAACAAATTTTAGGTTTTAAAGTACCCATGTTTGATGAAGCAGTAAAATTAACTTTAGAAGCCGCTAAAGAAATACCGCAGATTAAATATGTCGGCTGGGATGTGACAATAACAGAAGATGGCCCTTGTATTATCGAAGGCAACAGTTATCCAGGAGTCTTTCAAATTAAACCACGATTTAACAAAAATAAAACTGGCATATTACCAAAATATGAGAATATTATGAAAATAAAATTATAGTATTGACTTATAATTAAAAGCATAATATAATAATAATGCATCTAAGCAGCGTTATTATGAAATTTTTAATGTGTTTGTTACCTTTAGGGGTTATCAGTAGCGAAAGCTGTATAGCGATGATTATTTAAACAAACACCCTAGAAATTGACATATTAACCTTTTAGGTAGTAACCATAAGAAAGGAGTAAATTTAGATGGCAAGATATACAGGTAGTGCAAATCGTATTTCACGACGCTTAGGTTTTTCAACTTTAGAAAATGGTAAAGATATTGCTAAAAGACCTTACGCACCAGGACAACATGGTAATAAAGGTGGTAAAAAGTTATCTAACTATGGTATTCAATTACAAGAAAAACAAAAACTTAGATTCATGTATGGTTTAAGTGAAAAACAATTCCAAACCACTTTTGAAAAAGCCGGAAAAATGAAAGGTGTACATGGCGATAATTTATTTAAATTATTGGAAAGTCGTTTAGATAATTTAGTATATCGCTTAGGTTTTTCAACTACAAGACGTGGTGCTAGACAATTAGTTAACCACGGACATATTACTGTTAATGGTAAAAAAGTTGACATCCCTTCATACACTTGTAAACCAAACGATGTAATTGCAGTCAAAGATAATGCTAAAGACATGAGTATCATAAAAACATCTTTAGAAGCTTTATCAAAAAGAGTTGACTTTGTTACATTTGATGAAAATAAAATGGCGGGAACTTACGTGAGATATCCTGAACGAAGCGAATTAAATGCAGATATTAATGAATCATTAATCATCGAATTTTACAATAGATAGTTTTAAACTATCTTTTTTTATAAATTACAAAAAAAACCATAAATGGTTATTGTGTAAAATGGTAAATTAAGAAGATAATACCAGTGACGACTACAACAGATAAAACAAACAATAATACTCTAGTTAAAACATTATTTTTTCTAACATTTTCTTTAATTTCTTTTAAATCTTCAAAATCAGCGCTTGTCAAATCTAAACTAGACGTAAAAAATGATCTATCGATATTTGAATCGATCGCTTTAGTATCTTGTAAATCTTTTTCTTCTTTGTTAAGTTTACTTTCTATCTCTTGTTTTATATTAGGATCATGAATCGATTTAAGATCATCCAATAAATCAGTAGTATAACCACTTTTGCTATTATATGAAATAGCTTCGATCATACTTTTTAATTTATCTTCATCCAACGGTTCTTCTTTACTCTTATTACTAGCTTCTAAATCTTTTAAAATATTATATTGCGTATTAGAAAATTTTCTTTCTTTGTCACTTCTTTCGCTTTTAGCTTTATCTAAAACTTCACGAATATCATAGTTTTTTTCTTCGAACGTTGGCTCAGTGACAGGTTCAATCCTTTCTTCTTTAGGTGGTTTTACCTCTTTTTTGGGACTATTTCCATTTACTAATTGTCTAATCATATCAAGATCAATTTTTTCGTTTTTCTCAATAACGGAAATCCCTTCAACATTGGAATATTCAACTTCATCATAAATAGTACGGTATAATTCTTTATTCTTGTCTGATCTGGTTTTTATTTCGCTAGATTTATAATAACGTTCCATTCTGCTAGCCATATTCTCACCGTACCTTTCTACCAATATAATATCACAATTAGAAAAATATTTAAATACATACTTGCATTTTTTTACCATTTTTTTTATAATTGTTGTTGGAGGGATAAAATGAAAGTTAACATAATTGAAGAAAACTGTATTGGCTGTGGGCAATGTGAAGCCACATGCAACGAAGTATTTAAAATAGAAGATGATGGCATCGCTCATGTCATTATGGATGAAATAAAAGATGAGGTAAAGGAAGATGTGGAGATCGCTGCCAGTGGTTGCCCAACTGACGCTATCGAAATAGAAAACGCTTAATTAAGCGTTTTTTTGTCTAAACTATATAATTTCTTTACTTCCTTGACAGTTAATTTGCGGTATTCACCAGACTTCAATCCTGTAAGATCTAAAAAGGCAATTCTTTCTCTTTTTAATTTAATAACTTCATGACCAACAGATAAAAACATATTTTTAACTTGATGATTTCTACCCTCATGAATAATCACTTGAACTAAAGATGTATTATTTTTTTTATCTATCTTTTTAATTTTTATTTTACAAGGAGCAGTCTTTTTACCATCTAAAATAATTCCTGTTTCTAATTTTCGAATATCATTAACCGATAATAAACCTGCTATTTTAGCAATATAAACTTTCTCGACATTATTCTTAGGATGAATTAACAAATTAGTCAAATTACCATCGTTTGTTAAAAGTAAAAGACCTGATGTATCATAATCTAAACGACCAACTGGGTATATTCTTTTATCAGTATCGATTAAATCGATAACTGTTTTTCTTTTTTTATCATCGCTTACAGTAGTAACTACCCCTCGTGGTTTATAAAGTAGGTAATATTCTTTATCTTCTTGAGTCAGTACTTTACCTTCGATTATTATTTGATCATTAGCGTTTACTTTAGTTCCAAGTTCCACAACAGTTTTTCCATTGACTTTAACTAATCCTTTTGTAATTAATTCTTCTGCTTTTCTTCTTGAACAATAACCTGTATTAGCGATATATTTTTGTAATCTTTCCATTTAAATCACCTACTTTTATTATAATATAAAAGACTTAAAATTCACAAGAAAATAGAACTTAAAGTTCTATTCACATACAAAGCCTTCTTCTTCTAAAGCCTTTTTTACATCTTCATAAGATGTTCCATCTTCTAATCCTAGTTCGGTTTTAGAATCTTCGTTTAATTTGTCAGCATCAAAAGAAACAATAACTTCAATTTCATTTTTTCCATTGTCATTAGTTTTGATTTCTATACCTTGATAATCAGATAGGCTATCGACAGATGATACTAAAGTTTCTTTAAGTACTTCAAAATATGGTTCCATATCTTCAGTTAAAGTCATCTTCATTTTTTGTTCTCCAGAAACTAATTCGTCGTTTTTAAAATTAGTAACAAAAATGCCTTCTAATCCATCTTCGCTAGTCTTACAAGTCAAAGTTTTTGTATTACCACAACCAACTAAAGTAACAAGAAACATAACGCTAACAAGTACAACTCCTAATTTTTTCATTCTTTTACCTCCTCTTTATATATTATAACATTGATAAAAATTGAAAACAAGTTAAAATATAAAATTAACAAATATAATACTAATCGACATACTAACTAAATCTGATAAAAGACCTGCCCATAAAGCATATCTAATTTTCTTAATTCCAATACTACCAAAATATAAAGTTACAATGTAAAAAGTAGTGTCTGTGCTTCCTTGAATATATGAAGCTAATAATCCAAGTGGACTATCTGGACCAAAAGACTCATAGATATTAGTTAAAATAGCCAAAGAAGATGTACCTGATATTGGGCGCATGATAATCATCGGCAATATTTCATTAGGAATAAATGAAATAAAACTAAATAATTCTGAAACTATATTACTCTTTAAAAAGATATTAACTGCTAAAATCATCGCTAAAAGGCAAGGAAAAAGTTTTAAAATCATAGAAAAACTTTCTTTAGCGCCTTCGATAAACGTATCATAAACTGGTACTTTTTTTATATTAGCATAAATAATAACAAATAATACCACCAACGGAATAACGAGATTAGAAATCATGATATCCTCGCAAAAAATCGATCGATAATTAAAGCTGATATTGTTCCTAAAATAGTGATTACAATACAAGGGAAAACAATGCTAGTTGGATTTACACTTCCATACATCATTCTTAAAGAAATAATCGTCGTTGGTATTAAAGTAACGCCACTGGTATTAATAACTAAAAATGTAATCATCGATCGAGTGGCGGTGGTTTTATCCTTGTTTAACTCTTGCAAAGACTGCATCGCTTTAAGACCAAACGGTGTTGCTGCATTTCCAAGACCAAACATATTTGCAATTATATTAGAACTTATATAACTTAACGATTCATGCCCAGCTGGAATCTCAGGAAAAATAAACTTTAATGGTTTAGAAATTTTTAAAGATAATTTTTTTAAAAGTCCACTTGCTTCTGCTATTTTAGCTATTCCTAACCACAAAGCCATTACCGGAAAAATTTTAATGGCCATTTCAAAGGATGTTTTAGCACTATTTAAAATTTCTTCATTTAACAGTTCTGTTTTATTAGTAGTTAAACAAAACAGAATACCTAAGACAATTAAAAAGCTCCATATTTTATTTACCATAGATTTCTAAACCACGCTTTCACTTTCTCCCAAAACCCTACTTTTTCTTTTTTTAAAACATATATATTTTCAGTAGCAACTTTTTTATCGTTAATAATTATCTCTACTATTCCAACACAATCGTGCGAGTTATAATCTTGTTTTTTTTCTAATTTAAAATTTAACAACACTTCGTTTTTTTGATTATTATTTAAAGTATAATAAAAATCATTTTCAATATATAATTGATCTAAATAATAATCTTCATCGATAATTTCGATTTCTCCTTTTTTTAATATTTGATAATTTGAATAATTTTCAAAAGCTTCATCAAACAAGTTAATATGATCATTAAAATCATCGCCATCATTTAAGGTGACGACAACTAAATTAACATTGTTTAAAGAAGCAGTAGTTACTAGTGTTCTTCTAGCAGTATCCGTAAATCCAGTTTTACCACCTGTCACATATTTGGTACTGTGCAGTAATTTATGTTTATTGACCCATGAATAATAATTCATATTGGTTTTTACAGTATAGTTTTTAGTACTTGTAATTTTTCTATATGTTTCATTTTTCATTGCATAACTAGTAAGAATTGCCATATCATAAGCTGTGGATAAGTTTCCTCCATTTTCATCTAAACCATGTGGATTGTTAAAGGTCGTATTTTTCATTCCAATTTCGCGAGCTTTTTGATTCATCATTTCAACAAATTGTTCAACATCGCCACCTACATAAGTAGCGATAGCCAAAGCAGCATCATTTCCACTTCTTAACATAAGTCCATATAATAAAGACTCCAATGTGATTTCCTCACCTTGCTTTATATAAATACCTGAGCCATAAGCTTTTGTGATTTCCTCACCGATTGTAACGGTATTATTTATATCAGCATTTTCGATTGCTAAAATTGCTGTCATTATTTTAGAGATGGATGCAACTCCCCTTACATTATGCATATTTTCACTATAAATTACATTCAAACTATCCATATCCATTAAAACGACACTACTAGCACTACTACTATAAGCTTTAATATTTATCGGAATTAATAACAACAAAAATAAAAACAACTTTTTCACACCATCACCTATAAAATAGTATGAAAAAAAGTCTAAATATAGACTTCAGACTGTTGATAAATAAATTTTGTTAATAAACTTTTTATTTAATCATATTTATATCGAATTTTTTAAACACATTTCTATTTTACAATTAATTTTTTCAATGTCTCTCTTCTCCATTAAAATTATTATTAAATCAAAAAAAGACTATATTATAGTTCTTGATAATAAATTATTTATACTGTTTTGAACATTTAAACCTATTCTTTGTTATCTTCTAATGCTTTTTTTAATTTATCACACACTTGTTTAGATACTTCAAGTTTAATATCAGATGAATTCCAACCAAAGCCATCATTTTTATATCTAGGAAATATATGTAAATGAAAGTGTCCTATATCATTAAAATAACCTCCATTTTGCATAATTGAATAACCATCTAATTGATAAACTTGTTTTAATGATTTAATAATTTTTCCAGAAATATGAAATATATCATTAATTATACTTTCTGGAATCTCATCTAAATCCAAATAATGCTTTTTAGTTATAATTAAAACATGACCTTCATTTATAGGATCAGCATCCAAAATAACTATAAGATTAGAATTTTCATATATAATATAAGAATTTTCTACTTTATTTACAATTTCACAAAAAATACATTTATTATTCATATATATCACCCTCTCTTTCTTGACTTAATCAAAAAAATACCATATTTTTCTTTTTTACAATTATATCCGTAGACAACATTTACATCAATATATCCTGCATTTTATAGTATAAATTTTACTTCATTAGGTGAATAATATCTTCTTAATATTTCCATTATAACAGCTATTCTCTTTTTATTATCAAAAATAACTTTTCTTATCTCATATGGTCAATTTAAAATTATCATTTCTTTTACATAATATAATCCTTATAAATTCACTCGCTTGTTCTTATCATTTCAAATTCACTTTCTAATTAAAATTTTCTTTTTTATCAATTGCTTATCACAACAATTTAATACCTTATTATTACGTCCCCAATTGTAATATTTTTCAAATGGCAAATAATCAACATCGTCAGAATTAATTTTAACATCACTTATTTCTCTATAATCAATCCCAATACTTTTAACTATTTCTTCTAACAAAACGTCCCACCTTTGATTATCATTTTCGAATTGTATATTTTTTAATGTGATTGGAGACATATCATACTTGTAATTTAATAATTCAGTAAATTCATTTTCAAAAGAAAGATCATCATGAAAAATTTGATTATTTAATACTATTCCAATCTCATTTTCTTTTATTAATTTATTTGCATGAATAGATCCAAAAAGAAAATCAGAACTAGTAATGTTTAATAATGGAACATTAGGTAAATAATCAATATTAAAACATTTTTTTAAAACAAATTTTAATCTTTGACATTTTGGACACATCCCACATGGATTATTATTATATTGATATTCCCAACAACTATCTAATTGTAGCAGCTTATCAATATCAATAATCTTACTTAGCAAATTATAAACACCAAATGTATGCAATGTCCCTATCGGCGAAACAATTTTGCATTTATTAAAACCATAATTATGCATTAGCTTTTCCAAATACTTTAAAGATTCTAATGTTTCTGTTGGTACTAAATCTGGAATGCCATTTTCAAAAGAATGAATGGCATCATATGGCAAACCAACTGCTATATTAGAAGGAAATATATTTCTATCGTAAATATATGGCGCCACAAAAGTAACATGAATATCATCTGCTTGATGAAATGATACCAAATTAGAACTTTCTTTATAGCCTGTAATTGAATTTTCTTTGTATATTTTTTTATTGAAAATACTATTAAATATTCTACCATAACCTCTTACAGTATTATTATCGTAACTTACTTCATAATAATTAATTTTTTTATTTAAATCATTCAACAAAATCTTACTTAATGTAGAATCTTTTCCGCCTGTATATCCCAAAAAAAATTCATCATTCATATTTTTTTCCATATAAGGAAAGTAATTATATTGATTTTCAAATTTAAGTGTAGCAACATCTAAATTAAAATTATTTTTATATAGTTTACAACAAAAGTTATACAGATTTTCAATATATTCCTTTTCAAAATCAAAAAAATTTACTTCTATACTAATAGTTGCTAAAAGACAAAAGTCCAAAACTGCCCAGGCACATAAAGTTGTATAAATAATTCTCACACCAACATTTGAGACTATATCAGTTACCTCCATGCAATATTCACATATTACTTCATTATTTTTTTTCACCAAAATTTTATATATGTTATTTTCTTTATCACTACATATGGATAAATTCATTATTTCACCTCAAAATCAATATTCAGTGATTTTAAATAATCTTTAATATTTATAAAATTATCACTGGACTGTTCTAAATAATGATAATTCAAATTATGTTTTTTTAAATAATTTAAATTTAGTAAAGAATCAGAATACTTTAAACCATTATCAGCTAAAGTGCAAACCACATAATCGTCTTTTTTTATAACATTATTTCTAATACATTTTTTTATTGCAGCAATAGTACATCCGGCTGAAGTTCCAACACATAAAGCCTCAATTCTCATAAGTTCTATGCACGTTAAAAAAGATTCATAATCATCAACCTGAATTACATCATCTATATATTCTTTCCAAAAATTTTTAGAAATAAAATTATCACTTATTGAATGAATAAGGTGATCTATATAATTATATTTTTTATTCTCAAAGTAGTTCTTATATATTCCTCCAACTGGTTCTACACCAATTGTTTTAATATTTTTATTTTTTTCTTTTAAATATTTTGAAATTCCACTTAATGTCCCACCAGTACCAATTGTATTAATAAAAAGATCTATATTGCCATCTAATTGTTCAAATATTTCTTTTCATGTCAAATAATAATGTGCTAAAGGATTATCAATATTATTAAACTGATCTATTAAATGCACATTCTCAAATTTTTTAGAAATTTCAGTAGCAACCCATACATATCCACCCTTTTCGTTAGAATTTAATTTACTATCACATATAATGACTGTTGCTCCATAACCTTTAAGCATATTTATTTTTTCGAAAGATATATCATCAAAAACAACCGCTATAAACTTTAAATTAAATACAATAGAAGCCAAACACAATCCTAATCCTGTATTTCCACTTGTAGCTTCAATAATAACATCACCAGATTTTATAATACCACTCTTTATTTTTTGAAGTACCATATTAAAAGCTGCTCTATCCTTTATAGAAAAGGTAGGATTATAATATTCTAACTTTGCAAATATATTATATCCCGGAAAAAATCTATTTAATTTTAAAATTGGTGTATTTCCTATCATTTCTTCTATTCCATTTAAATATTTTTTCATCACAAATCACATACAATCTATATTATAGAATATTAATCTACCAGATTGATTCCTTTCTAATTACTTTTTAATTTATATTTTTCTATCAACACACATTTATCTTTCAATGAATTAGTCCATTAATTATAAATTCTTTCAATTTCATTACTAAATGATGTATAAAACTCATCTATATCTATATCTAAAATTCTACAAATATCTTTAACATCTTTAACATTAGAAAATAATTGAATTGTTTTGGGCAATAGTTTTGTACTATCTGAATATATCCACATAGTATTCATACATGGATAACACAATATTTTATATTCTTCACCTAATATTTTTAGAGGAATATTTTTTTTATATAACAGTGGTAATAATTTAAAATCATAATAACCAAATGACAAAAGTGCAACATAGCCTTTTTTTACTTTTACTCTATCACTTTTAAATCCAAATTCTTTTTCTTTAGTAATGATTTCGTCAGTTAAAACAGATGTTTGAAAATTAATAGTTGAATTATGTAAACTGAAAAGTATTTTTCTTAACAACCTATATTCAATTTTATAATAATTAAAGTAATTAATATAATCTATAGCACTCGACCCACCAATGTTAAAAAATAAGTTATTATCGACACATCTTTTTAATATTTTTAATAAGTTTTTCAATTCATTTTCATTTAAAAATTCGTTGATATAAATTAAAACACCAGTATATTTTTTCAAATCTCTTATTTCCCAAAATTTTTCTTCAGACATCCCATGTATTCCCAAAAAAGGATCAACTCTAATATAACTTTTTTCCCTATTATCTTCACAACAAGTAGTATATATATTTTTCTTATTACTATCAATATCGCAATGTAATAAAATTATTTTTTTCTGGTTTTCATATTTTGATAAATATTGTAAACTAGAAACATCTTTGATTACAAATCCATCAACATAATTGTATATATAGTCAATCAATTGATATCCAAAACCATACATATTAGACTTTATCATTATAAATAGTTTCCCTTTAACTTTATGAACAAGATTTTTTATTTTTTTGCAATTACTAATTATTATGCTTTTATCAATAATTAAATAATTCATCAATAATCCCCCTTTGATGCATATGTTAATATTAATGCTTTTTATATCAATATATTTTCAATTAACAATTAAATTATCTATCTCATATTTAACTTACAATTATTATTTTCATAAACCTATGTACATTATCTTTTCAATAATCTTTTCTATAACGTAATAATTCTTCAACATAGTTTATCTAATTATACATATAAGTACACTAACGAACAAAAAAAGAGCAACAAAATATAAAATCATGATATAAAAACTTACAATATGCTTTTATTTTTGATATCACAATATGTAAAAGAAATTAATAAGAAGAACTATATGTCAGTACAATTCTTTTACTATTATTTCCTTAAAGTAATAGATTTTAAAAAATATATCATTTTACATAAATATATCTCATCACGCAATTTTTTACTTATTTTAACATTTTTTTAATAAATGTCAATACTTTTTTTAAAATTAAATAAATATCAATAAAATATGAATTAAATAAAAAAAATATATCATAGACTAACAAATGTGAAGTTTCATAGTTACTGCTTACCTTTGCTCTTTAATTCATTTTTAATTCGCTTTTGTTCCAATTTAGCCTTAATAAAATCGATATTAATATTGCTGATAGCTGCTTTAGCTTTAGGGAAAGATTGAATTAAACGCTTAGTCCAAAAAGACTTAGTTAACAATACTTCTTTTACCTTTTTAGTTATTTCTTCAGTATTGTCCTTTTTCAAGAATGAAAAAGCTGTATTTTTAAAACTACTGATAATTTTTAAAGATAAAATCAAATCTAAAATCAAAAGTAAAAATAAAATAATCGCTACTATTTTCAACACATTATAATTTGTCAAACTAAATAAAAACTCTAAACCAGGATTGACGACATAGATTGCAAAACAGCCTAACAAACCAAAAGGAACTAATGTTTCTAAACAAATTCTACCATTTATATTAAAACGATAGTGTGAATAATCCCACCACCTTGCTTTAAATAGTTTTTCCATTAAATAACTAGTAAAGTATTCTAAAATTGCAAATAAAAACATCGATGTGACAAACAATACAAAAACGCTATCTTTATAATTAGTTAAAGCAAGAGTGGCAATTAATCCACCAAAACCATATATTGGACAATAAGGTCCAATTAAAAAACCTCTGTTGATTAATTTACCGTTAGCAAAATAGCCAAATACAACTTCAATTAACCATCCAATAAATGAATAACAAATAAATAATAAAAACAGCTCGATCAAACTCATAAAACTTACCTCGTTTAAACATTATAGCACAAAAGCACAAATCTCACAAATTTAGCACTCTATATTGACAAGTGCTAAAGATAGTGTTATAATGACTACGTTGATTAGATAATCAACATATAAAAAGGAGGGATAAGCAATGAATCCATACCAAGAAAACTTGGAAAATGTCTTAGAAAAATATGGTCGAGACATTACACAAGCAGTAAAAGATAACAAAATCGATCCAGTGATCGGTCGAGACGATGAAATAAGAAGTATAACTAGAATTTTATCTAGAAAAACTAAAAACAACCCTGTTTTAATTGGGGAACCTGGCGTTGGTAAAACAGCTATCGTCGAAGGTTTAGCTACTCGTATTTTTAAGGGTGATGTTCCAAACAGTTTAAAAAATAAAAAAATATGGGAACTTGATATGGGAGCTCTAATTGCTGGAGCTAAATATCGAGGTGAATTCGAAGAAAGATTAAAGGCTGTTTTAAAAGAAATCAAAGATTCTAATGGCGAAATTATTATGTTTATCGATGAGATACATATGATAGTTGGAGCTGGAGCTTTAGAAGGAGCGATGGATGCTGGCAACATGTTAAAGCCTATGTTAGCTCGTGGCGAAATCCATTGTATCGGAGCTACCACTTTAAATGAATATCGTAAATATATTGAAAAAGATGGCGCTTTAGAACGAAGATTTCAAAAGATATTAGTTAATCAACCAACTGTTATAGACACAATTACGATTCTAAGAGGTCTAAAACCAAAGTTAGAAGTCTTTCACGGCGTTAACATCAAAGATAAAGCCTTGATCGCGGCAGCTACTTTATCCGATCGTTATATTACTGATAGATTTTTACCCGATAAAGCTATCGATTTAATCGACGAAGCTTGTGCCACAATTAAAGTTCAAATGGAATCTGTTCCAACTGAACTTGATACTTTAACTAGAAACATTATGCAACTACAAATTGAAAAAGAAGCTTTAAAGAAAGAAAAAGATGACTTATCGAAACATCGTAAAGAAGAAATCGACAATAAAATTAACGAGTTAAAAGTAAAAGAAGAAGCTTTAAGAAAAAATTGGGAAGAAGAAAAAAGTATCAATAATTTAATCAACAAGAAAAAAGAAGAAATCGATAACTGTAAACATAAATTAGAAAAAGCTGAAAATGACTACGATTTGGAAACAGCTGCTAAATTACGTCATGGTATTTTACCGCAATTAGAAAAAGAATTAGCAGAATTAAATAGCAAAAACAAATCAGAAATATTAAGTGATACTGTCGATGATAACGATATTGCTAAAATAATTTCGAAATGGACTAATATCCCAATTAGTAAATTAGTGGATAGTGAAAAAGATAAATTATTAAAATTAAATGAAAACATGAAGAAAAGAGTTAAAGGTCAAGATGATGCGATTAAGTTAGTTAGTGAAGCGATCATTAGAGCTCGTGCTGGTATTAAAGATCCAAATAAACCAATCGGTTCATTTATTTTCTTAGGACCGACTGGTGTCGGTAAAACAGAAGTAGCTAGAACTTTAGCTTATGAATTATTTGATGATGAACGTCATATGATCAGAATCGACATGAGTGAATATATGGAAAGTCATTCTGTTGCTCGTTTAATCGGATCGCCTCCAGGGTATGTCGGCTACGATGATGGTGGACAGTTAACAGAAGCAGTTAGAAGAAATCCATATAGTATTGTTTTATTTGATGAAATTGAAAAAGCACATAAAGATGTCTTTAATATCTTATTACAGATACTAGATGATGGTCGTATTACTGATTCCCAAGGTCGAACAGTTGATTTTAAAAACACAATTATCATTATGACATCTAACTTAGGTAGTGAATATATCTTAGATAATTTAGATAACTCTAATGAACTAGTTATGGATGAGTTAAGAAAAACTTTTAAACCGGAATTTATCAATCGTATTGACGAGATTATCGTCTTTAAATCATTAACTAAAGATGTCATTTATGAAATATTAGATAAAATTATTCACGATACTGAAAAAAGATTAGCTGATAAGAAAATAAACATTATTTTAACCGATAAAGCTAAAGATTATATTGTGGAAAATTCATACGACGAAAGATATGGTGCTAGACCAATTAAAAGATTTGTTACTAAAACTGTGGAAAATTTAATTGCTAATGAAATTATCGATAACGACATCAAATTTGGTTCGACTATTACTATCGATGTCAACGATAATTTATATATCAAAAAAATAGATTAAGATTTTAAAGTCTAATCTATTTTTTTATATACTCTAAAGCTTTAATAATAGCTAACTTACCATAAGGATACATAAGTGTTCCTTGTAAATAAGCAATATATGGTTCTCTTATTGGGCCATCACAAGATAATTCGATTGAAGAACCTTGTGTAAATGTTCCAGCTGCCATAACAACTTTATCTTGATATCCCGGCATCGCCCAAGGTATCGGTAAAACATAAGAATCAATAGCTGAAGCCGATTGAATACCCTGACAAAATTTAACTAATTTCTCTTCACTACCAAATACGATATTTTGGACAATATCAGCTCTTTGTTCATTATATTTTGGTTCAACTTCATAACCTTGATCTTCAAAAACACGACTAGCTAAAATAGCTGTTTTTAAACTACTAGCTACGACACTAGGCGCAAAATAAAGGCCCTGCAATAAAGACTTATTTGCATTTAAACTAGGCCCAACTTCTTTTCCTTCACCAGGTAAAGTTAAACGCTCTGCCACTAACTTAATTAAATCCTTTCTACCGACAACATAGGCACCATTTGCTGCAATTCCGCCACCTAAATTTTTTATTAATGAACCAACTGCTACATCAGCGCCAATTTCGATTGGCTCTTTAGTTGACACAAATTCACAATAACAGTTATCTATCATAATTATTACTTTTTCATCAATATTTTTAATAAATTTGATGATCTTTTCTAATTTTTCAATCGTAATACTTTTTCTGGTTGAATAACCTTTTGATCTTTGAATTTCAATTACTTTAATTTTTTTATTTTTTAAAACTTCTTCTATTTGTTGGTAGTCAAAATCATTGTTGATTAAATCAATCTGTTCATAATTAATATTAAATGATTTTAAAGAACTAGGATTATCAACTATGCCAATTACTTCATCTAAAGTATCATAAGGTTTACCAGTAATACTTAATAAAGTATCGCCCGGTCTTAATAAAGCAAATAAAGTAACTGTTAAAGCATGACTTCCTGAGATAAACTGATTTCTAACTAAAGCATCTTCAGCTTTGAAAATGTTAGCAAAAACTTTTTCGATTACATCTCTACCCTCGTCATTATAGCCATAGCCAGTCGTCGAATTAAAATGTGTTTCTGATACACTATTAACTTGAAAAGCTTCTAAAACTTTTTGGCTATTAAAAAAGCAAAGATCGTCAATTACTTTAAATTGTTCTAAACAATCAATTTCTAATTTATCAATTAAATCTTTCATCTTTTTAAACCTCCATCAACTCTAATAATAGAACCATTTATATAACTTGCTTCATCAGTAGTCAAAAAATAAACAACATTAGCTATTTCGCTAGGATCAGCGAATCTATTTAATAAAATTTTATTTTCTTCTTTTGTTTTAATTTCTTGATCCATATTTTTATTCATATCAGTATTAATCCAACCGCAAGCTACTGCATTGACATTAACAAGTGGTGCATATATATTAGCAAAATTTAAAGTTAAAGAATTAAGCCCAGCTTTAGAAGCATCATAATCTAAACTTTCTTTATAATATGTATCTATACCATTAGTAGATGAAATGTTAACTATTTTACCGTAACCCTGTTTAAACATAAACTCACCAATATATTTGCTAGTAAGAAATGGACCAATTAAATTTGTATCTAGTATTCTTTTAAAATTATCCACAGTTTTATCTTCTAAAGTTGTATCGATCGCAATTCCAGCATTGTTAATTAAAACATCGATTGACTTATAATTAGAACTCACATTATCTAGCAATTCTATTACCTTTTGTTCGTTTGAAACATCGCTTTTAATCAACATTATCTCTACATTAAAATGTTTTAATTCTTTTTTTGTCTGTAAAGCTATCTCATCATCTTGTAAATATGTTAAGACTAAATTATAATTATGCTTACCAAATACTTCAGCAATAGCCTTGCCCAATCCTTTAGTACCACCAGTTATTATTGCAGTTTTCATAACTTCACCTCGTTTTTTATTATATAATAAAATCCTATAATTTCATAGGATTTATTTATATTTTTCTATAATTTTAATTATTTCTTTTCCATATTTTTCAGCTTTAAAACTACCAAAACCATTAATTTCTTTTAATTGATCTAGTGTAGTAGGCTTTTTTAATACTAATTCGTTTAGCGTAATATCATTAAAAATCATGTATGCTTCTTTTTCTTCTAGATTAGCCATACTAAGACGCCAAAATTTTAAATGTTTGATCAAATCTTCATCTTTCATTTCGTTTTCACTTTTGGATATATCATACTTTAAAATCAAATCACAAACATTTTTGACTTGTTCTTCGTTACGAATTCTATGTCTTTTATTTTCTTTTTTATTTAAAGTTTCAATAATCTTATCATTTCTAATTATTTTCCCTTTATAATCATTTTCGCTTTTTTTAAATTTTAAATAAGTATCATCGTTTGTTAAGACTACTAAAGATTCATATTTATCTTTAATATTTTCAATTTTGAAGATGTTATTTAAAACTAATTCATGCTGTAAATTTTGAGTTAAAGGATTTTTAATTCCTTTTTTATATTTTCCAATTTTTCTGGTAAAGGTCCCATCATTTTCAATATCAATATTACCACTTAAATTCTTTGACTCTAAAACATAAATATTTTTTTTCGTTATAACTATAAAATCTATTTGAGCTTTAAACTCGCCACAAGAAAGTAATAAATCATGCATTATATACATTGGAATAGTACTATTGACTAAGGTATATAATAAATTGTTTTCTCCATAAATGCCACGTTTTAAATAATAAATTTTAGTTTTATTTTCTGTTTCATTTTCTTTTAATTGTTCTAGCCTTTTTTCATTATTTTTTCCTTGAAAGTAAACTATTGGTTTTTTTAACGTTCCTTTTAGATCTAAGTCTATTAAAAATCTAACTAAAACATAAGTGATTATTATAATGATGATAATTAAAAATATCCACCAATATCTTTTTACTATTGTATATATTCCTCCTAATCCAAACAAGACAAATAGACCAATTAAATCACTATCGTCATTATTATATTTCTTTCTTCTTCTAGCCACATTCTTACTCCTTTACATAATATATTATTTTTATTATAACATAAAAAATAGTCGTTAACTAGTATTAACAACTATTTAGTTTTTATTTCTTCGATGTATTTATTAACTTTAGTCGCCCAAGATTTATCAGCCGCATATTTAGGGTTTATTTCTTCTGGAGTAGTTAAACCCATATTAATGTAATTACGCGCTAAATTATCAATAAATCCTTTTATTCCTTCGTCTAAAGTTTCATAAGAACGATAGCTACCGCCATTACAAGAAGGTTTACCAACCTGTCCGCCAACATTGTTACATTGTTTTACAAGACGACTACATCCCCATTTACAACCAGTTTCATGTAACGATATAGCCACAGCTAAATATGGGTCGACACCTTTTTCCAAAGAATATGTAACAAACAATTCTCCTTTACCTTCCAAATCGGAAGTTAATGACTTATTAATCTTCGCTATTAATTGTTCTTCAGTTAAACCATCAAAGACAATAATATCTTCTTCGACTAGATTATCAACTAACAAAGTTTCATTATCTAATTCGTTTGGTTTTCTATTAGTGGTAATTATTAAAATACCTATTATTAATATTCCTAATAAAACACACAGCTTTGTTTTCAAAAAATTTCACCTCTTAAAAAAATCACGAAAACATAGATAATGTTACCATATTTTTTTAAATCGGTCAAATTAAGACAAATAAAAATTCATAACACTAAGCATTACGAATTTTATTTAACACACAAAAATGTGTACATTTCAATATGGGGCATTTATTAGAGTCATATACAAACGGTAATCGATTCATTATTTGTATCTTAACTCCACTTTAAGAAAATTGCAAATCTTTTTAATCTTTAATATTAAATGGCATTAAAAACAAAGTATCACTCATTGGTTCAATTCTAACTGATTTACACATCAAACTATATATATTGTATAATTTCTGATTTGCTTCACCATTTGAATTTTGTTTATCTAATATAATCCTTTGAAAATCTTGAACTGCATTTATCACATTTTTATCTTTAAAATATACTAAATAGATTTTGTTTATAGCCTTTGTAAATTCAACGCCTTTTATATCATATCTATTCTCTACAAAAGATGATAAAACTTCATATTTTGCATCATACCATTTGAATTTTCTTTGAAGGAAGATAGTAATTAGGACACCCAAAATCCCAGAAAAAAGAACTGAACATATATTAACAACTATTACCATAATTTTATATCCCATTTAATATCTGATTTTCTAAATCTGTAAGAGTATATATATGTTCTATTGAATCAAAAGCATCTTCTAAATTATCTTTTGATGGTAACCAACCTTTACCATCAGTTATCCATACAAACTTAACATTATCTAATCCCATAATTTTATTATTTAATTCAATATAACTTTTGGCCGTTTCATTAGGCTTTGAACCTTGTTTACCATAATAATTAACTTCCATAACAATAACTTGACCATCCACTTTACTTTTATAAACAAAATCAAACTTTTTAGTTGCTTTACCTATTGAGCATAAATTAGTGCCATAAAGTTTATCAATTTCAGCACTTTTCATTTGAGTATGATATTCAACGTCTAACAATTTAATATATTCTTCCACGATTAATTCCATTATCTTACCTGTTCTGGATTTTCTAGCATTAGTATCCATACCAACTTCTATTCCAATTACATAATCTACTAAACTTTTTATTTTCTTATCTTTTAAAAGTTCTAACAAACCACTTTTCTTTAAAAATTCAGCATAATCTTCGATAGGACGATTTAATTTAACAAAGTCATAGCAAATATACTCTTCATCAATTATTTCAAAATTTTTATTCTTTATATTATCCAACATAACAGCAGTTGGAACATTCACAATTTTAAAATTTGTTTCATGTGTTGCTAACAAAATTGGTATAGAACGCATTATTTCAGGGTAATTAGTAACTAAATCTACAAACTCTTCCTCTATATTATCTTTTCCAATTAAACTATTCAATAAATTCAAATGTCTTTCATAATCCTTAATATTTAAATAAACTTTTGGATAGTCTACAAAAAAATCACTTGGTGTTATTGTATTTTTTAACCCCTTGATTACATCTTCAAAATTTCTTTTCATCTATTCACTTTCCTTTCTTTTTATCGTTAAATCTAAATATTCTTGTTCTCTTTCAATTCCAATATATTTTCTATTTAATTTATTCGCAACAATACCTGTTGTTCCACTTCCATTAAAAGGGTCTAATATTAAATCACTTTCATCAGTGGATGCTAAAATTATCCTTTCTAATAAATCAATAGGTTTTTGTGTTGGATGTTTGCCACATTTCTTCTCACTCGGCTTGGTTAAAGATGTTTCCCAAACATCCTTCATTTGTTTACCACCATTTAATTCTTTCATTACCTCATAGTTAAATTTATGTTTTGATTTCTTCAAATCTTTTTTAGCCCATAAAATTGTTTCAGTTGAATGAGTAAATGCTCTACAACTAATATTAGGTGGTGGATTTAATTTCTTCCAAGTAATATTATTTATTATCTTAAATCCTTCTTCCTCCAACGCCATACCTATTGAATAAATATTATGCATTGTTCCACTTATCCAAATAGTACCATCATCTTTTAAAACTTTCTTACAAAGTTTTATCCATTTTTTATTAAATAGGTGTTTGGTTTTGATATCTATTTTTTCATCCCACTCACCTTTTTTTACACTTACCATTTTACCTGCACTACAAGTGATACCATCACCCGATAGAAAATAAGGTGGGTCTGCAAATATCATATCAACACTTTGGGGTTTAATTTTCCTTAGTATTTCAAGTGAATCACCTTGAATAAGTTTAAATTCATCTTTTTCATAATAATATTTCAACTTATTCATAGTCCACCTCTCAACACTTAATCAGAAAAATCATTTTTATTTTCATAATTAGTAATAATTACTTCTTCTACATTACCTCTTTTTTTACCATTAGCATTTATATTTCTTTTAGCTTCTATAATGTTTATATTGTAATCTTTATAAAGTTCATTTACTAGTTTAGTATTATGATTAGATAACATTACATAACAACCTCTTGCATCTAAATCTTTATAAACCTTTGCAAGTCGAATTTGTTCATCCTTACCAAATCCATCCTCAGTATAACTATTAAATGTAGTTGTATCTGAATCATAAGGCGGATCAAAATAAACAAAATCACCTTTTTTAGCATCTTTAACAGCCTCTTCAAAGTCGCAACTTAACATTTTTACATTATTAAAATTCAAATAAGAATGTATAATACCTAAATTTTGGGCATCATAAGTATTTACTTTTGTTTTTTTATTAAAAGGAACATTAAATTCGTTTTTACTATTAACTCTATAAAGTCCATTAAAACAAGCCTTATTCAAATAAATAGTTCTTGCTGCCCTTTTATAATCAACCAATTTATTAAATTTAGTTTTATCTCTATCTTTGTTTCTTATTTCAAAATAAAATTCTTCTGAATGATTTGCTTCACAATGATTCAGCTCATTACACATTTTTGTATATTTATTCTCATCCTTAATACATTCATAAACATTCATTAATTCTTTATTAAAATCATTTATTACTGCATTTTTAGGTGATAATTCAAATAACAAAGCACCGCCACCTACAAAAGGTTCATAATAAGTATTAAATTCAAATGGAATATAATTTTTAAGTTTATCAATTATTTGTCTTTTTCCACCGGCCCATTTTACAAATGGTTTTCCTTTAATCATACTATCACCATAAATCCCTCAACATAAATATTATAACATTATTTTTTTGCTTTTTCGATATTATTTAATAAATCAATTGGCTGATTATCAACAATTACATCAATAACATTATTATGTAACTCGCTTATATCAACGTAGTTAACATCAAATAAGTCCTTATAATATACTTCGCATTTTAATATTTTACTATCAAAATTAAGTTTGTGTTTGTCATATAAATCATCTATTTCTAAAAATATATAAACACTTTCTCCAGATTTTATAGAAAGTCTCTTTATTGAATAATTTAAATTCAAATATTTGACTTCATTACTTTTAGTTAAAACCTGTAGTTTTGTTTTATTAACGTCTAATATAGCAACACTAGCACCATTATTTTTAATTGCTAAAGTTAAATATTCTGTTTTAATTTTTTTCTTTGAATTAGAATATCTATATGATAACGCTATACTATTATTATTTTTAATAATCTTATTTCTTTCTATATTTTTCATTGTAATATAAGATACATCCAAATAAGGTCTCTGAGAATTTCTAAGATTTTTAGTATTTTCTTTACGCTCTTTATCATTTATAATTATAAGCAAAATTGCGTTAGCAAACATTGACACATATGTAGTAAAAAATGAAAACACATCAAAACGAGTACTTAATCTCGCATAAAAATCGGGAAACAAATTTGAAATAACATTATTTGCATCAATTAAAATTAAAACAAATGGTGTTAAATATAAAACAAATAATAATATCATTTTGTCTTTTTCATATTGATTCATTGTTCTATAATCTTTAATAAAATCACGAATCATAGTTAAAAGTTTCACTAATATTTTAAATAAACAAATTAATATTAATAAAGATACAAATATTAAAAATATAGTTTTAAAAACCATTAAATCACCTCATTCATATCAATTTATTATAACATAATACTAATTAAATTCATAAAGTAAAATGTAATATTTTGTGCCCTTTTCTACAAAATATTTTCTTAATTTTAGGCCACTTTTTATGTAGTCATTTTTATCAGGATAACGTGGCAGACAAAAACTCCCCAGTAGGGAGTTTCATTAATATTTATAAGGATTTTACAATTATGAATTGTCATACATTTTTGATTTTGTCATACTTTGTACTAACAAATTTTAATCAATTTTACCTAAAATTAAGCAAAAGTATAACAATTGTTAGTACATTCGTTACAACATCTGTTATAACAAAATAGCCTAAAAGGACACAAACATCTTACTTTTTATTAATTTTAAGACCTCAGATTTGTGGCCTCTATGTAATAGATATCACACCACAATTTAGGTTTTTACTAAATTTATTTTGTTCCTTAAATGGGATAATTTTTATTATATTTGAATTATTATTTGATTCATATTCTAAACTAATATTATTATCTTTATCATATACTATTCTACTTTCATAATAATCAATATCATAATATTTTTTTAATTTATTTATATAATTTTCAGTTTCTTCTTTTGATTTTAAATAACTAATATTTATTGTATTATTATGATCTTTAGAAACTAGATTTGTTTCCAAATCGATTACATTTTCTAAGAATAATTTACTATATTCATCTAGAAATGATTTTTTAAAATTCACTATTTTAATTTCTATTTTATCTTTAACAAATTCTAATTCAATTGAATCAATATATTTTATAAACAATTCTTGTTGTTTTTCTTTTGTCCAACTTTTCCACAGCATTATTTCATCTTTGTAATATTGATTTAATTTTACTTGTTTTATTTTTTCAATATCTCGATAAAGATTTATATCATCCAAATCTAAATTATGAACATTTATATTATTATTAATTTTATTTTTTATATTTTCGATTTTATTATTAATGTTTTTAATATCATCAGAGAATTCATTTAATTCAACTATACCTTTAGTATAAGCTTCTTTTATTCTCTTTTTTTGCTTTTCTAATTCTTTAATTTCTTTATCAAAGTTATCCTTTGAATTATTTTTATTAATTAATACAGGTGCGAATATACCTCTTACCAGAAAGTCATATTCCACTAAATCTAATATTACTTTTTTAATTTGATTAACTATTTCATTTTCGTTAATATAAGTTTTACAATTATGGCATCTATAATATACATAATCATATTTTTTAGTTCCACCAGGACTTTTACCAGCCATTAATGAATGACATTTAGGACAATATACCTTTTGTAAGAATAGATATACAATACTTCTAGTATAATTCCTAGAATTCTTACCTTTTTGATTTTGACAATCAAACCATAATTCTTTACTTATTATACCTTCAACTACATTTTCATATATTATTTCATTACTTTTGCCTTTATGTAGAATAAAATCTCCACAATATATTCTATTATTTATAATTTGTTCTACCATTAAATATCGCCATTTTTTATTTAATATATTGTTTTCGTTTAAATAATTCATTATTTTTTGATAAGACCAACCTGATATATACTTATCGAATATATCTATTGCAATATCTTTAATATTTTCATCTGGAACTAACTTTTTATTCACCCGTTTATATCCAAGTGGTGTTTTACAAGGAACATGTCCATCTTTAATAGCCCCTTCTAAACCTATTTTAGTCCTTTCAGAAGTTCTTTCTATTTCATTTTGACTAACACTCATTAATAATCTAGAAACCATTTTACCATTAGCATTTGTAGTATTTATTTCATCATTAGCGCAATCAATATAAGCATTATTTTCTTCTAGAAATTTCATTATATATTCCCAATCGTATATACTTCTCGTTATCCTATCAAGTTTTAAAGCTACTAAAGTATTAATTTTTTTATTAACAATATCTTCTAACAATTCATTAAATGCCGGCCTATCTTTAATATTTTTAGCGCTTATTCCAGCATCCTCATAAATTTTATATATTTTGTAACCCTTATATTTACACATTGCTATAAGTCGTTCTTTTTGTTCACCTAGACTAAACCCTTCACGAGCTTGGTCTTCAGTACTTACTCTTATATATACCCCAGCTATCTTTTCTTCTATACTCACTCCTCCTTCATTTGCTAGTTATATAATTAGCTTAATTTATTTTATTGCATCCCTCCTAATATTATTTTCTAATTCTTTTAACGATAATTTATTATGCAATGTTTTATTACATATACAATTTATATTATTATTACCAAATATCATATATTTCCCGTCTTTAGTAATTAACCTACTAGGTTCAATATAAGCAATATTAGTTTTAGGTAGATATCTAATACTACCATTTAATATTACAGCCTTATTTGAGGCAAATGTACAAATATTGGTTAGTTTTTTAATTATACTATCATCATATACTTCCAAACTATCTCCTCCTATCAAAAAATCGACTCATATTCTGAATCGATTTTGTATAAGAAGTCGAGTAGCTCGACTTTTTCTCTATCTGGGGCATTAAACAAACGAGTTTTGCACCCAAGTAGTAAAAGTATTTAATAATACTTGATATATTCATTATAACACATTTTCTAAACAAAACACAAATTTTATTCAAATTCCACATAATTTCTTACAAAACTTTTTTCAATTAACTTTGACAATTTATTAAAATTTTCGATTGTTTCCTTTGAAATTAATGTTTTTACCTTCTTCTTTTGAAGAGGTGATGCATCATATAACTTAGCTATAACAGTTTCATAATCACTATAATCTGGCAACTTCAAGTATTCTGCAATTTTTTGTATATCTCCAACAGAATACATTTCTTCCATTCTTCTATCACCATCATTTACTATTGGAGGTAAAAGTTTAAATTTTCTTTCTTCAAGTATTCCAAAGTTTTTTGTTGCCTCTTTTTTTGAATTAATTCCTGCTTGATCATTATCCCATAACGCAATATATTTTTTATCATACAACATAAAATACGGAATATTTTTAATCATATCATTGCAAGAAGTTGATGCAAAAATATTAATATTTTCATTTAATTCACAGAACAATTCAATAGAATATTTATCATATATTCCTTCTACCATTAAAATATAATTATCTGCAAAATACTTATCAAATAACGGAATTCCTATTGCTTCATATATTGGTTGTAGAGCATTTTGTTTATTTGTTTGAGTTTTTAATTGAGTTGCTTTTTTTAAAGTTATATTCTTACTTATTTTTTCTACAATATAAATTGTATTCAAGGGTATATATTTTAAATTTAACATGTGATGTGAATGAGTACAATAAATAACAATAGCATTATTTTTTGAAATATCTCTTATTTTCTCACACAATTGGTCTTGAGCAGCAAAATGCAAATAAGAACCTGGTTCATCAAGTAAAAAAATCATATTTTTCTCGTCATCAGACGATTTAGAATTATATTTTGTTTTCATAATAAAGTTGTAATACCATATAAATCCTTTACTTCTATCATCTATTTCAAAATAATAATTTTCTTTATTTATTGTTTCTTCTATTGAAATAGACAATTCTCGATTTTCAACATTTAAGTCTAAAGAAATATTTATATTTCCCATAGTTCTAGTTAATTTAAATTTATTCCATGACTCTGTTAATGTTTTATTTAACTTTTGTTCAACCGATTTTAAAATGGTTTTTCTTTTTTGAGGATTTTCCAATGCTATAACTTCGAATATATCTTGATCAGCACTTTTAAATACTTGTTTATATATATTAAACCATTCATCTCCTTCATCATTTGACTCAGGAATTTTTATTGTATCTAGAGGTCTATCATTAAAATCATCATTATATAAAATACAAGGCAAATATTTTTTTATAATAAATTTTGCTATTTCATTATTTAAAGTTTCATCAAATTCTTCAAGAAAGTCAATGCTATACTCTCTAGTTTCTAAATTTCTTTTTATAACAAAACAATTATCATCTAAAATTATTCCATTAATAAAATCTACGCTAAAATCTTCATTTAATGTTAAACTTTCTTTTGCTTTTAATAAAGTTTCTTGCAATTCTTTCTTAGTCGTTTTTATTGTGGCTGATACTGTATGTTCTTCATTCGTAATTGTAGAATATAAATTATCTAAACTTTTTAAATGTTTTCCATTGTAATTTTTATCGTTTGCCTCATCAAAACAATAAATTGCTTTTAATATTGTTGTTTTTCCACATTCATTAATCCCAACAATAGGCATTAATCTTGTTTCTTCTATATCAATTATCATCGGTCCTTTAATTGCACGATAATTTTTGATTTCGAAATTTTTATACTGCATATTAACATCTCCTATCTTTTTTAAAGACCCTTTTTAATTCATATATATTATACCATATCTTTAATTTACATTGGTATATTTATATACTTTTTTTAATTTCTAACTCCCATTTATATTCTTCTAACTCTTTTAAGTAATCTCTTCTAAAATAATTTTCATGCAACCATTTAACTCCTTCTGCTTTTATAAAACTCATACCTGCCGACTGAAACTTAATTGGATATGAAAATTCCTTTTGTATTCTATGAACTGCTACTTGTATTACATTTCTACTTTTATTAAATTCTAAATCTAAAAACCTTAATAAAGTATTTTTATATTTTTTAGGTTGAGGTACTATTCCTAATTCTTGTTCTAAAATAGATATTCTTTTTTTATAGAATTCTATTTCTAAAGTTAAATAATGTTCTTCTTTATTAAAATAAACTTCTTTTAACCATTCAACACATTCTTGTTTTATATATACTTTTTCTTTATTATTTTCTTTTATCCTTTTAATCCAACATTCTAAAGGATGCCTTCTTTCTATATTTCTCATAACTCTTCCAAATTGTTTTGTAGTTAACGAAAACATATCTTCTACTTGTTTTCTATCTATCAATTTTTCATTCATAAAATCTCTCCTTTCAAAAAATAAAGGGACGGATAACGTAATATAGAAATTTTATCTATCAAGCATGGTGTATACACACCCGTCCACTTGTTAGGGAATACTCCCTAAGACCCTAATAATTAGTCTCTGACAGTTTAATTTTTTTCTATATATTTCTTACTAACTTCATTTGATTTTTCAATCATTTCTTTCACTTCTTTTTCATAGTTCTTATTATTAATCAATATTTCCGAAAGCAAAGAATATGGCACATCTTTTGCGTTTTCTTTAAAATACTCTAACAATTGTGGCACAACTGCTTCAAAGAAATAATTAATAAAATTCACCTCCTTTCTAAATTTAGGCAATAAAAAAAGAGCGATTTCTCGCTCAATTAAATAAATTTTTATTATTTTTAGAATGTATAAGTTTCTAAAATTTCTCCTTCTTCATCATAAATAGTTGCTTCTGCATTAACCATATATAATACTTGGAATTCTGGATTATCAAGTGTATATCCTGCTTCTATTGCCCAATCAAATTCATCTATAACAGCTTGTTTAACTTTCATATTTTGACTATCATCTATTAATTAACAATTAATTCTTATCCATTTTTCATCATCATATATAAATAAAAATAACCTATATTAAAGCTTTTTTTCGCGCTTTAATCATATTATGGGGCGCAATAAGGGATTCGAACCCTTGCATAACGGAACCACAATCCGCCGTGTTAACCCCTTCACCAATTGCGCCAAATATATTGTTGTCATCACTGACATGTATAATTCTAACAAATTTTTGATAAATTGGCAAGCTTTTTTGTTATTTTTCTATAAATTAGTCTTTTTACCCATACAAATAGCCCACAGAAACATAATATAGGCTGAGGAGGAAATTTATATGTATAATTACTATGGCTACCCTAACTACCTTCAAGATAATAACATTGAAGGAGAAAATTTAAGAAATGTAAACTATCAAAACGATAATTTATTTAATCCATATCAAGGATTAATAAGAGGTAACTTATTCAAAAATATCTACCAACCTTATAAAAACGAAAAGCCTTATGAAATAAAACCAATGAATGAACAAGCAAAGATGCTTACTGAACTTGATTCACTAGAATTTGCCCTTATCGATTTAAATCTATATTTAGATATTTATCCTGATGATCGAGGAGCAATTCAACTATTCAATCAATATCGCGTTGAAAGGCAAGACTTGTTAAGTCAATATCAAAACAAATATGGACCAATTTTACTTAGTAGTGAAGCATTAAACAGAGTACCATGGATGTGGGATAACAGACCATGGCCATGGGAAAATTAAGGAGGTTTTAATATGTGGAAATATGAAAAAAAACTGGAATATCCAATCAATATAACTAAAAAAGATTTAAGTATGGCTAAAAGCATGATGGCCCAATACGGCGGACCCGATTCAGAACTAGGAGCAGCATTAAGGTATTTAAACCAAAGATATACTATGCCAGATGAAAAAGGATTTGCTTTACTAACCGACATTGGAACAGAAGAAATGGCCCATTGGGAAATGATTGCCACTATGATTCAACAATTAATGAAAGGGGCAACCATCGACGAATTAAAAGCACATAACTTAAGTGGCTATTATACACAACATGACCACGCCAATTTCCCAGTCGATGCCAGTGGTGTTCCTTTCACTACCGCTTATATTGAGGCAACTGGCGATTATTGGGCAGATTTAGAAAGCGATATGGCCGCCGAACAAAGAGCTCGTGTAACTTATGAAAAACTAATCAATCAAACTAATGATCCTGACGTTATAGCTCCTCTTACTTTTTTAAGACAAAGAGAAGTAGTTCATTACAACCGTTTTAAAGAACTAAGAGACTATTACCTAAACAAATATAAAAATTAAGGTCTTCATATGAAAAAAGTATTGTTAATATATGGTGGTGCTTCACAAGAACATGAGGTCTCTTGTGCCTCTGCTAAATGTATAATGGAAAATATCGATCAAAACAAATACTTACTTGAATGTGTCTATATAACGCCAAATAACGTATGGTTATACCAAAATAAGCCAATAACTAATATAATTGATCATTTAAAAAAATTTGATGTCATCTTTCCAATAACTCATGGAACTAATGGTGAAGATGGCAAATTGCAAGGAATGCTCGATCTATTTAATATAAAATACATCGGCTCTAAATGGGGAACTAGTTATATTTGTATGGATAAAGAAAGAACCAAACAAATTTTAAACTATTACAAAATTCCACAAGTTCCTTTTCAAATTTACGACAAAAAAGAAAAGATCATTATTCCTTTTCCAGTTATCGTCAAACCATCTAGCTGTGGCTCATCTATCGGAATAAAAATTGCTAAAAACAAAAGGCAATTAAAAGAGGCCATTAAAAATGCTCTTAAATATGATCAAAAAGTTATAATCGAAAAATTTATCGAAGCTCAAGAATTAGAATGTGCAATTTTAGAAGATAAAAAATTAATCATATCGGAAATAGGCGAGATAATTACAAATAATGACTTCTATGATTATGAAACTAAATATCAAAATAAAAAAGCAAAGATAAAAATAGAAGCCGATATTCCTAAAGCAATTAAAAAACAAATCAAAATATACGCTAAAGAAATATATGATATTTTAAATATTAAAAATTTAGCAAGAATAGATTTTTTATATGATAAGAATACTAAAAAACTTTATTTAAATGAGGTTAATACCTTGCCAGGTTTTACAGATATCAGTATGTATCCAAAACTAATCATGAATGAGGGCTTAAGTTATCAAGATATTATAACTAAATTGATCGAAAATGCTTAAAGATAATTTCAAATAAAAAAGTAGTATTTTAAAAAATATACTACTATTTTTATTTTAAAAACT
>CATYVZ010000004.1 GCA_958413985.1 uncultured Bacilli bacterium
AGTTTCACGTGGAACATTGTTATTTATAGTTTCACGTGGAACATTGTTATTTATAGTTTCACGTGGAACATTGTTATTTATACGTGGCTTTTTTTATTAATAAATTAATAAAAAAAGCCTAATTTCTATAAGAAATTAGGCAGAATTTATACTTCTTCTGAACTATTTTCATCTTCTTTGTGAATTACAGCCACAGTTGCAACTTTTTGATTGTCTTTCAAATTTATCAATTTAACACCCTGTGCTATTCTTCCAGTAGTTGAAACTTGTTCAAGTGGTAATCTTATAATTATTCCATTGTTAGTTATTATCATAAGATCTTCATCTCCATGAACTGTTCTAAATGAAACAATATTACCATTCTTTTCAGTTATATTAAGTCCTTTTACCCCTTTACTTCCTCTATGAGTCATACGATAAGCCTCAACGTTAGTTTTCTTACCATAACCATTTTCTGTTACAACTAAAATTTCCTGATCCTTTTGAGCAACTTCACAACCGACAGTAACTCCATCAGTAATATTTATACCTCGTACACCAGAAGCTGTTCGACCCATTACTCTTATTTCTGATTCATTAAATCTGACCATTCTACCATTTGAAGAAGCAATTATTATCTCATTATTGCCATCAGTCTTCTTAACAGATATTAACTCATCATCATCTTTAAGAGTTATAGCAATTTTTCCATTGGTTCTAATATTTTCAAATTCACTAATATCAGTCCTTTTAATTAGACCCTTTTGTGTACAAAATACAACGTATTTATTTTCCTCATTAGCCTCAATTTTCAACATTGCTCTAACAGTTTCATCTTTATCTAATGATAATAAATTAATTATTGGTAACCCTTTAGATTGTCTATTATAAAGTGGCACTTCATAACCTTTAACTCTATATACTTTACCTTTATTTGTAAAGAATAACAAATAATCATGAGTTGTCATAGACAATATATTTTCAACAACATCATCCTCGTTTGTCGTCATACCTTTAATACCAACACCACCGCGATTTTGCGTTTTATAAGTTTCAGTTGTCATTCTTTTAATATAACCTTTATCAGTTAAAGCAATAACGATATTTTCAACTGGAATTAAAGATTCATCCTCAATATATTCAATAGCCGTCATATCGATGTTTGTTCTTCTTTCATCACTGTATTTATTTTTAATTGCTAACAATTCTTCTTTTATAATATTCAATACTTTTTGATCACTAGCTAAGATCGCATTCAACTCATCGATCAACGTTAATAATTCTTTTAGTTCTTCTTCGATTTTATTACGTTCTAAACCAGTCAAACGACGTAATTTCATTTCTAAAATAGCATCAGCTTGAATATCTGAAAATTTAAATTTATTGATCAATTCTATTTTAGCGATGACATCACTTTCAGCATTTTTAATTATCTTGATAACTTCATCAATATTATCCAAAGCAATTTTATAACCTTCTAAAATATGGACACGGTTTTCAGCTTTTTCTAATTCAAATTTAGTTCTTCTTATAATTATAATTTTTTGATAATCGATATATTTAGAAATTATTTCCTTTAAATTTAAAATTTTTGGTTGCCCATCATCTAACATTAAGAAAATTATTCCAAAACTAGTTTGTAATTGAGTATGTTTATATAAATTATTAAGTACTACATTAGCGTTGGCCTCTTTTTTTAAAGTAATAACTAATCTAATTCCATTTTTTAAATTACTTTCATCATGTAGATCGCTAATACCATCAATTATTTTTTCTCTTACTAATTCCGCGATTCTTTCTTGCAAAGCCTTTTTATTTACCTGATAAGGAAGTTCTGTAACTATTATTTGATTTTTATTGTTGTTTTCTACTAATTCAACTTTACTCCTAATCGTAATGGTACCTTTACCAGTTTCATAAGCTTTCTTGATTCCATTTATACCTAATATCGTTGCAGCGGTTGGAAAATCAGGACCTTTGATATATTTCATCAGTTCTAAAACTGTGATATCATTATTGTCGATATAAGCTATACATCCATCGATAACTTCACCTAAATTGTGAGGTGGGATGTTTGTTGCCATACCAACTGCAATTCCCATTGTTCCACTAACTAAAATATTGGGAAATCTACTAGGTAAAACGACAGGTTCTTTAGTAGTATTATCAAAATTAGGAGTAAAATCAATCGTATTTTTATTTATATCACGTAATAATTCAAGTGATAATTTTGAAAGACGAGCTTCAGTATAACGATAAGCCGCTGCTCCATCACCATCGATTGAACCAAAATTTCCATGACCTTCGACTAAAACATAACGATAACTAAAATCTTGAGCCATTCTAACCATCGCATCATAAACTGAAGTATCGCCATGTGGATGGTATCTACCTAAAACTGCTCCGACTGTCGTAGCACTTTTTCTAAACGGTTTATCTGGCGTTAAATTGTCTTCATACATTGTGTATAATATACGTCTATGAACCGGTTTTAAACCATCTCTTAAGTCAGGTAAAGCTCGAGCAACAATTACACTCATCGAATACTCAAGAAAAGATTTTTCTACTTCTACAACTATATTTCTCTGTTCTAATTTATCCATAAATTACCTCCTAAACATCCAAGTTTTCCACATAAACAGCATTATCTTGGATAAATTGTCTTCTTGGTTCGACTTCTTCGCCCATCAAAGTTTCAAAAGTTTGATCTGCTCTAATAGCATCATCGATCGTGATTTGAATTAAAGTTCGATTCTCAATATTCATCGTTGTATCACACAATTCATGGGCATCCATTTCACCAAGACCTTTATTCCGGCTAACTTCATACTTAATATTTGGATTTTTTTCTAACAAATCTTTAATATAAGCATCTCGTTCTTCTTCATTTAAAACATATTTAGTTGTTTTTCCATGTTTTATGTTAAATAAAGGAGGTTGAGCAGCATAAACATATCCACCTTCAATTATTGGTCTAAAAAAGCGATAAAATAACGTTAACAACAAAATTCTAATATGTGAACCATCAACATCCGCATCGGTCATAATGATAATTTTATGATATCTTAATTTATTGATATCAAATTCTTCACCTATTCCAGTTCCAAAAGCAGTAATCATACTTCTGATTTCTTCATTACCTAAAATTTTATCTAAACGCGCTTTTTCAACATTTAAAATTTTACCTCTTAATGGCAAAACAGCTTGAGTTTTTGGATCTCGACCACCCTTAGCAGAACCACCAGCTGAATCCCCCTCGACGATAAATATTTCTGAAATAGCAGGATCCTTACTAGTACAATTAGTCAATTTACCCCATTGATTTATAGAATCTAAATTACCTTTTTTTCTAGTTAATTCACGGGCTTTTTTAGCAGCAATTCTAGCTCTAGCAGCGGTCATTGCTTTTTCGACTATTTGTTTAGCTTGATCAGGATTTTCAAGGAGGAATCTTTCAAAACCTTCACTAAATACATCATCAGCTATTTTTCTTACTTCACTATTTCCTAATTTTGTCTTAGTTTGACCCTCAAATTGTGGGTTAGGATGCTTACATGATATGATCATAGTTAGACCTTCACGAACATCGTCACCTGATAATAATTCTTCATTATCTTTTAGATATTTATAATTTTTAGCATAATTGTTGATAATTCTTGTTAAAGCTCTTTTTACACCATCTTCATGAGTTCCACCTTCATGAGTATTAATATTATTGGTAAAAGAATATACATTAGAAGAATAACTTTCATTATATTGTAAAGCCACTTCGATTGAAATATCGTTTTCCTCACCCGATAAATGAATTATGTTTTCATGAATTGGTGTTTTATTTTCATTTAACATTTTAACATATTCGCTTATTCCACCTTCATAAACAAATTCTTCTTTTCTAATATTTAATGGGTCACGATCATCGATTAAAATCAATCTTAATCCTTTATTTAAAAAAGCTAATTCTCTAACACGAACTTTTAGTATCTCATAATCAAAAATAGTAGTTTCAGTAAATATCTCTGGATCCGGTTTAAAAGTTACTGTCGTTCCTGTTCGATCAGGAGAACATTTATCGATAACTTTTAACGGTGATACTGTATGTCCACCATTTTCAAACCTAATCTGATAAACTTGACCATTTTGATAAACTTTTACCTCAACCCAACTACTTAAAGCATTAACGACTGAAGCACCAACACCATGTAATCCACCGGAAACTTTATATCCGCCTCCGCCAAACTTACCACCTGCATGTAAAACTGTATAAACTGTTTCAACTGTGGAAATACCAGTCTTAGCATGAATACCTGTTGGTATTCCTCGACCATCATCTTTAACTGTAACAGAATTATCTTTATTAATGATAATTTCAATATCATCACAATATCCTGCCAATGCCTCATCGATAGCATTGTCCACTATTTCCCAAACTAAATGATGTAGTCCTCTAGAACTAGTTGTTCCAATATACATACCAGGACGCTTTCTTACTGCTTCTAATCCTTCTAAAACTTGAATATCCGAAGCATCATAATGATTTTCTTTCATTTTTTTCCACCTCTTCTGTTTTTATGATTTCGCCATTTTTTATTTTAAATATCGACATCGATTTAAAACTATTTTTACTTACTTTTTTTAAATCTGTCGTCGTTATTACAACTTGAATATCGGAAGCGATATATTTGATTATATTGTTTTTTTTAGTATTATCTAACTCACTAAAAATATCATCTAACAACAATATTGGATTTTCATTTTTAAATTCTTTAAAAATATCTATTTCAGCTAACTTCATCGCTAATACAGCCATTCTTTTTTGTCCTTGGGAACCAAAATTTTTTAAATTTTTATCATCTAAATAAAATTCTAATTCATCGCGATGAGGACCATATAAAGTCGTGCCTAATTTTATTTCCCGAAAATGATTTTTTTCTAATTTTTCTAGTAAATTTTTCTTTATATCATCAGTTTCACAAAAATTAGTTATATATTTGATTTTAAAATTTTCTAATTTTGTTATTTCATAAAATATTTTTCCACAGCTTTCATTTATTTTATCGATAAATTTTTTTCGCATTTTATATAATATAACAGCTTTATCCACTAGATAATTAGTTATTATCTGAAAATATGCATGATCAATTTCAATACCCTTATTTAATTTTTTTAAATAATCATTTCTAATTTTTAATAGTTTATTGTATTCGGTAATAATTTTTAAATAATTATTAGAAAGTTGACTTAGTTCAAGATTTAGATAATTTCGTCGATTATTCGGTGAACCTTTAATTATTTCTAAATTTTCCGGATAAAAAATAATAATATTCAAACTATTATTAATATAATCTGTCAATTTTTTTATTTCTTGATTATCGATTTTTAAAGTCTTATTTTCATTAATATAGTCGACTTCGTACTTGGTTTTAAAAGCTTTTTTTCTAACTACTCCCTTTATTTCACAAAAACTTTTACCAACTTTTATTAAACTGTTATCCATCGATAACAAATGAGACTTTGTAAGGCCTAAAACATAAATACTTTCTAATAAATTAGTTTTTCCTTGAGCATTGTTACCATAAATAATGTTAACATGAGGATTTAATTTTATCTTCAAGGAATCGTAATTTCGAAAATTTTTAAGTTGTAATTCCTCAAGATACACATTATCACCTCTTTTTTTGCATAAACGGCATTTTTTTCGTTTTTAAGATATATCCGTACCACCATACTGCATATATATTATATCATAAAATAATATAAAAAAACAAGAAAATAGGTATTATTTCCTATTTACTTGTTCTAGATTTTCGCTTTTTTAATTTCATTAGCAACATTGTTGCACGCATAATTTGATTTTCTAAAGAATTAAAAGAAACATTAATCTCATATGTCATTCCATTAGTAAATTTTATAATTGAATTATTTTTGTATTTTTGATAATTTTCAATATTATTAACACATATCCAACAACATACATCCAATTTAGGAGAACAAGTCGGAAACATGACTATTTCTTTAACTTCATCCATTATTATAGGTAATTTATAGTCCATATCTAATAACTTTTTTGCTCCCACGTAACGACCACTATAACTACTTCCATAATACTGACAACTTTCATCAACAATTTCAAATGGTGTTTTTTTAATGACACTATTACCATTTAGATCATAAATTTTAGTCTTATTTTTACCAACTGGCACTAAAAGTAATGTGTCACTTGTGACATAATATTCTTCAATCATAATTCACCTCCCCCTGACCAATTAAATTGGTACACCTCTTATACCACAAGTATAATGTCGAAATTTGTCGAATTGTGTCGAAAATACAAAAAAAGATATATTTTTATATATCTTAATAAGTTTTAATTGGTACTATTAATTGAATCAAACTATCATCTTCAGAATTTTTAATAATAATAGGTTTAATTTCGCCATTAAAGGCTAGCTCTATTCGCTCACAATCTAGTACTCTTATTGCTTCCATCATATATTTTGAAGAAAAAGCTATTTTAATGTCACTATCATTATCTTTTTTAACTTCTATCTTTTCCACAACATTTCCTATTTCTGGAATATTTGAAGTAACGACGGCCATATTGTCTTTGCATTCTAATTTAACTGTATTTTTTTCTTCTTCTTGAGCAAAAAGAGAAACTCGATCTAATAAATTATAAAATTCAGTAGTAGAAACAGTCATTTTTAATAAAAATTCAGTAGGAATCAATCTAGATACATCTGGATAAGCGGCATTAATTAACCTTGATAACATAATAATTGTTCCAAATTTAAATATAACTTTATTTTTAAAAATATGGATTTCTACATTTTCTTCATCATCGCTAAACAATTTAGAAAGTTCAATTAAATTCTTTGTAGGTATTATAATATTTATATCCTCATCGATATTATTATCTAAAATGATCGTTTTCTTAGATAAACGATAAGAATCAGTAGCAGTACATTCTAAAACATTTTTCTTTATTTTAAAATTCATTCCGGTTATCTCTGGTTTAATACCAGAAGTAGATGCGGCAAAAGTTGTTTGGTTAAAAATATTTTTTAAAATCTTATTACTTAATATAATGGGATTTTTACTTTCTTCTAAATCCAAATTAGGAAATTCATCAACATTGTTACAATTTAAGGAAAAAGAACTATTTAATGTGGAAATGTATATTTTTGAATCCATCACTTCTTCGATTGAAATTATTTCGTTCGGTAACTTTCTAATTATTTCATATATATATTTCCCAAATACGACAAATTTTCCACAGGTATAATCTTTTTCAATCTTTTTATTTGTTATAAAGGTTTTAATAGCAATATCGTTATCTGTACTTGATAAATATAGACCTTCCTCTTTTAATTCAAATTTAATACAATTTAAAATAGGTCTTATATTTTTATTAGATATTCCTTTAATAACATAATTAAGATGTTGTAATAATTGTTCCTTCTTTATTTTAAAATTCATAATAATCGCTCCTTTTTTTTATTTAATTATATATTATTATTAGTGTGGATAATGTGGATAACTTTTTAAAAACCGTTATAATTATATTAATTTTGCTTGTGGATATTTTGTTAATTTTCTTTATTTATCCACGGTAGTTGACTTAATACTTTATTAATTTCAATATTTAATTCATCGTTAGTTTCCACTTCTTTTTTTATTTTATTAACTGCGTGCATAACTGTTGTATGATCTTTTCCACCAAATTCCGAACCAATTTTAGGTAATGATTCTTTTAAGTATATTCGACATATATACATGGCAATTTGTCTTGGGATTGCTATATCGTTAGATTTTCTTTTACTTTTTAGATCATCGACATTTATATTATAATTATTAGCTATTATTTGTTGGACTTGGGCAATTTTATTTTTAGAAATAATAGCCGTTCCGAAATAATCTTTTAAAGCATCCATAGCTAATTCTAAAGTAATATCAGACCCATTCATTATTGCTGAATAGGCAATGATTCTAGTAATTGCCCCTTCTAATTTTCGAATATCACTAGTACAGTTATTGGCAATATATTCTTTTACTTCCTGTGGAAAAAAAGTATTCATATTGTTACTGTCAATTTTATTATCGATGATATTCATTCGTAATTGATAATCTGGAGGTAAAATATCAACTATTAATCCCCAAACAAACCTTGTTCTTAAACGTTCCTCTAATTTTTTTAAATCGTCTGGTGATCGATCTGAAGCAATGATAATTTGTTTATTATTTGTATATAGATCATTAAAAGTATTAAAGAATTCTTGTTGAGTTCGGTGTGCTATTTCTAAATATTGAATGTCATCGATCATTAAAACGTCAACATTTCGATACTTATCTTTAAAATTATCGATACTTTCAAAATTGTTGTTTTCGTTTTTCCTATATATTTTTAAAAAGTCATTAACAAAAGTATCAGTAGTTACATATAGGACTTTTTTTCGACTATTTTCTTTGATATAGTTACCGATTGCATGCATCAAGTGCGTTTTCCCTAAACCACTTTTACCATAAATAAAGAGAGGATTATACATACTGCCAGGTTGTTCAGCAACTGCCAAAGCGGTCGCTTTAGCAAATTTATTACTTGTACCAGAAATAAAGTTTTCAAATGTGTATTTTGGATCCAAATTCGAATTAAAAGAATTATTTTCTGGAACACCTATTTCATCTATATCAATAATAGTCTCATTGTTAAGATCGTCTTCAGTGACAAATTCAAATTTGAAAATTGACCCGGTGACATCAGTAAAAGTTTTTTCTATTAAATCAATATAGTTTTCTTTTAAGTGTTTTTTATGTAGAGACATAGGGACAAGTATTTTTGCCGATTCTTCATTTAAATCGATTAATTTTGTCTCTGAAAACCACATATCATATAATACAGGTGTAAGGTTTTCCTGCATTTTTTCTAAGAAAGAATTCCAAATATTGTTGATATCCACAATAATCACCCACTTTATTTACTTCTATTTTACCTTATTTTTACTAAAAAGGCTATAAAAATGTGGAAAAATATTAATTTTTTTTATTAAAAACAAAAGAAAAAAGATAAAAATATTGATTTATCCACAATAATGTGGATAAGTTTATCAACTTCATTATAAAATGTTAGTTAAATATTCCACAAAAGTTAATAAAAATGTGGATAACTACTAAAACTGTGGAAAATATTTATTTTTTGCTGTTTTATTTAAAGAAATATTTGACAAATATAGATTTTATCTATATAATTAATAAAGCAATCAAAAAAATTATTGGAGGTGGAGTATAAATGAAAAGAACTTATCAACCAAATAATCGGAAAAGAAGTAAGAAAATGGGTTTTTTAGCACGTGCTAAATCTAAAATAATAAGTAGTCGTCGTAAGAAAGGACGTAAAGTTTTATCTCATTAATAAACACACCACTGTCTTAACAGTGGTTTTTTCTTCATATGCGAGGTGAACGTTTGTGAATAAAGAACACATATTAAAAAAAAATATTGATTTTCAAAGAATAATTAGAAATAATCGACCATATAAATATAAGGACTATATTATATATAGGGAAAATAATAATGACAGTAATTATCATTTTGGCTTCTCTGTCGGTAAAAAAATTGGGACATCAGTTGTTCGAAATAGGATTAAAAGACAATTAAGACATATTGTTGCAAAAAAAGACTACCAAAATGGTTTTAATTGTATTATAATAGTTAATAGTAATATTTTAAATAAATCTTATCATGAAATGGAGCAAGATTTAACTTCAGTATTATTAAAGTTAGGATTAACAAAGGAGAAATAAGATGACTAAAAGAAAAAAAATAATTACCTTGGCAGTTTTATTGTTATTATTAACTGGCTGTACTAAATATAAAACATTTAATAATGAATCAGTAGTTGTCGAATCCACAGGGCAAAGAGTTGTGGAGAACATTTTGTGTAAAACCGACAAAACAGAAATTCAATTTAACGAACTAAAAGAAAAATATAAACTAGATTTTGATCAACAATTAAGTGATTCTAGTATTTCTCAAGAAGAATATGATCAAAAGATAAACGAATTAAATGAACAATTTGATTTAAGTAATGTTCCAAGTTGTTCTGAATTTAAGGTGTTTTCTGGTGATGAAGGCCTTTGGACAACTTTATTTGTTAAAACTTTAGCTTGGCTTATTACTAAAATTGGAATGTTTACTAAAAATTATGGTTGGGCAATAATATTAGTTACCATTTTAATTAGATTAGTATTATATCCTTTAACTAAAAAGACAGCTATGCAGTCAGAAAATTTAAACGCAGCTAAATCAAAGTTAGATAAATTAGAATTGAAATATCGCAACCGTACTGATCAACAATCCCAAATGATGAAAACACAGGAAATGATGGCAATTTATAAAGAATATAATATTAATCCTATGTCAGGATGTTTGTATGCATTAATCCAAATTCCTTTGTTCTTTGCTTTCTATGAAGCATTGTATCGTTTACCTGTTGTATTAGAAGAAAACTTTTTAGGAATAAATTTAGGTATAACTCCTCTAACAGCTCTCCAACATGGTCAATATTATTATTTATTATTCTGTGTTTTAGTAATTTTAGCTACATATTTCTCATTTAAATTAAATTCGTCAACGAATCCATCAGGAGCGCAAGCTAACCAAATGAAAATGATGACAAATATAAGTATAGTTATGATATCGATCGCATCATTTACTATATCAACTGGAATCGCTTTATATTGGATCGTCAACAGTAGTTTCACTATTGTTCAGAATATAATAGTAAAAAGGAGTAAGAAAAATGATCACATTTCATAAATATGAAGGAAAAAATTTAGAAACTATAAAAGAACAATGTTTGAGTGATTTAAACGTAGTCGAAGAAGATTTATATTTGATCGAATCAGAAAAAGAAAATGGCTTATTTAAAGGAAAAAAAATTATAGTTGAAGCGATCACAAAAGAAGAAATTATTGCTGCTATTAAAGAATTTTTTAAAGAGTTAAGTCGCAATATGGCAATTTCAGTTAATGTTGAAGTTCGAATCGAAAATGAAAACATAAATGTTTTAGTTTTAACTGATAATAATAACATTATGATTGGTAAAGATGGTAGAACGCTAAATTCAATTCAATTAATATTAAGACAGGCTATGCGTGATTTAAATAAATTTGGTTTAAAAATTATCGTTGATATCGGCAATTATAAATCTAAAAGATTAAAAAATTTAGAATATGAAATAAAAAAAATCTGCAAAGAAGTATTAAAGACTAAAGTTGAAGTTAAATTAGATCCAATGAATTCATATGAAAGAAGAAAAGTCCATTCGATCGTTGGTGAATTTGCGGATCTTCAATCTATAAGTTATGGTATTGATCCACAACGTTATACAGTTATAAAGTTTAAAGACTAATTAGTCTTTTTTTCTTGATAAATTTCATAAGTTGCTGTAAAATACTTTTAGTAAAGAGGAAATATAATTATTAATTTTGGAGGAAAAAATGAATGATACTATTGCTGCTATATCCACAGCATTAGGAGTTGGCGCTATTTCTATTATACGAGTTAGTGGTGACGATGCTCTTGATATAGTAAATAAAATAACTAAAGCAAAAAAGATTAAAAAGGTTAACAGTCATACAATTTATTATGACTTTATTGTCGACAATGACAAAATAATCGATGAAGTTTTAATTTCTGTTATGTTAGCTCCTAAAACTTTTACTAAGGAAAATGTTGTGGAAATAAATTGCCATGGTGGAATTGCTACGACAAATAAGATTTTAGAATTATTGTTAACTAATGGATGCCGTTTAGCGCAACCAGGTGAATTTACTAAAAGAGCTTTTTTAAATGGAAGAATTGATTTAATTGAAGCTGAAGGAATTATGAATTTAATAAATTCTAAAACGGAAACATCAAGAAATTTAGCGCTCAATCAGGTCAGTGGTAAAACTTCAGAGTTAATTAAAAATTTAAGACAAAAAATTATTGAAATATTAGCTAATATTGCAGTTAATATCGATTATCCTGAATATGAAGATATCGAAGAATTAACAATCGATAATTTAAGGACTAAAATAGTCGAAATTGAAAATGAAATCAAGCATATTCTTAAAAAAAGTGAGAATGGAAAAATTATCAAAGAAGGAATTAATGTTGCTTTAATTGGCCGTCCAAACGTTGGAAAAAGTAGCTTGTTAAACAATTTATTAGAAACTGATAAAGCCATAGTTACAGATATTGCTGGTACTACTAGAGATTGTGTCGAAGGAACAATAAATCTAGATGGAATCATCGTTAATATAACTGATACAGCTGGAATTAGACAGACTGATGACGTTATTGAAAGTATTGGTGTTACTAAAAGTATCGATTTAATTTCTAAAGCTAATTTGGTAATCTTATTATTAAATAACAATGAAACCATTAAAGATGATGATTTAAATTTATTAGAAAAGATCAAAGATACTAATTATTTAATCGCTATCAACAAAACTGATCTTGAAAGTAAAATTAATATTGATAAATTAGATCGCAATAAAATAGTATATATAAGTGCTTTAAATAATGAAGGAATTGATCAGTTAAAAGATAAAATCAAACAGATTTTTAATTTTGAGCAAATTGAGACCGATGATTTAACTTATTTAACTAATGCAAGAGCTTTATCTTTGTTGCGCCAATCATTAAATTCAATAAATGATATCAAAATCGGTATTGAAAAAAATTTACCGATCGATATGCTTGAAATTGATTTAAAAAAGATATGGGAATTGTTAGGTAATATTATCGGTGAGACATATGAAGAAGAATTGCTTGATCAATTATTTAGTCAATTTTGTTTAGGAAAGTAGGTGAACTTATGAATTATGATGTAATAGTTGTCGGTGGTGGTCATGCAGGTTGTGAAGCTGCTTTAGCGACAGCTAAAAAAAACCACAAGACATTATTAATTACTGGTCGAATTGAAAACATTGCAACTATGCCTTGTAATCCTTCGATTGGCGGATCAGCAAAAGGGATCGTTGTTAGAGAAATAGATGCATTAGGTGGAATTATGGGTAAAATTGCCGATAGAAGCTTATTGCAGATTAAAATGTTAAATTATGCTAAAGGTCCCGCAGTTAAAGCCCTTCGTGCTCAAGCTGATAAAATAACTTATCCTAAAGAAATGTTAAAAGTTTTAAAAAATCAAACAAACCTTGAATTAAAAGAAGACATAGTCGAAGATTTAATCGTTGAAGATAACATAGTTAAAGGCATAATTACAGAAAATGGAACTAAAATATTTTCTAAAATAGTTATTTTAACGACAGGAACATATTTAAAAGCTGATATTTTAGTAGGTAGTACTAGAAAAAGACAAGGTCCTAATGGCGAAAAACCAAGTAATCATTTAAGTGATAATTTAAAAAAATATGGTTTTAAAATTATAAGATTAAAAACTGGTACCCCACAACGTATTGCCAAAGACAGTATTGATTTTTCGAAAGCAAAAATTGAAGAAGGCGATAAAATTTATCACACCTTTAGCTTTGATGATAAACCATATTATAAAATTGAACAACAGATTCCTTGTCATTTAATTTATACTACTAGTGAAACACATAAAATTATTTTGGAAAATTTAAATAAATCGAGTATGTATGGTGGTTTATCTGATGTTGAGGGAATAGGTCCTCGATATTGTCTGTCGATCGAAGATAAAATCGTTAGATTTAAAGATAAAGAAAAACATCAACTATTTTTAGAACCAGAAAGTTTATATTACGACGATATATATCTACAAGGTTTTTCAACTAGTATGCCTGTTGATGTTCAAGAAAAAATGGTTCATAGTTTACCTGGTTTAGAACATGCTGTTATTAATAAGTATGCTTATGCTATTGAATATGATGCTATCTACCCTATTCAATTAAAAAGAAGTTTAGAAACGAAAATAATCGATAATCTTTTTACTGCTGGCCAGATTAATGGTACTAGTGGGTATGAAGAAGCAGCTTGTCAAGGTTTAATGGCCGGTATTAATGCTAGTTTAAAATTAGAAGGTAAAGATCCATTAATTTTAAAAAGAAACGAAGCATATATTGGAGTTTTAATCGATGATTTAGTTACTAAAGGTGTTAAAGATCCTTATCGTTTATTAACGTCACGAGCAGAATATCGCTTGTTGTTAAGACATGATAATGCTGATTTACGCCTTAGAAAATATGGTTATGAGGTTGGTCTAATCGACGACCAAAGATATCAAAAATTACAAGATAAAATTACTAAAATTAATCAATTAAGCGTTAAACTAAAAAATACTAAATTAACTACCAAAGATAATGATTTATTAGAAAAACTTGGAACGACTAGTATAAAAGATGGAATTAGTTTGTATGACTTTTTAAAAAGGCCAGAAATAACTTATGATCAATTACTTGCAAACAAACTATTAGATAATGATTACACTAAAGATATAGTTGAACAAGTAGAGTTAAATATAAAATATGAGGGATATATTGCCAAAGCGAAAAGAGAAGCTGAAAAGCTTATTGACTTGGAAAATAAAACTATTCCTGAAAATATAGATTATTCTAAAATCATTAACTTAGCTAGCGAAGCATGCCAAAAATTATCAGAAATTCGCCCAACTTCACTTGGTCAAGCTATGAGAATTAGCGGAGTCAATCCTTCAGATATTGCAATTTTGATGGTTTATTTAAAGAAAGAGTATAAAAATGAACAAAGATAAATTTATAGAAGAATTAGAAAAATTAAATATATCGATAACCGAAAGTCAATTTAATTTATTAGAGCAGTATTATCATCTTTTGATTGACTGGAATAATAAAATTAATTTAACGACAATAGTTGATAAAGAAGCAGTTTATTTAAAACATTTTTATGATAGTTTAACCGTAGTTAAAGCTGTTAATTTAAATGGCGATATCAGTTTATGTGATGTTGGAACTGGCGCTGGATTTCCCGGAATAGTTTTAAAAATTTTATTTCCCAATTTGAAAATAACATTAATCGATTCCTTAAATAAAAGAATAAATTTTTTAAATGAAGTAATACAAAAATTAGGATTGACCGATATTAAAGCAATTCATGCTCGAGTTGAAGAATATGGTATAAGTAATAGAGAAAAATATGATTTAGTTATAGCCCGTGCAGTAGCGCCATTAAATATTTTATTAGAATATTGTATTCCTTTAACTAAAGTTGATGGATATTTTATTGCTATGAAGGCCAATGTTGATAAAGAAATTGAAGTTAGTTCACAAGCTTTAGAAAAATTAGAAAGTAAAATTGCTGATGTATTTAGCTTTACTTTACCGATCGAACAAAGTATGCGGACCATAATTACGATAAAAAAATTAGCAAAAACAGCTAAAAAATTTCCTAGGAAATATAGTGAAATAAAAAAAAGACCTTTATAATTTTAAATGTATATATTTTTATGTATACATTTTTTTAAATGATAGAAAGTTCATTTTTAATTTTATTTCCCAAAACATCTTGCAATATTTCCCAAAATATAGTATGATATTTTTATAAAAGAATTAGGAAGGGGTTTTTTCTATGCAAAATAACCAGAAAGCAGTGGTTGAATTAGATATCGATGATGTCTTACCTAATAGGTTTCAGCCCCGAATCAAATTTGATGAAAATTCAATTAACGAGTTAGCACTTTCAATTAAAAAATATGGAGTTATTCAACCGATAGTCGTTAGAAAAATCAGCGATAAATATGAGATAATTGCTGGTGAAAGACGATATAAAGCGAGTGTCATTGCTGGTAAAAAAACAATTCCTGCTATTATTTGTGAAATGACCGATAAAGATAGTGTGGAAATAGCTTTAATTGAAAATGTTCAAAGAGAGGACTTAACACCTATTGAAAAGGCCATATCTTATAAGAAAATTTTAGATATGGGATATGTTAATCAAGAGGATTTAGCTCAAAAGGTTGGGAAATCTCAATCTTCTATTGCTAATACTTTAAGATTATTAAATTTAAGTGATGAAGTTCAAGAAGCATTATTAGAAAATAAAATATCTGAAAGACATGCTAGATCGTTATTGAAAATAAAAGATAATTATAAACAAGTACAAATGTTGAACAAAATTATAAATGAAAGACTAACTGTTAGAAAAACTGATGAGGAGATAGATAAGATGTTAAATGATGATGTAAATAAAGAATTAGAAAATCAAGTTAATTTAGAATCTGAACAAGTGGTTAAAATTCCGGATTTAATTGATCCGCCATCTTTTAATAGTAATGGAACAATGCCGGGTTTTATGGATATAGATAGAATTGAAGTCGAAGCAAAAGATATTATACCAGAGGAAAAACCTAAAGCAGATATCGATGATTTACTTAAAAAAGATACATTATTTAAAGAAGTAAAATCAGAAGATAATAAGGAGGAAGAAGCTATGTTGAATTCAGGTAAGTTCTTTAGATTTTTTGATTCTACGAATGATGAAAGCAGCGATAATCAATCATCTTTTGTAAATAATGATAGTTTTTTTAATAGTTTTAATCCATCTCAACCAGATAATTTTAATATATCAGATATCCCAACTGGTCCAGTAGCTCAAGAAGTATCAACAGCCCCAATTATGCCAGACATTCCAAGTTATGAGCCACAAATGAATATTCCAAATAGTCCAGTGGCACCAGAAGTATCAACATCTCCAATTATGCCGGATATTCCAAGCTATGAACCACAAATGAATATTCCAAGTAGTCCAGTAACTTCAGAAGTATCAACAGCCCCAATTATGCCAGACATTCCAAGTTATGAACCACAAATGAATATCCCAAGTAGTCCAGCAACACCAGAAGTATCAACAACTCCAATTATGCCAGACATTCCAAATTATGAACCACAAATGAATATTCCAAGTAGTTCAGCAACACCAGAAGTATCAACAACCCCAATTATGCCGGATATTCCAAGTTATGAACCACAAATAAATATCCCAAATAGTTCAGCAACACCAGAAGTATCGACATCTCCAATTGTGCCAGACATCCCAAGTTATGAACCACAAATGAATATCCCAAGTAGTCCAGCAACACCAGAAGTATCAACAACCCCAATTATGCCAGACATTCCAAGTTATGAACCACAAATGAATATTCCAAGTAGTCCAGCAACACCAGAAGTATCAACAACTCCAATTATGCCGGATATTCCAAGCTATGAACCACAAATGGAAGCTAATTCAGATATTTCGATAACTGATGAAGACTTATTAAGTGATACACAAAAGATTCCCGTTATTACAAATGATCAAATACAAGAAGAACAGAAACTTGGCGGTAATACTATAATTGCTACTGCTCCTAATTTAAAATTAGCTCTTAATACAGTAAGAGAATGTCAAAATACATTGGAAAAGTATGGTTTTATAGTCGATGTTGAAGAAATAGATTTTGAAGATTCTTATCAAGTAATTTTTAAAATAGAAAAATAAACTAAAAAAATCACATTTGTGATTTTTTCTTTTTTAAAATTTCAACTGCCCTATTTTATCGATAATTTAATTTAAATATTTTTTAATTTGATTTTGATAATAATCTGTTGAAAAATCTTGATTATTTTCAGCTTCAACAATTAAATCACTTGGGAATATTAAAGAGGCACAACTTACATTGCCACAGCTTTCTGGAGGTAATGTAGAACTATCATATTCATAATTACTATTACTTTTAATATTGAATACTAATACTAATGGTCCTGCACTACCACTTGTAATATCCCATTGACCATTTTCTTTAATATAAGCACCATAAGTGGCTAAGACATATGCATAAATTTGATTATTTTTGATTTCTGATCTTAAAGTTTTATGACCTTCAGCATATACTGAATCTTCAAATACAAAAAGTTCTTCATTGGCAATCTTAATAATAGCTTTACTTATTTCAGTTTCTAGTGAACTCTCATTGATTTGTGTAATAGGTGTATCAGTATTATCGTTTTCTTTGTCATCTATAATCTCATTATCTTTGCTTACTTTATCATAAACTAGATAACTACCTAAACCGATAACTAATAAAGATAACACTATTATTAAGATTAGTAATCCTGATTTTTTATTTTCCATTTTCTCATTCCCTCCAAATATATTTCTTAATAAAATTATACCATATTTAAAAAAATTATTTGTATTATTTTATAAAAATATTAAAAAATAATAACATCGATTATTTAAAATCAATTTCTTGATAAACTAACTTTTTATATACGTTAACACCTGGTTGATTAAAAGGATCAACTTTTAATAAATAGCCACCCGTAGCAGCCGCAACTTCAAAAAATTGAATAAGCATTCCGATATGATAAGCATCTAACTTATCACAAATAATTATATTACTTTCACAACCAACAGTAAAATGGGCTTTTGCCACTTTATTTAAAATGATTCGGTTAATATCATTTAAATTGTATTTATAAGGGAAATTTAAACTATTTTTATTATTAAAATCGATAATTGTTTCAAAAATAATTGGATTACCTTCTTGATAAAATTGACCTAAAGAATGAAGATCTTGTGTATTTAAACTAGAATTAGGTAAAATACCCTTTTTATTTTTCCCTTGCGTTTCACCGAATAATTGTTTTATCCATTCAGTAAAATATTTTAGCTTTGGTTCATAAATATTAAAGACTTCCACATATTTTTTCTTTTTATATAAAATATCTCGTATAATAGCATATTTAAACGCTTCTTCTTTAGGAAAATTTTTAGCTCCTAATAAAAGGTCATCGATATTTATTCCTGCTACTGCGATAGGAAACAAACCAACACAAGTCAAAACGGAAAAACGGCCACCGATTTGTTCGGGAACTTCAAAGGTGATAAAGTTATTTGTTTCAGCTATTTTTTTTAAGTAGCCGTCTTTAGAATTAGTAGTTACGATAATTCTTTTTTTCAAATCGTCTTGACTGTATTTTTTTTGCATTTGTTCATAAAGTAAATCGAAAACAAATTTAGTCTCTAAAGTATTTCCAGATTTAGATACTACATTAATTACAGTATCTTTATTTTCCATATAGGCAACTAGCGAATCTATATATTCTTCAGATAATGAATTGCCAGCAAAAATTATTTCAGGTTTTTGGAAAGTAAAATAATTAGATAGAGCTTCGATCACAGCTTTAGCTCCCATATAGGATCCACCAATTCCTATCACGATAAATAAATCACAGGAATTTCGAATTTCTTGACTAATTTTTTTAATTCTATCAATATCATTCTTTGCGATACACTTGTTGATATCATACCAATCAAGCATATTTCCCCCTTTGTTTAAAATTGTATCGATCTTATTAATTTTTTTATTATATTTTTTAAAATTTTTCAAAGTTTGATAAGTTTCAAAATCAAAATTAATCATTTTTACCTCCTATATAGATGATAATATCGTGTTTCTTATTGTCGTTTTTTAATTGGATATATTGATTTTTAATAATCTTGCCATCATAAATTATTTGTTTTTTATTTCCTTTTTCAACTAAAATATGATATTTAGTATTTTCAAATTTATAATCAATTTCAAACTCTTTCCAATCGTTAGGAACGTGTGGCTCTATAAATAGTTTATTTCCTTGTTTTTTAAATCCTAATATATCTATTAAAGCAACTCGATAGAACCATCCAGCAGCTCCAGTATACCAACTCCATCCACCTTGTCCTTCGAAATTTTTATTACTATAAATATCAGCTGCAATAACATATGGCTCCAATTTATATTTTTGAGCTCCTTCCATAGTTTTAGTTCTTTCAATCGGATTAATCATTTGATATATTTGATAAGCTAAATCAAATTGGCCAACTTTTATTAATGATTGAATATACCATGCTACTGCATGAGTATATTGACCACCATTTTCTCTGATTCCCGCTGGATAATTCATAATATAACCAGGATTATCTTCACTTTTTTCAAACGCAGGATTTAATAAACGAACAATTTTTAAGTTTTTATCGACTAATTGTTCATCGACAGCATTTAAAATAGAAGTTATCTGCTCTTGTGAAGCAATTTCAGTTAGAATAGCAAAGCTTTGAGAAATTAGATCTATTTTACATTCAAAATTATCTTTTGATCCTAATTTGTGACCATTATCGAAAAATGCTCTTAAGTAATATTTACCATCCCAAGCGACATTTTTAATAGCCTCTTTTAATTGGTTTTTGAATACTTCCCATTCTTTTGTATCTATATTTTTATCATAAGCATGCGTAATAAAGATAAATTTATCGATTATTTGGTATAAGAATAAAGTTAACCAGACACTAGTTCCTCGTCCTTTTTCGCCGACTTTATTCATTCCGTCGTTCCAATCGCCACCACCCATTAAGCAAAGACCATTTTTTCCAATTTCTTTTTTTGCCTTTTCTATGGCTAATAAGCAATGTTCATATAAAGTATCCCTTCTATCAGAATACTTGTAATTAATTCCTTTTTCCATTTCATTAGAATCTAATTCAGGTCCGATAACAAAAGGAACTAATTCTTTTAAAATAGCATTATCATCGGTAATTTTAATATAATTTTCCACAGCATAAATTAACCATAGATAATCATCTTTATAACGTGATCTAAGACCAAATTGATTTTCTTTATGCCACCAATGTAGAACATCTCCTTGTTCAAATTGATGTCTAGCATGCCATAATATTTGATTTTTTGTAATTTCTGGATGAATAGTACAAATATTCATCGCATCTTGTAACTGATCACGATAACCGTAAGCGCCTCCAACCTGATAAAAACCAGCTTTAGCAAAAAGACGTGATGCGATAGTTTGATATGCTAACCACCCATTCAACATGTAATTGAAACTATCGTCTTTAGTTTTAACTTGAATTACTTCTAACATATCTTTCCAATATTTGTCGACTTTTTTTTCTTCTGAGTTGATCTTATTAATCGAATTATACTTTTTCAAAAGTTCTAAGACATCGCTATCGCTTGTCCCTAACATGAAAGCTACTTCTATTTCTTCCTTCGCTTCAACATAAATAGCAGTTTCTATTTCTTTATATAATAGTCGTTTTGTGTTGAAATCAGTAATTGGTAAAGTACAACTGATAAAAGTAGTTAACTGAGAAAAATTAATACTATATTGATTATTTAAAGAAACATAATTATCTTTTTTGTTAAAATCACTTAAGATATAACGACCTGTCTTTTCTTCAGTTTCACCCAAACAAGGATTTAACCAATATTTTAAAGAGATTCTTTGTTTACGAGCACCATTGTTCTTAATTTTTATTTTATAAAATTTAATTGGATCATCTAAAGCGATAAACTGTTTTAATTCGACATCTAAATTTTTAAATCGTCCCTTCCAAGAAATATCACCAAATCCGATTTTTGTATAGTTATATTCTAACTGGACATCGTTGATTTTGATTCCTTCAGAAATATCAGAAATTAAATTGTCATTAGTCCAAGTTGTTAATTTATATTCACGGCTATTTTGTGAATATGAAAATCCGGTCTGATTGTTAGAAATGATACTACCAAAATGGCGATTAGCTAAGACATTGCACCAGATAAAAGGTGTATCAGGATTAGTGATTACATATTTTTTACCATTGTCGATAAATCCTCCAAAGCCGTTATAGTAAGTCATTTTATTTTCATCGTATGTAATTGGCAAACTAATCTGTTTTTGCCATTTTTCTTTACGACTAGTAGTATTTAATTTTTGAAGATTGTTAACAAATTCTTCTAAAGAATAGAATTTATTGCTATCGATATATATGCGGGCTACTGTCTTAAATAAAGTATATTCATCGATATTTATATCGTTAGGATCGATAACATAGATGTTACCAGGAGTTTTATGAAAACTATTTAAAGCATACATTCGATATTTTTCATCGTGGATCTCTTTATTGATAATCTCTTTTTCTTCATTATTTTTACTGTTTAAAATGATAAGATCGACAAAGACTGATTTACTTTTGTAATATTCAAAGGTGTGTAATAGTTCTTTAACCAGACTTAAATTATTTAAACTTTCTATTTCTAAAAGAATAATTGGTCGATCGCCCGATATTCCAAACCGCCATAAATTAGTTTGATTTAATTTGTTGCTTTTTAAAATATTATTTCGTTCAGCATTGATTTCTATATGGCTAGTTTGATATAAATAGTTCAAAATTGTGTTATAGATACGCATATCGTTACCAGTAACATTGACCATTTTATTTGTTACGTTGTTCATAATAGTAGCAACGGCAAAAGCTTTTTCTGCTATTGCTTCTGGTGTAGCGAAAGTTTCCACAATATCGATAACTTGTTCTTTTGATTTTCCAAATCCACTAATTAAATATATTGTTTTTTTACTGTTAGCAGGGATAGTAATTTGATTTCGTAAACTGACAACTGGATCGACACAGGTTCCAATTTGGTTGGTCAATTTTTTTTCTAAAGCAATAGGATTAGCAGTTGTTCGATTACGTCCAATAAAATTAGCGCGATTAGTTTCGTAACTATACTTTTGATTTGGATTTGTGATCAATAAGCGATTTATCATATAATAATGATCATTTTTATCTCTTAATTTTCGATGCATTATAATAGCGTCATTTTCTTCATTATATTCACTTTGAACAAATAGATTTTGAAAAGCTTTATGACTGATATCATCATTATTCTCACAAAGAATCGGTTCAGTATAGGTAGTAACTTCTAAAGTTTTGTTTTTGTTAGTTAAATTTTGAAAAGTTATTTTTCTAATTTCAGCATGATGAGTTTTAGGAACAACGATCTCTGTGGTGGTGATAATATCGTTATCAGAGCGAACAAATTTCATTCGATCTAAAGCAAAGACAACTTCATATCGTTCAGGTAATTTATTGATTGGGGCATAGGTATTACACCATATTTTATTAGTAGTAATATCTTTAATGTATATGTACATTCCATAATCTTGTTCCGTTAATTTTCGATAACGATTCATTTGAATTGTTCGATAACGACTAAAGCCATTACCGCGGTCGTTTATTAAAACACTGTATTTGGAATTAGATAAAATTGATATTTCTGGTAGAGTTGCCAATTTGTGAAAGACACGAATATCGTTGACAAATTGTTCTTTTTCGTAAGTAAATTTCTGGTATTTTGTCATATTCATATCGATTACAGGCTTTAATTGAACCTTTTCTTTAGCTAAAATTTCAAAAGCGTGATTATTAGTATCCTGATTAAAAAATCTTTGAATAACATTTTGACATAAAGTGTTAGCGATGCTACCAAGTATCATTCCTTGATGATGTGCGAAATATGAATAAACAGGTTTATTGATTTCTGTGTCATATGCTTCATAGAAGCCATATTTTCCAAATAATTTTAATTCTTCTAACTTTTTAATGTTATTAAGGACATCTTTTGGATATTTAGATAACGCTAATATTGAACCATAAGGGGCGATAACTATTTTTGTCGATGGTTCTTCTTGTAATTTTAAATAAGGGGTAGCAAAAGCTTTATATTTATAATTTTGTGAATCATCTAGTTCGCCATAAGCTGATTCAGAGATACCCCAAGGTAGTTTTGGATTTACTTCTTTCATAAATTCTTTTTGGGCATAAATAGCAAAGTCGTAACTTTCATCTATAAGTGTATTTTCATAGCTAGGAATAAATAGTAACGGCATGAAATATTCAAAAGAAGTACCTGACCAAGAAACAAGACCTTTTCTATTTTTATATGTAGTTAGGGTTTTATCTAAATTAAACCAATGTTTACTAGGTACATCACCTTTGGCGATTGCAAGGAAACTGGTTATTCTACTTTCACTAGCAAACATGTTATACCTACATGAATCTAATATTCCTTCGTCGACATTGTAGCCAATACTAAATACATCTTGACTATAAAGATAAGAAAAATCAGTTTGATCGATTAAATCGATAATTCTTTTGGCTAATTGTTCTTCTTGTTGAGTTTTAAGAAATTCTTTAGTAGTTATTAATGCGGCAACAAAATTACCGCTATCGACAGTAGAGATAAAATGTGGATAAAGAATTTCTAATGTATCAATTCGATACCAATTATAAAGATGACCGTTCCATTTCTTTAGTTTTTCGATCGTTGTAATTATTTTTTCAATATAGTCTAACATTTTATTTTTATCGATAAAATTTAATTCATAAGCCGATATAATAGAAGTTAAAGATAATCCAATATTCGTTGGTGAAGTTTTCCAATCAGCTTTATGTTCCCTATTTAATTGATAATTATCGGGTATTAAATAATTGTTTTTTTCAGTTAAATTGTCTTCAAAAAACTTCCAAGTAGCATTAGCTATACGTTTTAAGTGTTCTTGTTCTTGTAGTTTTATTTTTTCTTCAGGTGGTTTGATATTCTTACTTATCGCATAAGCAAAGAATGGTCCAAGAAGAAAGAAGATAGAAATAATAGTGTTTTCGATTGGATGATTGCCACTTAAAATTGATATAGCTACAATAGCAAAAGAGATTAAATAATTAAACCAAAAACTTTTAAGATGGTTTGTCAAAGTCATTTTTACTTGTTTACTAGCATCTTCAGCGGTCATCCATTGTAAAAGATGTTTCTTACTAAAGACCATTCTATAAATTGATTTAGTAAGCGATTTTATATATAGATAAGCATTATAAGGAATAGCTGTAAAGACAGAGATAGTTCTTAAGATAAACGATTTAAATCCAAAAGCAGCAGTAGTATAGTACTTTAAAGTTATATTGTTTTGAGTTACAAATAATTGAATAAGATAAGAGATAACTGGTAGAATTACAATACCTAAAACAAATACTAACCACCAATAAGGATGACTAATACAGCAAATCGCTAGCAATAAGATAATCATTAATAAAGAAAAGTCTAACAATTCCCTTCTAATGTTATCGATAATTTTCCATCTACCTAAAAGATTGATTGGATTTTTAATTTTTTCGTTGTTTTCGTTTTTTACTTTATTAGTGATCCAATCGATGATTTGAATATCGCCCCTAGTCCAACGAGATCTTCTAGTTGCGTCAACTAAAAATTCACTTGGGAAATCATCGATTAATTCAATATCAGTACATACCCCACAACGTAGATAATTTCCTTCGATCAAATCGTGACTTAAAATGAGTTCATTTGGAAATTTTCCTTTTAAAACTTGTTGATAAACCTTTAAATCATAAATTCCTTTTCCAATAAAACTTCCTTCTTTAAAAACATCTTGGTAAAAATTAGGTTCTAATCCAGTATATGGGTCTAGTCCCCCCATTCCTGTATAAATTTGGGAAAACAAAGATTTATTGGTCGATTCAATATCATAGTTTATTTTAGGTTGTAAAATACCATAACCTTTGATTACTTTTGTTTTATCACTATTTAAAACGGGAGTATTTAAAGGATGAGCCATAGTTCCGACTAATTTCAAAGCACTATTTAAAACTAATTGTGTATCTACATCTAAAGTTATCACATATTTAATTTCATGTTTAAAATTTTGAAAGGTATGGATTTGAAACCAATTTGCTTGCATTTCTTCATCTAAATTTCCTAAAATTAGATCATTAAAATGAAGTAAGGCTCCTCTTTTTCGTTCAAATCCTAAAAAACAATTTTCGCTTTTGCTATATTTTCTTGTCCGATAGGCAAAGAAAAATATTTCTTTTCCATATTTTTTATTTAATTCTTTTACTTTATTAGTACCTGCATTTTTAATTTCTTCATCTTTTTCATAAAATTCTTGTTGGCATTCACAAGCATCACCTAAAAGTGTAAAGTAGAGATTTGGCGATTTATTTGATAAATAGTATGCTTCTAATTTACTAAAAACGGCCTCTACTTTTGTACTATCCTTTAAAATCGTTGGAATTACGACCATTGTTTTATATTTAGTTGGAATACCTTTTTCAAAATCTAATTTTGGAAGGGGTTTGCAAGGATAGATTTTAAGATATATTTTATTTAGGATTGTTATTACTATTTCACTAATTGGGATTAATAAAATTATGAATCCTAACCATCTAACTGAAATAAAATATTTAGATAAGAAAATAGAAATTAAAACAGTTAGGCTAATGATAATGGCAAGATAAATAATCACTTTTAATGTTTGATTTTTGTACGGAAAAAGAAAAGCACCGATATTTTCATCTTGAGCAATTAAAGTATTAGCAACATCGATAATATTTTCGTCTTCTTTTTTAGATAATTTAATTAATTGTTTTCGATAGAGATTTTTGGTTTCTAAAGTCATGTTAGAATAGCATGGATCTTTACTTAAAATCTTTTCCACAGGACATAATTTTTCGTATAGATTTTCAATTTTCAATTGATTAGTTTGTTGAATACTATAAAAAACATTGGAAACTAATATATTAGTTTTTGTCGTCTGTAAATGATCATCGTTGATAATTTTTCTTAAAGAAAGGTTATTTTTTTCCAATAATTGATTTAATTGTTTAAAAATAATGTTAGTATCATTGCCAAGGTCTTTTAATTTTTCGTTTAAATAAACAATTTTATGATTGTTTTTATAGAAATCATCGTTGATGTAATTCGTTAGAAAAACTTTTTCATTTTTCGAAAAAGCCACTTGCATTTTTTTAATAAATTGATCGATTTCTTGTTTTTCTTTTAATTTTTCATTTTCTTTTACACATATATCACTAATCTTTTTAATTAGTATAATTAAAAGAGCAACAGGTATAATTTTTATTTCTTGATAGATTAAATTAATGTTGTTTTGTCTACAATAGTTTTTGATATCATTAATCAAGATATTTTCATCTATTTTGTAATTGCGATCTTCTAGAATTGTCGTCAACATTTGTGCAATATCACAGTTTTTAGTTAAATATTTATTTCGTTTGGAATCTTTTAAAAACTGTTTTAAACCAGTTTTACTTTTAATTAATAAATAATAGTTATCGACAATCCATTCGTTAGTAATACCAACGAAGTAATGTTGTTTAGTGATTTTTACTAGTTGTTTATAATGTTTAGATATATTTTTAAAATCATTTTTTATTGTTATCATATCACCACTCCTATATTTAAATATATAAATAATATATCATTTTTTGGCCTTTATGTAAATAAAAGCCCAAATTATTCGATAGATATTTAACTGCTAATTTCATTATCTATTAGGGTTTTTATGGCTTTATAGTTATCATATAATATTTGCTCGATTCCCTTTTTACAATTAGCTGGTGAAGTAGAAGGCAACTTCACATCTTCGATATTAGTATCTTTAAATAGATATTTTTGATATAATTGGTGTGCTTTATTACCCACAGTAAAAACATATTTTATATTACTTTCATCGATTATTGTTTTAATATCGTTGGGGATAATATTTTTAATTGTACTATCACTTGATCCTTTAATGTCACATTCTTTTATCACGTCAAATAAAGCAATATGATGTTTTAATAAAAATTTTGTTTTTTCTTCGCTATTATTTTCGATTTTTTCATTAAAAACTTTTGCTAAAACATCCCAAAATCTATTTTTAGGATGACTATAATAAAATTGTTTTTCCCGTGATTTAACTGAAGGAAAACTTCCTAATATTAAGACGATACTGTTTTGATCATAGATAGGATCTAAAGGATGTGCTACATGCATTTTAATCACCTATTTAATTATACCATATTTAAAAATTATAGATATTGTCTTTTCGTTGATTTTATTGTATTATTATGGTGTAAATTTCCCATTATTTAAATGATTTTTAAAATAATTATAATTAAAATATAAAAATTAGATGAATTCTTAGAAAAGAGGTCTTAATTATGTTTGAATTAGTGTCAAAATATATGCCAAGTGGCGATCAACCACAAGCGATAAAAAAACTAGTTGAGGGAATAAAAAACAATGAAAAATATCAAGTATTATTAGGTGCAACAGGAACAGGAAAAACTTTTACAATCGCCAATGTTATTAAAGAGGTTAATAAACCTACTTTAGTGTTGGCTCATAATAAAACTTTAGCAGGACAGTTATATGCTGAGTTAAAAGAATTGTTTCCTAATAATGCTGTTGAATATTTTGTTTCCTATTATGATTATTATCAACCAGAAGCATATGTAGCTAAAACCGATACTTACATTGAAAAAGATGCAGCTATTAATGATGAGATCGATGAATTAAGACATGCGGCCACCGCATCGTTACTAAATCGTCGTGATGTAATAATTGTTGCTTCAGTATCTTGTATATATGGTATTGGGGAAAAAGAAGAATATCGTAATAAAATGTTAACTTTAAGTACAGGTATGAATATCGATAGGAATAAAATATTACAAAAATTAGTCGAAATGTTATACGAAAGAAATAATTTAGATTTAAAAAGAGGAAGTTTTAGAGTAAGAGGCGATATATTAGAAATCGTTCCTATTTCGCAACATAACCATGCTATTAGAATCGATTTTTTTGGTGATGAAATCGATAAAATCTGTGAAATTGATACGTTGACTGGTAAAGTTATCAACAGTAAAAAAAATGTGACAATATTTCCGGCTAGCCATTTCGTCACCAGTGAAGAAAAATTAAAAATAGCAATTAAAAACATCAGAATAGAATTAGAAGAACAACTAGAAAAATTTAAAAGTGAAAATAAATTATTAGAATATCAAAGATTACAAGAACGGACTAATTATGATTTAGAAATGTTAGAAGAAACAGGATTTTGTCGTGGTGTTGAAAATTATTCAAGGCAAATTGCTTTAAAACAAAAAGGAGCCACTCCAACTACCCTAATCGATTTTTTTCCAGAAGATTTTTTAATGATTATCGATGAATCTCATGTTACTTTACCGCAAGTAAGAGGAATGTATAATGGCGATCGTGCTAGAAAAGAAGTCTTAGTCAATTATGGCTTTAGATTACCTAGCGCATTAGATAATCGTCCTTTAAAATTTGCTGAATTTGAAAATAAAATCAATCAAGTAATTTGTGTCTCTGCTACACCAGGTGATTATGAATTAGACAAAACAAACCATCATTATGTTGAACAAATTATTAGACCAACTGGTCTTTTAGATCCGATGGTTACTGTTAAGGCAGCCAAAGGACAAATCGATGATTTAATCGAAGAAATAAATAGACAAATAAGCAACAATGAGCGAACACTAGTAACGACGTTAACCATCAGAATGGCAGAAGAATTAACTAATTATTTAAAGAAAATTGATATAAAAGTAGCTTATCTGCACACCGAGGTTAAAACATTAGAAAGATTACAAATCATCCACGATTTAAGAAAAGGCAAATTTGATGTTTTAGTTGGTATAAATTTATTAAGAGAAGGTTTAGATATTCCAGAAGTAAGTTTAGTAGCTATATTGGATGCTGATAAACAAGGATTTTTAAGAAGTGAACGAAGCTTAATACAGACCATTGGTCGAGCTGCTCGAAATGCTAATGGGAAAGTTATAATGTATGCTGATACAGTTAGCGAATCTATGGCCAAAGCGATCAAAGAGACAAACCGAAGACGAGAAATTCAAGAAAAATATAACTTAGAACATGGAATAGTACCTAAGACTATTACGAAAGAAATTAAAGAAGTTGTAACAAACAACAGGAGAATCGAAAATTCAACTACTAAATTGCCAAAGAAAGATAGACAAAAATTATTGATCGAAATTGAAAAAGAAATGAAGGAAGCAGCTAAAAACCTTGATTTTGAAAGAGCTATGGAATTAAGAGATATATTATTTGAATACAAAAGTGAAAAGTAATATTTCTCTTTTTCTGATAGTATGATATAATTAAAAAGAAAATAATTAGAGAGGAATGAAGATGATGAATCCCGTTTTATTAGATCTTGGTTTTATAAAAATTTATTGGTATTCAGTAATGATCTTACTAGGTATATTTGTGGGAGGATCATTAATAATAAGGGAATGCAAGAAGTTTAAAATACCAGAGAATTATGTTATAAATATGATTGTTCTTTGCCTACTTTTTGGCATATTAGGAGCAAGACTTTATTATGTAATATTTAACTGGAGTTATTATAGCAATAATCTATTAGAGATATTTATGATTTGGAAAGGCGGTCTTGCTATTCATGGTGGTTTACTTTTCGGTTTAATATTTATTATATTTTACACGAAAAAATATAAAGTCGATACTTTCCGGATGCTCGATATCATCGTCGTGGGTTTAATCATCGGTCAAGCGATTGGTCGGTGGGGGAATTTTTTTAACGGTGAAGCTCATGGACCCCAAACTAGCTTAGAAACTTTACAAAGCTTATTTATTCCTAATTTCATAATTGAAGGTATGAATATTCATGGTCTATATTACCACCCTACTTTTCTTTATGAATCGCTTTGGTGTTTACTTGGATTTATAATATTGTTGTTGTTTAGAAGAAGATATTATTGTAAAATTGGCCAGACCACAGGTTTATATTTAATATGGTATGGCATTGGCCGCTTTTTAATCGAGGCGTTACGGACTGATAGCTTAATGTTAGGCAATCTTAAGATGGCCCAAATCGTTTCAATATTATCGGTGGTAATTGGTTTAGTGATCATAATTATAAAATCGCGAGGTTCAAAATTAAATAATCGGTATAATGATAAGGAGAATGTCAATGAAATACGATTTTGATTGTGTCGTCGTTGGTTCTGGTATCGCTGGTATGACAGCTGCTATATATTTAAAAAGAGCTAACTTAAATGTTTTGATTCTAGATAGCGATGCTCCAGGTGGATTACTAAATAAAATTAGTGTCATTGAAAACTATCCTGGTTTTACTAAGATAAGTGGCCCTGATTTAGCGCTTAGATTATATGAACAAGTAAAATCGTTAGATATCGAAGTTCGTTATGGTCGAGTTTTGAACATCGATGATCATATTGTCACAACTGATATAGAAAAAATAAGTGCTAATAAAGTAATTTTAGCAGTTGGAAGAAAAGCTAGAAAATTAGACAACACTAACGATCTTAAAAATGTTAGCTATTGTGCGTTATGCGATGCTAGTCTTTACAAAGATAAAATTGTCGCGATTGTCGGATGTAATAATACGGCTATTGAGGAAGCTCTTTATTTGTCTGATATTTGCCAAAAGGTTATACTATTATGTCGCAATCTTTCTTTAAAAGGTGAAGAAGCTTTGATTGATAAATTAAAATCAAAAGATAATGTTGATTTACAATATAATTGTGTAATACAAACACTTAATAGCAAAGATAATATTTTAAATAAAATAATTACCAATAATGGTGAATTTTTAGTCGATGGAATGTTTGTTGCCATAGGATATGAACCAAGTGTTGAATTTTTAAATTCGGTTAACAAAGATAATGGCTACATTATTGTAAATGACAAGATGCAGACTAATATCGATTATATTTTTGCCTGTGGTGACATTATAAAAAAAGATGTGTACCAATTAACGACAGCAGTTGGTGAAGCTACTACTGCTGCTATAAATGTCAAAAAAGAATTGAGAAAAGAAGTTTAATAAATCATAGAGGGTGGTTATATGTCTTTTACAAGTATTGTTAAAAGTGAAGTTAGTAAAGTGGAAATAAACGAATTAGAGAAAATAGCTGAATTGTCAGCTATTCTTTCAACTGGAGCAATAATTGAAAAAGACATTAAAATAACAACTGAAAACGCCAGTGTTGCTAGAAGAATTTTCAATTTAATTAAAGATCTATATCAAATAAACTGCCTAATTACAGTAAGAAAAGGAATTAACAATCAAAAATCTCTTTATATATTACAGATAAAAGATATAGGTATTTTAAATGTTTTAGGAATTTATAATAAACAACAAGTACCTAAAGAATATATCATTGATGACGATGAATGTTTACGTGCTTACTTAAGAGGGGTTTTTCTTATGACGGGATCAGTTAATGATCCCAAAAAGTCTAGATATCATTTAGAGTTTTTAGTCGACACTAAAAAATACGGGTTGTTTTTAGTACAACTTTTAAATAAATATCAATTAAACAGTAAAATTTTAAAAAGAAAAAACAAATACATGGTCTATATCAAAGAAGCAGAAAAAATCGGCGATTTTCTTCGGATTATAAATGCCTATAATGCCGTTATGTATTATGAAGATATAAGGATATATCGTGATCATAAAAATATGACTAATCGGTTAAATAATTGCGAGCAAGCAAACGTCGACAAAATCATCGAAACTGCTAATAATCAAGTTAAAGATATTGAGTTGATCGAAAATACCATTGGGTTAAATGTTTTAGATGAAAAAGAATTAATTGTCGCTAAATATCGTCTAAAATATCGTGATGTTTCTTTGTTAGAATTAAGTCAGATAATTTCAGTGGAAACAGGACAAGTCATCACTAAATCAGGCTTATATCATCGTTTTAAGAAGATAAGCGAAAGAGCCAATAAAATAAAGGATAAAATATGAGAAAAAATGAAACAACTTCATTTTCTCTTTTTATTATTCACTTTTTATAGTATAATATCTTTAGGTGAAATTATGGAGCAAATTTTTAAAACATTAACTGAGTTGATAAAAAAATTTGATAATATTTTAATAATGACACATAAAAATCCCGATTTTGATGGAATGGGTTCAGCGATTGGATTGCAACAAGTAATTCACAGCTTTAAAAAGAACAGTTACATTTGTATAAATAGTAATGAAAGAAACAAAGCTTTACTTAAAAGCTATAACCTTTTAACTGAAAATAATGTGTATTTTCAAACTGTTTTAAAAAGTAAAGTTGAAACATTGATTAACGATGATACTTTGTTAATTATATTAGATACACATCGTAAGGAAATTACCGAAGTTCCTCAATTAATCGATAAGATGGAAAATGTCATTGTTATCGATCATCACATTAAAAGTAAACATTATATAAAAGAAGGCATTTTAAGTTATATAAATTCCAATTTATCTAGTACTGTGGAATTTATGGCTAATTACATAAAATATTTAAATAAAAAGATCGATCCTTTAGTAGCGACATTAATGTTAGTCGGTCTTGAAATCGATACTAATAATTTTAGATTAAAAACAACCGAAGCGACATATGAAGCTGCTGCATTTTTAACGCAATTAGGGGCTAATACTATGTTTAAACAAGAACTTATTCAAGAAAATAAAGCTGATTATATTAAAAGACAAAAATTGATTGAAAAAAGTTATATGGTAACTCCTAATACAGCTTTATGTATCGCTGAAGATGATTTTTATGAAAATAAAGATTTAGCTTCGATCGCTGAACAATTATTACAATTTGAAAATGTCGAATCATCATTTGTTATTGGTCGATTATCTGAGAAAGTAATCGGTATCAGTGCAAGATCGATCGGTAATATCAATGTTGAACAATATATGGCAAAACTAGGAGGCGGTGGCCACTTAAACGAAGCTGCTACTCAAATCGAAAACAGTACAATTAAGCAGGTTCAAAAACAACTTATTGCATTGATAGGAGGTTTAAAATGAAAGTTATTTTTATAAAAGACTTAAAAGGTCAAGGAAAAAAAGGTGACATTAAAGAAGTCAAAGATGGCTATGGAAGCTTTTTGATAAAAGAAGGATATGTTGTAATCGCTAACGATGGAAATTTAAAACATTTTAATACACAAAAAAACAAAGAAGAATTAGAAGAACAGTTAAAAATTGAAGAATGTGAAAAAATAAAAGCTCAAATTGAAAAATTAACTATAAATATTGTCGTTAAAGTAGGAAACCAAGACCGTGTTTTTGGTAGTGTAAGTACTAAACAAATCGTTTCAGAACTAAAAAAAATAGGCTATGAAATCGATAAAAATAAAATAAAAATTGATCATCCATTGACTAGTTTAGGTACTCATATAGTTAATATTGAATTACATAAGAAAGTTAAAGCCAATCTAAAAATTAATTTAATAAAGTAGGTGGGTTATGAAAGAAAAAATAATACCTCATAGTATCGAAGCAGAACAAGCCGTTTTAGGTTCGATGTTTTTAACAAAATATGCTTTACAAAAAAGTATCGAAGGTTTAAACGAAAACTTATTCTATTTGGATAGTCACAGTAAAATATTTTCAGTTATAAGAGATCTTGCTGAAAATAACAAACCGATCGATATTATGACGGTTAGTGAAGAATTAAAAAAGAAAAAATGGTTGAATACGATCGGAGGCGTCGAATACTTAACTGAAGTAGCGAGGAGTGTGCCAACATCTGCTAATATCGACGAATATATAAGAATTGTCGAAGAAAAGGCTATTTTAAGAAGATTGATCGATGAAGGAACAGCTATCGTTACGGAAGCTTATAATTCAACTAACAACATTAATGAAATTCTCGATACCGCTGAAACTAAAATTTTCAACGTAGTTAAAACAAGAAAAGGATCAGAATTTCGAAGTATTCAAGATGTCCTTTTTAAAACACAGGCTGATTTAGAAAAAATGTCTAAAAATAAAGGTGATATTACAGGAATTGCAACAGGATTTTATAAACTAGATAAAATAACGTCAGGCCTTCATCCTAATGAATTAATTATCCTCGCTGCTCGCCCAGGTATGGGTAAAACAGCTTTTGCTCTTAATTTAGCTACTAATATGGCTATGAATGGCAATACGGTTGCTTTATTTAATATGGAAATGAGCGCCGAACAACTGGTTTCGCGAATGTTATCTTCAGTTGGTCAGATTTATGGTAGTAAATTAAAAAATGGTAATTTAAAAAATGAAGATTGGAAAAGAGTAAATGAAGCTATCAGTCGTTTAGCTGATACTAAAATTTATATCGATGACACTGCTGGGATGACGATTAGTGAAATTAGAGCTAAATGTCGTCGTTTAGCTTCGATGAAAGATGGCTTAGATGTCATCATCATCGATTATTTACAGTTGATTCAGGGGTCAGATCGCTACAAAGGAAATCGTGTCCAAGAAGTAACTGAAATTTCTCGTAGTTTGAAAACTTTAGCTATGGAATTAAAAGTTCCGGTAATCGCTTGTTCACAATTATCCCGTAGTGTTGAAACAAAAGGAAGAAAAGATAATCGTCCGATTTTGAGTGATTTAAGGGAATCGGGTTCGATCGAACAAGATGCCGATATCGTAGCGATGATCCATCGCGAAGATTATTATAACAAGGAAGCTTTAATCGATGAAAATACTAGTCGAACTACTTTAATTATTGCAAAACATCGAAATGGACCAGTTACCGATATTCCTCTTATTTTTAAAACTAACACAAGTACATTTAATTCTGTCGATGAAAGTATAGAAGGTGATTTATGAAAAAAGTAGGTCCCATTATTACTTGTTTAGTTCTTGGGTCAATTTTGTTTTTATTATGTTTTGATTACAGTAAAAATAATTATCCTAACGAACTTTACAACGTTTATTTAGATGGACAGTATTTAGGGACAATCGCATCAAAAGAAGAATTAGAAAATTATATTAACCAAAAAACAAGTCATTTAATTAATGTCGAACAAGTAACTAGAACCTATTGTGAAGATGAAAGAAGTCTAGAACAGGTTATAATTGACGAAAATCTACAAGAATTAATTGATAATAGTAAGGATGTAAATTATTATAAAAACGATAAACAAAAAGAATGCGTTGATATTACTATTGAAGATGGTCAATTAATCGAACAAATTTATACTCCTAGAGGATTAAATATTGAAAAAATATTAACTTATGATAGTAGTGTTTCAACAGCGGAAGATATATATTCTAAAATAGTTGAATTAAAAACTTTTACTATTAAAGGATATCAATTTACGGTTCATAAAGAAGATAGCGAATCTTATATTTATGTAACTGATAAAGAAATATTTGAAAAAGCAGTTAATGAATTGATCGCTACTTATGTTGGAACAGAGAATTATCAATTATATCTTGATAATAATCAATTACAGATCGAAACAGTTGGTTCATTAATCGAAAATGTTTATATTGAAGAAGAAATTACTGTAAAAGAGACACAAATAGCAATCGATGAAACAATATATACAAATTATAATTCTTTAGCGCAATTTTTACTTTATGGCAAGGATCCAGTTACTAAAGTTTACACAGTTAAAGAAAAAGAAATGATCGAAGACATCGCTTTTGTCAATGAGATAAGCAGTCAAGAATTTTTGATTTCTAATCCTCGCTATAAAAATGAAAATAGTTTAATTGCTGTTGGAACAGAAGTTTTAATTAAACAGACAAACCCTCAGTTGAGTGTAGTTGTTGAAAAATATGTGGTCGAAGATAAAACTAACGAATATAAGACAATTTATCAATATGATGATACACAATATGTTGGATATACAGAAGTACTTCAAGAAGGTGAAGATGGACTTGAACGAATCAGTCAAAGACAAAAGATCGTCAACGGCAATATTGAATTCGTCGATCCAGTTAGTAAGCAAACACTAAAAAACAGTATTGATCGAATTGTCATTAAAGGTGATAAATATGTACCTAATGTTGGAGATTTAAGCAACTGGGCTTGGCCAAGTGAAAGTGGTTGGGTCATAACTGATAACTATGCTTGGCGAATTCATCCTATTACTGGTGTTCGTAGTTTCCATCAAGCAATAGATATAGCTGGTACAGGTTATAATTCAGCTATTTATGCTGCCAATAATGGTACAGTTATTATCAAAGAATCACATTATTCTTATGGTAATTATATTGTTATTAACCATAATAATGGCTACTATACGTTATATGCTCATATGAATAAGTTTTATGATGGTATCAATGTGGGATCGACAGTAGCTAGAGGACAACAAATTGGTTATGTTGGTTCAACTGGATATTCAACAGGTCCACATATTCACTTTGAAGTTTGGAAAGATTGCCTACATTGTCATATAAGTCCTTGGAGTATATACGAATGAGAATATCAGTATTAGCTTCGGGTTCAAAGGGAAATTGTACTTATGTTGAAACCTTAGGTAATAAAATATTGATCGATATTGGTATGAGTAATTTATATGTTGAAAAAAAATTGGTGTCATTAGGTGTAAGGCCTAGTGACATCAACGGTATTTTTATAACTCATACTCATGTCGATCATATAGCAGGACTTAAAGTATTTATAAAAAAATACCACCCTACAATTTTTTTGACTAGCAAAATGTATGAAGAATTAAAAGATTTTGTAAAAGACTATGTCATAATTGAAAATAAGATTAACTTAGGTGATCTGACTGTTGATTTTTTTAAAACTTCCCATGATGCTTCAGATTCTTTGGGATATGTATTTAAAAATAACGATAAAGAATTTGTTTACGTTACTGATACCGGCTATATAAACGCTAAAAATTTAAATCTTTTAGTCAATAAAGATTTGTATGTTTTTGAAAGTAACCATGATGTTGAATTGTTGATGAATAATGCCAATTATCCATATCACATTAAACAAAGAATACTTGGTGATAAGGGTCATCTTTCTAATGTTCAATGTGGCGAGTATTTAAAAAAAGTAGTTGGTGATAAAACTCAAACTATTATTTTAGCTCACCTTTCTGAACAAAATAATGATCACGAGCTAGCTTTAAATAACATTAGAAATAAAGTTAGCAATGATGTTAAAGTAATGGTTGCTAAACAAAATGAAAATACTGAGTTGATCGAAATATGATAAGAATAATATGTGTTGGGAAACTAAAAGAAAATTATTTGGTTGAAGCTTGTTTGGAATATAGTAAACGAATTACTAAATATACTAAATTAGAAATAATCGAATTAAAAGACAGCAACATAATAGCAGAAAAAGATGAAATATTAAAACATATTCATAAAGATTATATTATCACATTAGATATTGAAGGAAATATGATCGATTCCCCTACTTTATCTAAAAAAATTGACAGTATTTTTTTAAATAATCCTAATATTACTTTTATAATTGGCGGCTCGTGTGGACTACATGACGATATAAAGAAATTGAGTAATTATAGTTTATCATTTTCTAGGTTAACTTTTCCTCATCAACTATTTAGGGTTATGTTGTTAGAACAGATTTATCGTAGTTTTAAGATAATGAATAATGAAACATATCATAAATAAAGAATAACTATTGCAACTTTATGTATCCTAGTTTAATGAAAAATTATTAATTTTATTAAGAACTAATAATATGTATCTTTGAATAAGCTGTTAAAAATATTTGATTCAATTAATAGCTGAAGTTGATAAAGATAAAATTATGCAATCATATATAAATTTAAAGTAGTGAATTTTGCTACAAATGGAAATGCTGTTCCTACAAAAGTATCTATGGTATGGTGGTAATTGACCAAAAAAATATATATTAATATGAAGTGATATTATGAATAAAGTTTTGATAACTTGTTTCTTACTTTTAATTGTATGTTGTGGCTGTGATGCAAAGGAACAAAATCAAATAACAATATATTGCAATCATGATAGTGAATTAACTTTACCTGGGTATTATAAGTTATATGAAGATGATGAGTATATATATCAAATGGCTTATGTAGATTCATACGTCGTTTACAATAATCAACATATTTCATTTGATGAGGCGTTGAAAAATAAAATTGTCACAATAGATGAATTATTACAAAATTGTACATATTTGTATAAAGAAAAAAAATGATTTCATGGGTATCATGTGAATTTATACTTATATGTTTAGATGCTAATATAAGAAAATATTTTTCGGCTTTAGATAGTAATGATTTAAAAGATAATTATTGAAATACACCAAATAATTTAAAAAAGGAAAATGTTCCTTTTCCAAAACAAAAAAGAGCTGAGTAGAAATTATTCATTTCCACTCAGCCTTTTTTATGTTACTTTATCATAGTTAATTTTTATTCACCCACACTATTTGACAAAGAACCTATGTTATTTTATCATTCCACTAGCGAATGTACAGTTTCCAGAACTACTTGAGAATGTTCCATTTAAATAGCTTCCATCAGTTGATACCCAAACATATTTTGTTGAATAAGAACTTTTTTCAACAATTGTTCCTTCAACATTTCCGATATATGAAATAAAATCATTATAAGAAATTCCTTCATTGATTTTTGTTTTTAATTCACTATAACGAGAAAAATCAACTTTACTATTTGCTAATGAATCTCTATCGTAATCAATACTAATTTGTCCTTTTGAACTTGAATAATAAGCTACTTGTACTCCTGTATCTTCTGATAACTCCCAATAATATTTTTGGTATTTTTCATCAAGTAATTCTCCCTCAAATCCAATAATATCATTGATTTGTTCCACAGTGTGTTCTGGGTTTATTTTTTTAATACATTCTACTGCTGTACAATTTCCTTTAGTATTTGTTGTTGTACCTCCACCAGATACATCTCCACCATTACCAGTTGTTGAATTATTATTTCCACAACCAGTTAATGTTCCTAATACTAAAACTCCACATAATAAACCTAATAATTTTTTCTTCATCTTTTATTCACCACCTATTTTAATCTACTTCATAAGAAGCCTCATTAACGAATATTTTAATATCATCATATTTTATCAATTCATCATTTTCAGATTCCCAATCTTCAGGAATTTCAACTTCTTCAGTTATTGATTCATTTGGCTCTAAATATCCGCTTAATTCTTCAATAGCAATAATTTTACCATTCTTCATAAATGCAACAACTACAACTGTATCTAATTCATATTGTGAAGTATTTTTAACAGTTACATTTACATTTTCACTACTTTCAGTATAACTTGTTTGAATACTCTCATTGTATAATTTATCAGCACCTACAATAATTTGATATTCATCATCAACTTCAAATGTTAAATCAATTTTAGCAGGTGTTACAGGTTCATAATCTTTTTGTGGCATATCTAGCGCAACAACTATTTCTGTACCTACTTTAAAATTAAATCCTGAAGTAAAATCATCAGAAAGAGTATTACCATTTTCATCATAATAAACTGCTTTTACGTCATAAGCACCTACATCTATATCTCCATTATTTTCAAGTTTTATTATTAAGTATTCATTGTCATAAGAAGTATAAGTTTTTACTTCCATACCATCTGGTACATTTAAATTAACATTATATTTAGATGAGTCATCTCCACCTAAACTACAACCTGTTAGATATAAAACTCCTACAAGTAATCCACCTAAAAATCCAAATATTTTTTTCATTTATTTCCTCCCTATAATTGCTACTAGTTGTATAACAATAATAATTATAGATATTATTGACATAACAATTGTAGCAATAGCTTTACCTCTTTTACGAGTTTTTAAACCTTGTGAAGCAAAATAGAAATTCAAAATATAAACGATTACACCGTAAGCTACACCAACAAATGAAATAAGTAATCCAAAGATTGACAACCAGAATCCCCACTCACACATTTTTTCTTGTTTTTTTGTAGTTTCATCTTGGAAACTTTGTGTAAATTGATTGTTTTGTTGCATTGGTTGACCGTAACTTTGATTATTCATTGGTTGTTGGTTATACCCTTGATTTAATGGTTGACTTGTATTTGGATCAAAATTCATTCCGTTATTGTTATTCATATTTGTTCCTCCATTATTTAATTTTTCTATTTCTTGAAATAATTTTCCTAATGAATTTCTATAATTCATCGCAGGCATATTAAGACTATTTTGCTCAATAGACATATCTCCAAAAGGACCTTTTAACCATGCTTGTATTGTAAGGGTTTGTCCATTTATAGAATAATTAAAATATCTATATCCTTCTAGCATTACATCTCCTGCTCTATAAAATTGTTCTCCATCTTTATTTTGTGAAGTAAATTTATTTCCTTGTATGTATGCTTGTACTAAATCATTAGCGACATTTGGATCACAATTTAATTGAAAAGTATATGTACTTCTTCCTTTGTTCATTTTTCTTATCTCCTCCATTATTTAGCAATTTCTGCAATTTTGTTCAATGGGCTCTCCACATTTAGAACATATCTCCCTCCTTCCCTTAATCATAATACACTATACACTTTTTGTATATTTTCTTATAATAAACCCGATCTACGACAATTCTATCAACCATACAACTCACCTCCTTTACTTTATTATATAATAACATACTTTTTTTAAAAAAGCCACTTATAATAGAATATTTTTATACAATACGTATATAATAAAAATCTATAATAAGTGAGAAAATATATATGGATGGTGGTCATATGAAATTTGATCCATCAGATGATCGATATATTTATGAGATTGTTAGTAAAAATATTAAATATTTTAGATTACATAACAATAGTAGATATAGTTCATTTGGTAGAATGACACAAGAAAAATTAGCAGAGCTATGTGATTTAAGTCATAGTTTGATTAGTAACATTGAGTCTAGCAAAGTACAACAATCGTTTAGTTTGGCGGTTCTTTATCGTATTGCACAAGTACTTGATGTAGATATTAAAGAATTTTTTGTAAAACGAGATTTTTAAATTCTCTTTTTTTATATATAATAAAAGTTGATGAATAACCTAGAAAATAGGTATATCCGTGAGGATAAGATGTCATTATTTGTTTTGACTTTTGTTTTAAATGTGATATACTTATCATAGAATGGAGTATTTATGATTGAGACACCACATATTAAATGTAATAAAGAAGATATAGCTGAGATTGTTTTGATGCCAGGCGATCCTTTGCGCGCTAAATTTATTGCTGAAACATATTTAAATGATTATAAATTGGTTAATAATGTTAGAAATATGTTAGCTTATACTGGTAGCTATAAGGGTAAAAAAATAACTGTTTTCTCATCTGGTATGGGTTTAGCTAGTATGGGGATATATTGCTATGAACTATACAAGTTTTTTGACGTTAAATATATTATTCGGATTGGTTCTTGCGGTAGTAATAACCCTAATATCAAATTGTTAGATATTGTCTTGTCTTCATCAAGCTATACCGAAACAAATTTTAGTTATACTTTTAATAGCGAAAAAATTGCGGAAATCGACGCTAGTCCTTTTTTAAACGATATTATTATTAGAAAAGCAAAATCTAAAAACTTAGATTTAAAAGTTGGCAAAACAGCTTGCACTTTAGTGTTTGATTCTTATATGCAAGATCAAGAAAGTTATACTAAAAGGTTGCCTAAGGATATAATCGCTAGTGAAATGGAAGCTTTTGCCTTATTTTATATTGCTAATAAATTAAATAAACAAGCAAGTTGCCTACTTACAGTCTCTGATTCTATATATGAAAATAAAAAAATTTCTGCGCTTGCAAGACAAAATAGTTTAAAAGAGATGATCGAATTAGCTCTAGATTCTAGTTTGGAGGTTAAATAATGGAATTGATGGATAAAGCGATTGAAGCTAAAAAGAATTCTTATAGCCCCTACTCTAATTTTAAAGTTGGTGCGGCTTTATTAACTGCTGATAATCAAGTATATACAGGATGTAATATAGAAAGTGTATCTTATACACCTACTTGTTGTGCTGAGAGAACAGCGTTTTTTAAAGCGATAAGTGATGGTAAAAAAGATTTTAAAGCTATTGCTATTACTGGCGATAGTACTTTTTGTTATCCTTGTGGCGTCTGTCGCCAAGTTATGAGTGAGTTTTGTGATGCAAATTTTAAAATCTATGTCGGTAACGAAAAAGAATATAAAGAGTATACATTAGAAGAATTGCTACCACATTCTTTTGATATGGAGTGATCTTTATGACTATGTATGATATTATCGAAAAAAAGAAAAATAAATTAGCTTTAACTAAAGAAGAAATTTCTTTTTTTGTAAATGGTTATGTTAATAATGAAATACCAGATTATCAAGTTTCTAGTTTACTTATGGCCATCGTTTTAAACGGCATGAATAACGAGGAAGTTACAGAATTAACTTTAGCTATGGCTAATTCAGGCCAACGTTTAAATTTTCCTTTTTTGACTGTCGATAAACATTCAACAGGTGGTGTTGGTGATAAGACAACTTTAATCATTGCTCCGATAGTAGCAAGTCTTAATTGCAAAGTAGCTAAGATGAGTGGCAAGGGATTAGGATATACCGGTGGAACTATCGATAAATTAGAGTCTATTCCTAATTTCAACACACAGTTAGATGAAGAAACTTTTATTCGTCAAGTTAAAGAAATTAATTTGGCCATCGTTAGCCAAACAAAGAATATTGCTCCAGCCGATAAGAAACTTTATGCTTTAAGGGATGTCACTGCCACAGTAGAAAGTATTCCCTTGATTGCTTCTAGTATTATGAGCAAAAAAATAGCTAGTGGGGCGACTAATCTGGTTTTAGATGTCAAAGTTGGATCAGGAGCCTTTATGAAAGAAATATCTCAAGCTAGAAAGTTAGCTAAGACCATGGTTGAGATTGGCGCTAGAACCAATATCAATGTTATAGCTGTTTTATCGAATATGAATCAACCTTTGGGGAAAAATATCGGGAATGTGTTAGAAATACAAGAAGTGATAGATACTTTAAGCGGTAAAGGTCCAAAAGATTTAAAAGAGTTAGCGGTAACTTTAGCTAGTCATATGGTCAGTATCGATCAAAACATTCCTTATAAAGAAGCTATAAAAAAGGTGATAACAGTTTTAGAGAGTGGTCAAGCTTTGTCTAAATTTTATGAGATGGTTAAATATCAAAACGGCGAAATTGACCAAATGACCAACAAATCTAAATATCAGTATAAAGTTTTAGCTCGAAAAGAAGGCTATATAACTAGAATGGATACCGAATTAATTGGCAAGATAAGTTGTCTATTAGGAGCTGGTCGCATAAATAAAGATGATCCGATCGATTATAGTGCTGGAATCATTGTGAACAAAAAAATTAACGATTATGTTTTAAAGGATGAACTATTAGCTACTTTATATACCAATAAAAAAATAGATTTAAAAGACAAGTATCTAGAAGCATTAACCATTTCAAAAAGTAAAGTTAAGTCTAAGCTAATATTGGAGGTTATAAAGTGCAAGAATTAGTTAATATGTTGATAAACAAAAATAAAACAATCGCCACAATGGAATCTTGTACTGGTGGAGGTTTTGTAAATGAAATTACCAATGTACCTGATTCTAGTAAAGTTATCAAATTTAGTGCAGTTACTTATTCGAATGAATTTAAGATAAAAATGGGCGTAGATCCACTAATAATCGATAAGTATACTGTATATAGTATTCAAACTGCTAAAGAGATGAGCAAAGCGATAGTTAATTATACTAATGCTGATTACGGAATAGGAATAACTGGCAAAATGAATAAACCAGATCAAAACAATATCGGTGGATCTGACAACTTGGTTTATGTTAGTATTTATGATCAAGCTAAAGATAGCTATTATACTTTAACTATCGAAGTTTTAAAACAACCAAGAAAAGAAAACAAACAACTAGTAGTTAGCAAAATATGTGAATTTTTAAAAAATATTGTATAAAAAAAATTTATTATAACCAATATTTAATAGGTGAACAAAATGAAAAAATTAATATTGGTTATTGGGCTAGTATTAGGTATATATTTTACGATTGGTCATGTCAGCAGTTTAGTTATTCCGCCTGATGCTTTAAGAATTAGGGTTATAGCTAATAGTGATAGCGATTATGATCAGCAAATAAAAGAAATTGTCAAAGACAATATTCAATATAAGATGTATGAACTTTTAAAAAATACTAGGGGAGTTGAAGAAGCTAGAAAAATTATCAACAGCAATCTTACTTCCATTGATGAAGAAGTACGTATAACTTTGATGCAGTTAAATTATGAGTTGGGGTATGATATTAATTTTGGATTAAATTACTTTCCAAGCAAAGAATATAAAGGAATTACTTATGAAGAAGGATACTATGAGTCTTTAGTGATAACTTTAGGTGAGGGCAAAGGCGAAAATTGGTGGTGTGTTTTATTCCCCCCATTATGCTTGATCGAAGCAGAAGAAAGTGATGAAATCGAGTATTCATCGTTTGTTAAAGAGTTATTAGAAAAGTATCTATAACTCTTTTATTTTAAATTATTTTATTATATAATTGATATGGTGATATATATGGATAAGGTATATAATGAATTGTTAAACAAACTTAAGATAAAATATGGTGACGCTGTTGTCGTCGGTGTTTCTGGTGGACCTGATTCAATGGCCTTATTACATATACTATTAAGATTAAAAAAAGCTTTAGATCTTCAATTAATCGTCGCCCATGTCAATCATAATACTGGTCGTGTTGGTCAAAAATCAGAGCAAGAATTTGTTGCCGATTATTGCAAAAAAAACGGCATTACTTTTGAGACTATGTTAATTGCTTCCTATGGTGATGATAATTTCCACAATGAAGCTAGAAGTATCCGCTATAATTATTTTTCCAAATTAGCTAAAAAATACGATGCTAAATACATTTTTACAGCTCATCATGCCGATGATTTAATCGAAACTATTTTGATGCGAATTGTAAGAGGATCGACATTAAGAGGATACAGTGGCTTTTCTCAAATCGTTAAAATGAATGGTTATTATATTGTTAGACCTTTAATTCATGTTACAAAAGATGAAATCTATCGCTATTTAGAACGAAATAATATTAAATATATGATCGATCAGTCAAATACAAAAGATGTTTATACGAGAAATAGATTTCGAAAATATATTGTTCCTACTTTTAAAAAAGAAGACCCTATGGTTCATGAAAAATTTTATAAATTTAGTAAAACTTTATTAGAATATAATGATTATATTGATAAACAAGTAAATAAAATTTATAAAAAAGTATGTCCTGATAATATTTTAAATATTACAGAATTTTTAAAACAGGAACCTTTAATTCAAACCAAAATAATCTATTCTATGTTAGAAAAAATCTATCAAGATGATTTGATGTTATTGACAGATAAACATTGTGAAATTATTCATAATTTAATATTGTCTAAAAAAGCTAATGCGACTTTGCATTTACCGAATAATATTCAGGCGATCAAATCATATAATACTTTAGAGTTATCAAAAATAAATTTTAAAGATAACATCTATGAAATTCAAATCGAAGAATATTTAAATTTACCTAACGGCAAAAACATTGAAATAGTTAAAACTAGTAAAATAGATGATAATAATATTTGCAGGTTAGATTCTACTAGCATCAAACCACCATTATATGTTAGAAATAGACATGATGGCGATAAAATGACTGTTAAAGGAATGTTAGGCCGAAAAAAAATATCTGATATATTTATCGAATGCAAAGTACCTAGTCAACAACGCGATCTATGGCCGATTGTATGTGATGCAGATGATAATATAGTTTGGGTTCCAGGATTAAAAAAATCAAAATTTTGTAAAGAAAAAACAGAAAAGTATGATATAATACTTAAGTACTACTAAAAGAGGAGGTTTTTATGAATAAAAAAGAAATAAGAAAAAGTTTAATTCCTTATTTGTTATTGTTTATTGTGATGATCGGAATATTTTATTTTTTTACCGTTTCTAACCGCAAAGTAAATCAATTTACATATGATCAATTTGTCGAACATATGGATAATGACGAAATTAAAGAAATAGTGATCGTTCCTAGAAGCAATGCAGGTGTTTATGAAATAGAAGGAAAATTAAATAGTTATGGTGAGAATGAAACATTCTATTTAAAAGTACCTTTATCAAATGAAATAATAGCTAAAATATTACAAGCTGAAGAAAACTATGATTTTGAGATCAAGACTAACTCTGATCCAGATTCTAGTACATTTTGGTTATTTGTTTTAAATGTATTACCAATACTATTATTGTTAGGAGCAGGATTTTACTTTGTAACTAAACAGATGGGTTCCGCTAATAAATCGATGGATTTTGGTCGCAGTCGTGCCCGTTTAAATGAACAAAATAATAAAGTAACATTTAAGGATGTTGCTGGTCTTGATGAAGAAAAAGAAGAAGTAGCTGAGTTGATCGACTTCTTAAAAAGTCCAGCTCGTTTTCAAAAGTTAGGAGCTAGAATTCCGAAAGGAGTTTTACTTGTCGGTCCACCGGGAACTGGTAAAACTTTACTAGCTAGAGCTGTGGCAGGTGAAGCTAATGTTCCATTTTATTATATAAGTGGTTCAGAATTTGTAGAATTGTTTGTCGGTGTCGGAGCTTCGCGAGTTAGAGATATGTTCAAACAAGCTAAACATAACGCTCCATGTTTGATCTTTATCGATGAAATCGATGCTGTTGGCCGCCAAAGAGGAGCCGGTTTAGGTGGTGGTCATGACGAAAGAGAACAAACATTAAACCAATTATTGACAGAAATGGATGGTTTTGGAGCAAATGAAGGAATTATCATTATCGCTGCTACCAACCGACCTGATGTATTAGACCCAGCACTTTTAAGACCTGGTAGATTTGATCGCCAAGTTCAAGTTAATTTACCAGATGCAAAAGGACGAGAAGAAATTTTAAAAGTTCATGCTCGTGGTAAAATTTTTGCTAAAGGAGTTTCACTTAAAAACATTTCATCGCGAACTGTTGGCTTTAGTGGCGCAGATTTAGAAAATTTACTTAACGAAGCAGCTTTACTTGCTGTTAGAAGAAATAAGGAAAGTATTACTATGGCCGAAATTGACGAGGCTCACGATCGTGTATTGATGGGACCAGCTAAAAAGTCGAAAAAATATACTGATAACGACAAGAAGTTGGTTGCTTATCACGAGGCCGGTCATGCTGTTTTAGGCATAAAATTAGATGGTGCAAACGACGTTCAGAAAATAACAATTATTCCTCGTGGTTATGCTGGTGGTTATACGATGATGCTTCCTAAAGAGGAACGATTCACTGCAACTAAACAGGAATTATTGGAACGAATTACTGGATTACTAGGTGGTCGTGTTGCCGAAGAATTAGTATTCGGGGAAATAACGACTGGTGCTCATAATGACTTTGAACAAGCTACTAAAATTGTTAGAGCTATGGTTACTGAGTATGGTATGAGTAGTTTAGGGCCACTTCAATTAGAACAGAATGAAGGTAGTGTCTTTTTAGGACGCGACTACAATAAATCACGTAATTTCTCTAGCCAAGTTGCTTATGAAATTGACCAAGAGATGCGTAAAATAATCGATGAGTGCTACAAGAAAGCACAAAAAATAATTAAAGAAAATAGAGATCTATTGGATTTGATTGCTGATACTTTGATTAGTAAGGAAACTTTAACCAAAGAAGAAATTGACTATTTAGTAGAACATAAGTGTTTACCAGATGAAGAAAAAGAATTAACTTTAGAAGAATTAAAAAATATAGCTAAAGAAAAGAAAATAAAAGGTTATACTAAAATGACAAAAGAAGAACTACAAGAAGCAATTAATACATCTGAAGATTAATCTGGTTTTGACAATCAACTTTTGTTGATTGTCTTTTGTTATAAATAGAAAGGGAAATATAATGCGACGGATAATTTTTTATTATATTTTGTTATTTACAGTAGCGGTTTCACAAACTTTTTCCGGTAATTTTATTTTTAATAATAGTTCAGATACTAACGTAGATTTAGCTGTTAAAAATATGACATTAGAAGAAAAAATCGGTCAAATGATTATGATATCTATTGATTATTCAGTTTTTAATGATCAAATAAATGAACAACTAGATAGTATTAAACCTGGTGGTGTGCTTTTGTATCAGCCTAATTTTGTCAATGAACAACAATTAAAGACATTGATAGATGATTTGCAAGACAACGTGACTGTGCCACTTTTTATTGCCGTCGATGAAGAAGGGGGCAGAGTAGAAAGATTTAGTGCGATTGAAAATTCACCACTAGGACAATTACCTAGTATGTTAGAACTTGGAAATACTTTGGATCCACAATTATCTTATTCTGTTGGTCAGGCTATGGCTTCAGAACTTTCCTATTATGGAATAAATGTTAATTTTGCGCCAGTTTTAGATATCTATTCTAATCCAAATAATACAGTAATTGGAAATCGTGCTTTTGGAACTGATAGTTCACAAGTCATCAAAATGGCGTTACCATTAGCTAGAGGTTTAAAAAGTAATGGGGTAATTTCTGTGGCTAAACATTTTCCTGGTCATGGCGATACTGATGAAGATAGTCACTCCGAACTACCTATTGTAAGAAAGAGTTTAACCGAATTAAAAGAATTAGAATTAAAACCGTTTCAAGCGGCAATCGACGATGGAATAGATGCTATTATGCTAGCGCATATTGCTTATCCTGAAATCACAGGTTCACTTTTACCAGCTACTTTATCTAATGTGATGATAACTGATATTTTAAGAGAAGACATGAATTTTGATGGCGTTATTTTTAGTGATTCAATTATCATGCGATCTTTATCTAAAAACTATACGATGTCTGAAATTGCAGTTTTAGGGGTTAATGCAGGAATAGATGTTTTTATTGTCCAAAATAAAGGCTTAGAATTATTTAATGCTATAAAAACCGGTGTTGAAACAGGACAAATCGATGAAGATACGATCGATGCTGCTGTCAAAAGAATATTAAAATTAAAATATGAATATAAGCTTTTTGAAGAAAAAGAACCATTAGTAATCGATCATGAAGCAAATAGAAAAATCTTTGAAAAAATTAGGGTTTCTTAAAGTCTTTAAATATTCAAATGATGATTTTTTCTATTTTTGATGTTATTTACTATCTAATTATTCCAAAATATGATAAAATAGTATTTGTAGAAAAATGGTGATGTTATGGGTAAAATTATTGCTTTGGTTAACCAAAAAGGTGGTGTCGGTAAGACAACTACTAGTATTAATTTGTCAGCTTCTTTGGGCGTATTAGGAAAAAAAGTCCTTTTGGTCGATTTGGATAGCCAAGGAAACAGTACTACTGGTGTTGGCATCAGCAAAAGTTCCCATGAAAAAACAATATATGATCTGATTGTCGATCGTGCTACCTTAGAAGAAGTAATTGTTAAAACTCATTTTAAAAATTTATATATAATACCAGCTTCGATCAATTTGGCAGGAGCTGATATCGAATTGATGGAAAGAAGTAGAACTGATCATAGTTTTAATAAGTCTAGTCAATTAAAAAAATACTTAGATATAGCTAAGGATAATTTCGATTTTATTATTATCGACTGTCCACCATCTTTAGGCATTTTGACAACAAATGCTTTAGCTGCTGCTAATTCAGTTATCATTCCTGTTCAATGTGAATTCTTTGCATTAGAAGGAATAACGCAACTACTACATTCGATTTTATTGATTCAAAAGGATTTGAATCCTACTTTAGATATTGAAGGCGTACTTTTAACCATGTTAGATAGCCGTACGATTTTAGGTTTGGAAGTAGTTGAAGAAATAAAAGCTTATTTTAAAGAAAAAGTATATGATACCATCATCCCAAGATTAATTAAAATATCAGAAGCTCCTAGTCATGGTAAACCGATTTTAGCTTATGATCCTAAAAATAGAGGGACGATGGCATATCTTAATTTAGCTAAAGAGGTGATAGATCACAATGGAAACTAAAAAAAGAGCTTTAGGTAGAGGATTAGAACAATTATTTAACAGTGAAAATTTAGATTTTAATAGTTTTGAAAAGCAAATTTATGAGACGACTAATTCTGATGAAATAATCGAATTAAATTTAGATGAGATAAGACCAAACCCTTATCAACCAAGAAAAACTTTCAACGAAGATTCTTTAAAAGAACTTGCAGAATCTATTAAAATAAATGGTGTATTTCAACCTATTATCGTAAAAAAAGGAATTAAGGGTTATGACCTTGTAGCTGGCGAAAGAAGACTTCGTGCTTCTAAAATTGCTGGCAAAATAACTATCCCCGCTATTATAAGAGACTTTTCTGATCAACAAATGATGGAAATTGCCCTTCTTGAAAACTTACAACGTGAAAATTTAAATGTAATCGAAGAAGCTCGTGCTTATGCTGCAATGATTGAAAAGTTGAATTTGACTCAAGATGAATTAAGTAATAAAGTTAGTAAAAGTAGAAGTCATATTACTAACATTCTTGGCCTTTTAAGATTGCCTAAGGAAATTCAGACAATGCTTGTTGAAAACAAATTAACGATGGGTCATGCTCGTGTTTTAAGTAAACTTGAAAACGAAGAAAAAATGTTAGAATATGCTCAAATGATTATCGACAATAAAATACCAGTAAGAGAAATTGAAGAAATTACAATTAAAGATGAACGGAAAAATAAAATTAAAAAGCCAACAGAAGATAAGGGTTATAAATATGTCGAGGAATTATTAAGAGAAAAATTAGATACGAAAGTAAAAATAAAAGAAAAAAAGATCGAAATATCTTTTGTCAATGTAGCTGATTTAAATCGCATTTTAGAAATTTTAAATGTTAAAGAATAGGTGATTAAAAATGGACGAAATTTTAAAAGTAGTTTTGTCAAAAAAAGTTTTGGGTCCAATTATAACTATTATTGTTATGTTTGTTATCTACAAAATATTAAAAAGAGTAATCAAAAGAATTTTTAATATTAAGACAAATAAAATTAAACATAAAAAACAAAAAACGCTTATGAATTTTTTTCTTAATGTCGCAATGTTTGTTTGTTTTGTAATTGGGATCGTTATAATTTTAGGTATATATGGCGTTGAAACAAATGCGATTGTAACATCTTTAGGAGCAGTTACAGTTGTCGTTGGTTTGGCTTTTCAAAATATTTTAAAAGATTTTATCGCCGGAATTTCTTTTATATTTGAAGATAGTTATAATGTTGGTGATTGGGTTACTATCAATAATTTTAAAGGTGAGGTTATCAACGTTGGATTAAGAACGACAAGAATTAGAGCTTATAGTGGTGAAGAATTCATTATCAATAATGGTTCAATTAGTAGCGTTATTAACTACACGATTGATCGTGCGATGGCTATCGTTGATTTTAATATTGCGTATGATTCTGATATCGATCTAGTTGAGAATGTTTTAGATAATTTGTGTAAAAAATTAAAAAAAGAAATTAAATCTTTAAAAGGTGATATTACCTCATTAGGTGTTGAAAAGTTAAATGATAGTTCTTTAACTTTTAGATTAGTAGCTGAAGTTGAGGCTGGAACGCAGTATGAAGTACAACGACAAATGCGCAAAGCTATTAAAATCGAATTAGATAAAAATAATATCAAAAGACCTTAAAGGTAGATGGAGATTTACAATGAAAGAATATAAATTAGGCAGTATTGTAATGATGAAAAAACAACATCCTTGTGGTAGCAATCAATTCGAAATAACTCGAGTTGGTATAGATATAAAAATAAAATGTTGTCAGTGCAATAGAAGTATTATGTTGCCACGAGTTGAATTTAATAAGAAATTAAAAAAAGTTATTAGTATATAGGGAGGCTTTTATGAATAAGGAAAAGAAAAAACAAAGACTACTGTCGCCTGTTTTAACAATGATTATTCTAATTGCTATTGCGATACTTGGTAGTAGTTGGCTGTCGTTACTTAATGTCGAAGGTACACAAACAACGATTGAAAATGGAATGTTGGAAACTTCAATAGTTGTAGTTCGCAATATTTTTTCAAAGGAAGGATTTACTTATTTTTTTAGTAATATCATTACCAATTTTACTTTGTTACAACCAATAGCGTTGATTTTGTTATCTTTAATGGCAGTTGGTGTTGCTAAAAGTAGTGGTCTTTTAAAACATATATTTTCGCCTTTTAGAAAACTGCGATCTAATGTTTTAACCTTTATTGTGATATTTATAGGTATTATCTCTACGATGATTGGCGATTATAGTTATATTATCTTAATTCCATTGGTAGCAGTTTTATATCAATATGCTAACCGCAGTCCAGTTTTAGGTGTCATAACGTTATTTTTAGGAATAACTTTAGGATATGGAACCGGTCTTATTTATAACTATAATGATTATGCATTAGGTATGTTAACAGAAGCAGCTGCTATTATTGATGTTGATTCTTCATATAAATTTAATTTAACTTCAAATTTATATATCATGATTGCAAGTACTATCATTTTAAGTGTTTTATTGACAGTATTAGTAGAAAGGTATCTAACTAAAAAGATTACGAATACTGGAAAATATGAAGATGAATTAACAACTTCACGCAAAGCTTTAACTTTTGGTTTGTTTGGCTTTATCGTTTGTTTGATAGGAGTTATCTTATTAATTGTTCCCGGTGGACTGTTATTAGATTCAACGCAAAATGTATATATAGCAAAAATGTTTAGTCCATCAGCTCCTTTTAATTTGTCATTTATGTTTTTGTTTTTGTTAGTTACAACCATAGCTAGTTTAATCTATGGCGTAATCAGCAAGAATTTTAAAAATAATCATGACTTTGGCTTTAGTTTTACTAAAGAATTCAATAATATTGGTTATTTGTTTGTCTTAATGTTTTTATCGTCAATCTTAATAGGTATAATCGATTGGACCAATTTAGGTGTAGTCGTAGCTAACAAATTGACTTATCTAATTAGTTTGTTTGATTTTACAGGTATATTATTAATTATTGTATCCTTTATTTTCATCGTTTTAATGAGTGTTTTGATACCGGGAAGTATCGAAAAATGGGTCTTAATATCACCTGTTTTAGTGCCATTATTTATGCGTGGAAATCTAACACCTGATTTTGCGCAATTTGTATTTAAGGCTGCTGATAGTGTTGGTAAAATAATAACGCCATTATTTATTTTCTTTATCATTATGGTCGGTTTCATTCAGAAATACAACACTAATGAAAATAAAGTAACGCTATTTAATACTTTAAAATTAATTTTGCCAATTATTATTATAACGATTATTTTTTGGTTATTATTATTGATCGTTTGGTATATTGCTGGTTTGCCTTTAGGAATCGGCACGTTGGCAACGATGTAAATTCAAGTTTAAAATACTTGAATTTTTATTAATAATTAAGTGTCTAATATTAGAAAAATATTAATATTTTAAAATTTTGATAATTGCTTATATATGTCAAGAAATACTATGTTTGAATTGACAAATATCTGTTCGTATGGTATATTGAAATTAGGAGGCAAGTAATATGGAAAAAATTGATAATATTGCGAAATGGTTTATAAATGAAATTTCTCCAGATCCATTAAAATTGCAAAAATTATTATATTTAGCTCAAGGTGTTTCGTTTTGTTTTAATGATGAACAATTATTTGACGATGAATTAGAAGCTTGGGTTCATGGACCTGTTAATAGTAATATTTATTTTAAATATCGTGAATATAGTTATAATCCAATAGATTTAAAATATCAAATTCCCAATTTTTCTCAAAAAACACTTCAAGTGTTAGAGTATGTACGAGATAATTATGGCAAGTATGACGCAAAATATTTGGAAGAAATAACTCATAATCAATTTCCATGGCAATTTGCAAGAGAAGGATTAGATCCAGATGAACGAGATAATAAAATAATTCCTAAAGAGATTATTGCTGAATACTTTGTTAGTCTTATGTTACAACCAAATAGTGAGGAATGGAATAAATGATTGGAGAAGTTTGGTATTATAAAGCTAAATTACCTAATAGTGATGAATATAAATCACGACCAGTATTAGTAATTGGAACGGATGCTAATAATAACTTATTATATACTGATATTCACTATGTTATTATTTCTTCATCTGCTTCAATGGGAATTTATGATGTTATTATTGATGAAGAAACTGCTAAGGAAATTAATTTATTTCGTAAATCTATTATTAAAACAACCAAGATATATACTGGACCTAAATCTTTGTTTGAAAGAAAACTTGGAACATTACCAGATAAGTTAAAGCAAGAATTTGTAAAGAAGTATCAAGAATATCAAAATCAATTAATTAACGACTTTATTACTAATGAGTTCGTAAATAATTGATTTTTCTATTGTTAAATAATTAATAAAATGATATACTATATTAGTATTTTAAAGAGGTGATTTTATGGCATTAACAGCTGGTATTGTAGGGTTACCTAACGTAGGTAAGAGTACTTTATTTAATGCAATAACTAAAAAAAATATTTTAGCTGCTAATTATCCATTTGCGACAATCGAACCAAATGTTGGCGTGGTTATTGTACCAGATAAAAGACTAGATTTTTTAAATGAATTATATCAACCAAAAAGTTTAGTACCGACCACATTTGAATTTACTGATATTGCAGGACTTGTCAGTGGCGCATCTCACGGAGAAGGATTAGGTAACAAATTTTTGTCTCATATAAGAGAAGTTGACGCCATTGTCGAAGTAGTAAGATGTTTTGAAGATAAAAATATCATTCATGTCGAAGATGTTGTCGATCCTATTAGAGATATTGAAATAATTAATGTCGAACTTATTTTGGCAGATTTAGAGGTAGTAGATAATAGGTTAAATAGAATCGGTAAGAAAGCAGTTATGTCAAAAGATAAAGACAGTTTAAAAGAATTTGAAGTTTTAAACAAAATAAAAGAAAGCTTACTTAAAAACTTTCCAATTAGAAGAATGGAACTGGATGAAGATGAAATTAAAATAATTAAACCATTTAACTTTCTCACACTAAAACCGATCATTTATATGGCTAATGTTAGTGAGACTGATCTATTAGATAAAAATAATCCCCATGTTACTAAAGTCGAAGGATATGCCGAAGCTGAAAATGCTAAAGTGATTAGAGTCTGTGCGAAAATTGAAGCTGAATTAAGCGATCTAGAAGATGAAGAAAAAACATTATTTTTAAAAGATTTGGGAATTGAAGAAAGTGGATTGGACAAATTGATCAAAGCCACATATTCCTTATTAGGATTAGAGACCTTCTTTACAGCGGGATCTGATGAAGTAAGAGCGTGGACATTTAAAAAAGGTATGAAAGCTCCAGAATGTGCTGGTATAATTCATACTGACTTTGAAAAAGGCTTTATTCGAGCTGAAGTATTTAGTTACTATGCTTTAGAAAGATATGGTAGCGAAAAAGAGGTCAAAGAAGCTGGTAAAGTAAGATTAGAAGGCAAAGATTATTTGATGCAAGATGGCGATATTTGTTATTTTAGATTTAATGTTTAACTATAAATGTAAAAAACAGATCTAAAATCAATAAAATAGTTAGAATATAAGTAAAATATTTTGGTATTTTACTTATTATTTTGTCTAAAAAAGGCTTGATACCATATATAAAGATAATACTACTAACTCCCCAAATTAAACCCATTTCGCCGGCTGTATATTTGCCAATATTAAACTTTAAATTAGAATAATCCCAAAATGTCACATCAAATATTAGCTCGATTAGATATCCACTGATAAATTCTAAAAACATCAAAACAAAACAACTAGTAAAAAATAGGATAATTGCCTTATTAATTTCTTTAATGGTTAGATTTTTAATATATTTATAAAGAAGTAATATTATTATAATGCCAAAGCCATAAATTGGAGTCCACCAACCTAATAAGATTCCACTTTGACCGTCTGGGTAAATAAAGCTTTCTACAATATGGCCTAAAAAAGAAAAAATAAAAAAATAGTTTAAATAATACATTATATCACCTATTATATTTTGCCTAATAATTGAAATAAATATTTATATTTGCATATAATTTTAATTAGCTTAGAATAATGAAAGCATTATAACAATTATAAATTCTACTAATTTTATAAAATTCTATAAACAAACCTATTTACAAAATTAATTTAGTTTGTTATAATCTATAACGAGTAATTATTTACTCCTTGCTTTTATAATAAAAGCCAATAGTCCATAAGGAGGTGTGAAAATGCGTAAATATGAAATTATGTTTATAGCTAGACCAACTTTATCTGAAGAAGAAAAGAAAAATGTGATTGCTAAATTTTTGAAAATCTTAACAGATAACAAAGCTACTATAACTAATGAAAAAGATATGGGACAAAGAGAATTAGCTTATGAAATCAAAGATTTTAAATCTGGTTTTTACTATGTTGTTACCATCGATGCTACTGATGATGCTGCTATTAATGAATTTGATAGACAAGCAAGAAATACACAAGATATCATTCGTCATTTGATTACTAAAATCGAAGACTAAGGAGGGTTTATGAATAAGGTTTTATTGGTAGGTAGATTAACTGCTAAACCAGAATTAAAATATACCAATTCAAATATACCATATACTCGTTTTTCTGTGGCAGTAGATGGTATTCCGGGAGCTAATGGAGAAAGAAGAACAGATTTTATCAATACAGTTGCTTGGAGAAAACAAGCAGAGAATATTTGTCAATATTTAAATAAAGGTAGTTTGGTATCTGTCGAAGGAAGAATCCAAACTGGCAGTTATACAGATAAAGATGGTAATAAAAGATATACGACAGATGTGGCAGCTGACAATGTTAGATTTCTTGAATCTAAAGCACAATCTGAAAATAGAGCTAATAACTCTTATGATTATCAACCACCATCTAACGATATTAATATTGATAATGATCCTTTTGCCGATTTTGGCGATAGTGTATCGATTGATGATAATTTTTTAGATTAAGGAGGAAACATGGCCGAGTTTTATCATAAAAAGAAAAAGATTTGTCAGATGTGTGCCGGCAATGATGTAAATTATAAAAACGTTGAAGTTATTAAAAGATATATCAGTAATGAAAAAGGTAAGATTTTACCTAGAAGAATTACTGGAGCATGCGCTAAACATCAACGTCATATTGCTAATGAAGTTAAAAAAGCACGTTTCATGGCTTTAATTCCATTTACTAAATAGTAAATGGTTTTTTTTGTAATTAATATTTTAATTATTTGAGGTTGTATCTAAAAATATTTTGATTTTTTTAATAAAATAATATATTATTTTATATGAGGGAAAGCGATAAAGTGAATCCATAGTTTTCAAGTTATTTATTGAGTTAGTAATGAAGTTAATATTTCATTTTTGTACAAAGGGACTTTTAAAAGAAAGTATCAATATACACAAAAAACTGTGGAAATCATATTCATTAGAATATGATTCGATATGTAAGGAGGAAATATGATGGATATAAAAGAATTTTATGGAATTGGCATTGTGGATGTTTTTTGGAGATACGATGAATTAAACGAAACATGGAAAAAGGCTTTTATAGAAATTTACATACCAAATAAAGAAGGACTTAATTATGGAAATCAATATTGTATTAAGTATTCTTTTTTAGATAATAACAACATCATAAATGAAGAAATATTTGAATCTTTAAAATTAGATTTTTCATATCATAAAATTGATAATGATTTGTATGAGGTAACCATTTTATCAGAAAGACATAAATTAAATGAAACTCAATTATTGCATTTAATAGATAGTATAAACAAAAAGAACAATGTCATAATAAGGGAAATATAAAATTAAGTATGAGAGTGGCTGTTGGGAACTCGCTTTTAGGAGAACTGTTAGGTAACTTGTGAAGCAGAAAAGATCTATCTATGATGATAGAATGCCCCAATTTATTTATATATTTTTGTTAATTATTTCCACAGCTTTTTTAATAGCATCGTTATTGTTGACAATGTGTTGATTATTACTGTTGCTAGTATTATTATAATTATTGATTACTTGTTGCTGACTTGCACTAGTTGCTAAAACTTGCCCGATTAGCATAAACCAGTTGCCAACAGAATTTTGTTCAGCTGGCGTCAAATTATCAATTAATAATAATCCAATGACAAAGGCACTGGTGGTATAACTATAAGCATCAACTTTAGGTAAAAAATTCATAACTATCACTAATAAAATATATGCCTAAATTATAAATATTAGTTTTTTATGAAATAGAAATATTAATCTGTGAGAAGAGGTAATGAAAATTATTTTTCAACTTTATTCCAAAAATGTGATAGAATAATATCGATATTTTTAAAGCGGTGATTTTATGAAAGACATAATCTATCTTACTTTAAAAACAATTGATGGTAAAAAGTTATTTATAAGACCTGAACGTTTTTTTAAGGTAAAACAAGAATTGATCGAATTTTTAAAAGATGAAAGACATTTATGTACAAAAGCATTTGCAGAAACAGTCATGTTTTCTCAAGAGTTAAAAGCTAACAATCAAATTGAAGGATACGGGGATGATGTAGAAATAATAAAAAAAGTTATCACTCATACTCAAGATATCCATGATAAAGATAAACGGCAAAGAATTTTAAATTTGTACCATGGTTATAATTACATTTTGAAAAATAAAGATATTAATAAAGATACATTAAAAAAACTATATCATATTTTAAGTGAAGATTTACTAAAACCTAGTGATTTAGCTAGAATGGGTGAACATTATCGTAATGCTCCTGTTTATATTTTAAAACGTGGTCGCTTAGATCTTGAGCCAGATCAAGGCGTTTTGGCTGATGAAATCGAAGATTATATGACCGATTACTTTAAATTTTTAAACAGTGAAATGGTCGGTGATATAACTGATGAATATATTAAAAGTCAGATTCTGCATTACTATTTTGTCTATATTCATCCTTATTTTGATGTTAATGGCAGAACTAGTCGTACTTTAAGTATGTGGTATTTAATCAATAAAAAAAGTTATCCATATATCATCTTTAATCGTGGGATTAGTTTCAAAGATAGTGAATACACCAAAGTTATTGAAGATGTTAAAACTTTTCATGACTTGTCATATTTTATCGATTATATGTTGACAACAGTAAAAGTTGAATTAGAGAAAGAATATGTTATGCAGATAGAGGCTAATTTAGCTAGCGATAAATTAACGGGAACCGATTATCAAACATTGCTTTATTTTTTGACGATGAAAGGATGCAAAACGGTACTAGATTTTGTCAATATGTATAATCGATTTAACGATAAGAAAAAAGTTAAAGAAGTCTATGAAACTATGATAGTTCCTTTATTGGATAAAAAAATTTTAGATATCGAAAGAACAGCTAAAAAATATATGTTTCAAGATAATAGAAATATCGTTTTAAAACTAAGAAACAAAGACGAAATATCTAGTGATAAAGTGAAAAGATTAGTTTTATAAAAAAGGAAAGTGATCAAATTGAAAAAACCAGAATTATTATCGCCAGCCGGTAATTTTGAAAGTTTAAAAGCAGCTATTTTAGCGGGATGTGACGCTGTTTATTTGGCAGGAAAATTATTTGGAGCAAGAGCTTTTTCGGATAATTTTTCTAACGATGAATTGATCGAAGCTATTAAGTATGCCCATCTTTACGGCGTTAAAGTCTATGTCACTGTCAATACTTTAGTATTTGAAAATGAAGTCGATAAATTTATGAATTATATTGATTTCTTATATAAAAATAATGTCGATGCTTTAATTATTCAGGATATCGGCATGATGGATTTAATTAGAAAAACTTATCCTTTATTAGAACTTCATGCTTCAACTCAAATGCACATTCATAACTTAGAAGGAGTTAAATTAATCGAAAGATTAGGATTAAAAAGAGTTGTTTTGGCTCGTGAATCTTCACTCCAATTAATTAAAGAAATAAAACAAAACACTAATATTGAATTAGAAATATTTATACATGGAGCTTTGTGCATCAGTTATTCAGGTCAATGTTTATTTAGTAGTTTAATTGGCAATCGTAGTGGCAATCGAGGTAGCTGTGCGGGAAGTTGTCGCCAAAAGTATAGTTTAATAGTCGACGATAAGAAAAAGAATAATCAAGAGTACTTATTAAGCACCAAAGATTTATGCACCTTAGAAAACATTGGTGAGCTAATCGACATTGGAGTCGACAGTTTAAAAATCGAAGGTAGAATGAAATCGCCAAGTTATGTTTATTTAGTGACTAAGATCTATCGTCAAGCCATCGATTCTTATATAGAAAATAAAAAAGTTAGCATTAACTTAGAAGAATTAAATGATTTAAAAAAGGTTTTCAACCGCAAATATACCAAAGGTTTTTTGTTTGGCGAAAAAGATATAGTTAATGCTTATCGTCCTAACCATTTAGGAATAGAAATAGGTAAGGTAATAAAATCGCAAAATAATTATGTTGATATTCTCCTTACAGATGATTTAAATATTAACGATGGCATTAGATTTATCGAAGATGATATCGGCTTTATTGTAACGTCTTTATTTAAAAATAAAAAAAGGATCGATCACGGTACGAAAGGAGAAATTGTTTCGATTTATTGTAAAAACAAAATAAGTAATACTAAAGTAGTAAAAACAACAGATTACCTATTAAACAAAAATATAGAAGCAACTTTAAGAGACAAAAGAAAAATAAATATCGAAGGATCTTTAGAAGCTTGTTTAGATAAACCACTCAAATTAAAAATAACCGATGGCAACAATGAGGTAGAAGTAATAGGTAACAAAGTCGCAAAATCAATTAATCGTTCAATTAGTCGTGAGCGAATAGAAGAACAGTTAAATAAATTAGGTAAGACAATTTATAATTTTAATAGTTTGAAAATTAAAGTTGACGAAGATGTTTTCATTTCATTAAAAGAATTAAACGATTTAAGAAATGAAGCTACTGATTTATTAAATGAAAAACGTCGTTATCAATATAAGTATTTAAAAGAAGAATATCAAATAAAATTACCTCAATTTAAAGAAGAACAAAACTATAATATTGCAATTTTTAATTTAGAACAGTACGACCAAATAAAAAACGATAATTATAAATATATTTATATGGAACAAGATTTATATAATAATATAAAAGATGATAGAAAAGTTTTAAAGTTAAGTCGAGTTTTAGAACATCATCAGCTTTATTCTCAAAAATTATTGGTTGGGGAATTAGGTAGTTTATTTTATCGCGATATCTTAGCAGACTTTTCCTTTAATGTCACTAATTCTTATGCCGTTGCTTTTTTACATAGCATGAATGTTTCCCAAGTCACTTTATCTTATGAATTAACTGACAGTCAAATTAAAGATCTAATTATAGCTTATCAAAAACGATATTTGAAACATCCTAATTTAGAGTTGGTAGTCTATGGTGATTTAGAAGTTATGATTTCCAAATATAACTTCAACCAAAAATATCAGGGCAATAGTTTTACTTTAGAAGATCGATTCCATAATAAATATCCAATTATGATTAAACAAGGTTTAATGCATATTTATAATTATAAACGAAGAAATTATAAAGATACTGATAGGTATTTTGCAATGGGCATTAACAATTTGCGTTATAATTTGGAATTGCCTTTATTATATAAAGATTTAGATCGTTGATATTTCAAACGATCTTTTTTGTTGCAAATAACAAGTTATCGAATAATCATATAGAGAATAAAAAAATAAAAAAATTAATAAAAAAGCCTTGATTTTCATATATTTTTACTGTATAATTTTGAATGTGTGACTGCGGGGATGTGCAAGGTTGTCGATACGCCAGGTTAAGTTGAAAAGCAAAACAAGGCAAATCGGGTTATTTGCGCGGAGTATGTCTATACGTGATATAGGCGAAGGGAGGATATTATGTCTAAAGAAAAAGTTCGTATTCGGTTGAAAGCATTTGAACACAAGTCACTAGATAAGGCTTGCATGAAGATTGTCGAAACAGTAAAAAGAACTGGTGGCGAAGTTAAAGGACCAATTCCGCTACCAACAGAAATCGAAAAAATAACAATTTTGAGAGCTGTTCATAAATATAAAGACAGTCGTGAACAGTTTGAAAAAAGAACACACAAAAGACTAATTGATATCAAAAACCCAAGTAAGGAAACTATTGAGGCACTAACTCATTTAGATATTCCAAGTGGTGTTGATATTCAAATTAAAATGTAGGAGGAGAAATCATGAAAGTAAAAGGAATCTTAGGTCGTAAAATTGGAATGACGCAAGTATTTACAAATTCTGGTAAATTGATTCCCGTAACAGTAGTATCTGTTGAACCTAACATTATTACTCAAATCAAAACAAAAGAAACAGATGGCTATGAAGCGATTCAATTAGGATTTGATACAAAACGTGAAAAGTTAGCGACAAAAGCTAGTGTTGGACATACCAACAAAGCAAACACTACACCTAAGCGCTTCTTTAAAGAAATTAAAGGTGTAGATATCAACGATTATTCTCTTGGTCAAGAAATAAAAGTCGATATTTTTGAAGCGGGAGAAGTCGTCGATGTAACAGGAACCACTAAAGGTAAAGGTTTCCAAGGTGTTATTAAAAGACATAACCAATCAAGAGGACCTATGGGACATGGGTCACATTATCATAGAAAACCAGGTTCAATGGGTACAATGCGACCAATGCGTGTATTCAAAGGTAAAAAATTACCAGGTCATATGGGAACACTTACTGTTACCATCCAAAATTTAGAAATAATAGCTGTCGATTTAGAGAACAACTGTTTATTAGTTAAAGGAAATGTACCAGGCGCAAAAAATAGTTTAGTAATTATCAAATCAGCAGTTAAAGGTAATGGCAAAGTAAACAAGGTAGAAGAATTAATTTCATATGAAACTATCGAAACTGTTCCAAACGATGAAGTAAAAGACTTAGAACCTGCCGCAGAAAATGCTTTAGAAAACTCTGAAGCAAGCGAAAGCGAGGAGGCATAACATGGAAAAAATGCAAATTTTAAACACTAATGGTGAAAAAGTTAGCGATATTAATTTAAACAAAGAAATTTGGAATATTGAACCAAATGATACTGTTTTATATGATGCTTTAAGATTAGCTAGAAATAATTCCCGCCAAGGAACTGCTGATACAAAAACTAGAAGTGAAGTATCAGGTGGTGGCCGTAAACCATGGCGTCAAAAAGGAACTGGTCGTGCAAGACAAGGTTCTACTAGAGCGCCACATTGGCCAGGTGGTGGTGTTGTTTTTGGACCACATCCAAGAAGCTATGCTATCAAAATGAATCGTAAAGAACGTCGTTTGGCTTTAAAATCAGCTTTAGCTTATAAGACAATCGAAAGCAAATTAATCGTTGTCGACAAGTTAGAAGTATCAAATAAAACAAAAGACATGAAAGCGATTCTAAACAATTTAAAAGCGAACAAAAAAGTTTTAATCGTTGTCGATGAATTAAACGATAATTTAATTTTAAGTAGCCGTAATCTTAATAATGTATTGTTACTTAGCGTTGATGAAATCAATACTTTTGATGTCGTTTATGCTGATACGATGATCATTACTGAAAAAGCGGTTAAACAATTAGAGGAGGTGCTTGTTTAATGCAAAATTATAGAGACATTATTAAAGGCCCTATCATGACTGAAAAGTCATCAGATTTAGCGCAAAATAAAAACACTATTACATTTAGTGTCGATCCAAAAGCAAACAAAATTCAAATTAAGCAAGCAATCGAAAAAATTTTTGACGTTAAAGTGGAAAGTGTAAACACAGTATCTGTAAGACCAAGAAAAAAAAGAGTTGGTAAGTATAGTGGTTACACAAATAAAGTAAAGAAAGCTATCGTCAAATTAAAAGATGGAAGTTCAATCGAACTAAACTAATAAGGAGGATATTATGGCAGTTAAAACATATAAAGCAATGACTAATGGGACACGTGGCATGTCAACTATTATTAATGATGAAGTCACTAAAACTACTCCTGAAAAATCATTGACTGTTACTTTAACTAAAAAAGGTGGACGTAATAACCAAGGAAAAATAACTGTTCGTCATCGTGGTGGTGGAGCAAAAAGAAAATACCGCATCATCGATTTTAAAAGAGATAAAGACGGCGTTATTGGCACAGTTGCTGCGATCGAGTACGATCCAAACAGAACATCAAACATTGCATTAATCAATTATGCTGATGGTGAAAAAAGATATATAATTGCTCCTAAAGGATTAAAAGTTGGTATGAAAATTGAATCAGGTGAAAATGCTGATATCAAAGTTGGTAACAACCTACCACTTAATAAAATGCCAGAAGGAACAATGGTTCACAATGTTGAATTAAAAGCAGGTAAAGGTGGACAGTTAGCGCGTTCAGCAGGAAGTGCTGTTCAAATCTTGGGATTTGAAGGAAAATATGCATTGTTAAGATTGACAAGTGGCGAAGTTAGAAAAGTTATTAGTACTAATCGTGCTACGATTGGTGAAGTAGGAAACGAAGACCATGAATTAGTTAAATTAGGAAAAGCCGGAAGAAAAAGACATATGGGCATCAAACCAACCGTTCGTGGTTCGGTTATGAACCCTAACGATCACCCACATGGTGGTGGTGAAGGTCGTGCACCAATCGGTCGTAAAGGACCAGTTACACCTTGGGGTAAACCAGCCCTTGGTTACAAGACACGTAAAAATAAGAAAAGTAGCGACAAATTAATAGTACGTCGCCGTAAAAAATAATTGAAAGGATTGATTAGATGGCAAGAAGTTTAAAAAAAGGTCCTTTTGTTGATGAAAGCTTGATGAAAAAAGTAAAGGCAGTTAACGAAAGCGGCAAAAAAGAAGTTATAAAAACATGGTCTCGCCGTTCGACAATATATCCTGAATTTATCGGACACACATTCGCTGTTCATAATGGTAAAGAATTTATTCCGGTTTATGTAACAGAAGATATGGTTGGACATAAATTGGGCGAATTCTCACCAACACGTAAATTTGGTGGACACGGTGAAGATAAAGGTAAACAATAACCAAGAAGGGAGAATATCAAATGGAAGCAAGAGCTATCGCTAAAAATGTAAGAATAGCCCCTCGTAAAGCGCGTTTAGTTATCGATTTGATTCGCGGAAAAAGTGTTTCAGAAGCTGATGTTATTTTATCTAACATCAACAAAGAAGCTGCTAGATTAATCAAAAAAGTTTTAACTAGCGCCACAGCAAATGCTACTAATAATTTAGGAGCGAACAAAGAAGATCTAAAAGTAAAAGAAGCCTATATCGATGAAGGCTTAGTAATGAAAAGAATGAAATTTGGTTCTCGTGGTCATGTCGATCCTATTAAAAAGAGAACTAGCCACATTACAGTTGTTGTAAGTGATAATAAGTAAAGAAAGGTGGGAAAAACGTGGGTCAAAAAGTTAGTCCAATCGGACTTCGTGTTGGAATCAATAAAACTTGGGAGTCAACTTGGTATGCAGGAAACAAAGATTTTTCTAAGTATTTGTTGAATGATAATAAGATTCGTAAATATCTAAGTAAAAAGTTAAAAGATGCATCAGTTGCTAGCGTTTTAATTGAAAGAACCGCAAAAAAGACCGATGTAATTATCAATACCGCCAAACCGGGTGTCGTAATTGGCCATGGTGGCGAGGAAATTGAAAAATTAAAGAAAGAATTGAACAAATTGGTGGATGAAGATATTCAAATTTCTATTATGGAAATTAAAAAGCCAGATTTGGTTGCAGCTTTAGTAGCTGAAAATATCGCACACCAAATTGAAAACCGTGTATCATTTCGTATCGCTCAAAAAAGAGCTATTAGAAACGTAATGAAAGCTGGAGCAAAAGGAATTAAAACTGCTGTATCAGGACGTTTAGGTGGAGCTGATATGGCTAGAACGGAAGGCTATACAGAAGGAACAATTCCATTACATACTTTAAGAGCTGATGTTGATTATGCACATAAGGAAGCTAATACTACATACGGTAAGATCGGGGTTAAAGTATGGATTTATAAAGGCGAAATTTTAGGTTCAGCCGATGATAAGGGAGGTATGAAAGATGGCCGTAATACCAAAAAGAACTAAGTATAGACGTCCACATAGATTACCTTATGATGGATTAGCCAAAGGTAATACCGAGTTACATTTTGGTGAATATGGGTTACAAGCTTTAGAAGGAGCTTGGATAACTCAACAACAAATTGAAGCAGCACGTGTTGCAATGACTCGTTATATGAAACGTGGTGGAAAAGTATGGATCAATATTTTCCCACACTTATCATTGACAAAGATACCTTTAGAAACTCGTATGGGTAAAGGTAAAGGACAACCAGAAGTCTGGGTGGCTGTTGTCAAGAAAAATAAAATTTTATTTGAAATTGCTGGTGTTTCAGAAGATGTTGCTAGAGAAGCATTAAGACTTGCAATGCACAAATTACCAATTAAATGTAAATTTGTAAAAAAGGATGGTGAAAAACGTGAAAACTAAAGATATTAGAGAAATGTCAACTGAAGAATTGAACAAAAAAATAGCTGAATATAAAGAAGAATTATTTAATTTGCGTTTTAGCCAAGCAACTGGAAATCTTGAAAAACCTTCAAGAATTAAAGAATTGAGAAAGTTAGTCGCTAAGATGAAAACTATCATCCGTGAACGCGAACTAAATAACTAGGAGGTAATTTATGAACAAACATGAATTAATTGGTAAAGTAGTTAGTAATGCAAGTGATAAAACAATCACAGTATTAATTGAAACATACAAAAAAGATAATAAATATGGAAAACGTGTTAAATATTCTAAGAAATATGCAGCACATGATCCAAAAAACGAAGCAGTCGTTGGCGATACTGTTCGTATCCAAGAAACAAGACCACTATCTAAAACTAAACATTATCGCTTAGTTGAAGTGGTAGAAAAAGCAATTATTTTATAATTGTTAATTATAAGGAGGATTAATTATGATTCAACAAGAAAGTCGTCTTAAAGTTGCCGACAATTCAGGTGCTCGAGAAATTTCTGTTATTCGTGTTCTTGGTGGAAGCAAAGTTAAGACTGGTAATATTGGTGATATAATTGTTGGAACTGTCAAAAAAGCAACTCCTAACGGAACAGTAGGAAAAGGAAAAGTTGTCAAGGCTGTTATCGTTAGAAGTAAGTTTGGATTAAGACGTGAAGATGGATCTTACATTAAGTTCGATGATAATGCTTGTGTTATTATTAAAGATGATAAAAGTCCAATCGGAACTCGTGTTTTTGGTCCAATAGCACGTGAATTACGTGATAAAGATTTCATGAAAATTGTATCACTAGCTAAAGAAGTGTTATAGGAGGAAACTATGAAATTAAAAACAGGAGATAAAGTAGTTGTTATCGCCGGAAAGAGTAAAGGAAAAGAAGGAACTATTATCAGCGTTTTAAAAGATGAAAATAAAGTAGTTGTCGAAGGCGTTAATATGATAAAAAAACATATCAAACCTAATGGACAACAATCTGGGTCAATCGTCGAAAAAGAAGCACCAATTCATATGTCGAACGTTATGATAGTAGATCCAAAAACAAAGAAAGCTACTCGCATAGGCCATACTACCAATAAAGCAGGAAAAAAGGTTAGAGTTGCTATAAAATCTAACACTAATCTTGATTAAGGAAGGAGGGTATTATGAACCGCCTAAAAGAGAAATATAAAAATGAAATTGTAAAAGATTTACAAAACAAATATAACTATAAAAGTATTATGGAAGTTCCAAAATTAGATAAAATCGTCGTTAATATGGGCGTTGGTGATGCATCACATAACAGTAAAATGTTAGAAGCTGCAATGAAAGATCTAGAAATAATAACTGGTCAAAAAGCAGTAGCTACCAAAGCAAAAAAAGCGATTGCTGGATTTAAGATAAGAGAAGGTCAAGCTATCGGTTGCAAAGTAACTTTGCGTGGCGAAAACATGTATAATTTTTTAGATAAATTAATCAGTATTACGTTGCCTCGAGTTAGGGATTTTAGAGGTTTATCTAACAAATCTTTCGATGGTCGCGGTAATTATACGTTAGGATTAACCGAACAATTAATATTCTCTGAAATTAATTATGATGATGTTGTTAAAGTAAGAGGTATGGATATTGTGTTCGTAACAACGGCTAAAACTAATGAAGAAGCACATGATCTATTAAAAGGTTTTGGAATGCCATTTAAAAAATAGGAGGAGATTATGGCTAAAAAAAGTATGATTATTAAAGCTAATCGTAAACCAAAATACAAAGTTCGTGCTTACACAAGATGTAATATCTGTGGAAGACCGCACGCTGTACTTAAAAAATATGGAATTTGTAGAATTTGTTTTAGAGAATTAGCTTACAAAGGACAAATACCAGGTGTTAAAAAATCAAGTTGGTAAGAAAAGGAGGATTATATGGTAACAGATCCAATCGCTGATATGCTTACGAGAATTCGTAATGCGAACGCTATGCGATATAAAGAAGTTGAAATCCCTCATTCAAAAGTAAAATTAGAAATTGCTAAAATTTTGAAAAATGAAGGTTTTATCAACGATTATAAAGTTAAGAAAAATAATGTCCAAGATATTATCGTTTTAAGTTTAAAATACGATAATAAAGAAAGAGTTATTACAGGGTTGAAAAGAATATCAAAACCAGGATTAAGAGTATATGCTAAATCTAGCGAAATACCAAGAGTTTTAAATGGTTTAGGTATTGCAATCATCTCAACATCACAGGGAATTATGACAGGTAAAGATGCTAAAGCTGCTAATTTAGGTGGCGAAGTGTTAGCTTATATTTGGTAGAAAGGAATGAAATTATGAGTCGTATAGGGAATCGAGTATTAACTATTCCTAATGGTGTAACTTTAACAGTTTTAGATGATAAAGTAACAGTTAAAGGTCCTAAAGGTGAACTTTCTACTGATATTAATAAACATATAACTGTCGAAGTTAACAATGAAGAAGTAGTTATTAAACGAGAAAACGATAATTATAAAAATCTTCATGGTACTGTTAATGCTAATCTTAAAAATATGATTACTGGCGTAAGTGTTGGTTTTGAAAAAAAATTGGAAGCTGTTGGTGTTGGCTATCGTTTTGCTTTAAAAGGTAATGATTTAGTTGTAACTGCTGGTTTCTCACATCCAGTTGAAATTAAAGTTCCAGAAGGAATTAAATTGGAAGTTCCAAGTACAACTGAATTGTTCGTAAAAGGTGCCGACAAGCAATTAGTTGGCGAATTTGCAGCTAATGTTCGTAAAATCAGACCTCCTGAGCCTTATAAAGGTAAAGGAATTCGTTATAGTGGCGAACATATTATTCGCAAAGTTGGAAAGAAAGCTGCTTAATAATTAGAAAAAGGAGACGTTAAAATGATTAAAAAAGAATCAAGAAATGTTGCTCGTCTTGCTAGACACACACGTGTTACAAATAAAATTAAGGGAACTAAAGAATGTCCAAGATTAAATGTGTTTAGAAGTAATAGTAATATTTTTGCTCAAATCATTGATGATACTAAAGGTGAAACCTTAGTTAGCGCTTCTTCGATCGACAAGGAACTAAAATTAAAAAACGGTTCTAATGTTGAGGCAGCTACTAAAGTTGGTGAACTTTTAGCTAAGAGAGCTAAAAAAGCAAAAATTACGAAAGTAACCTTTGATAGAGGTGGATATCTTTATCATGGACGTGTTAAAGCTTTAGCCGAAGCAGCACGTGCAAATGGTTTAGAATTTTAAGGAGGGAATTATGGAAAAAACAAAAAGAGAACCACGCCCAAAACAATTTGATGAAGAAATTATCAATATTGGTCGCGTTACAAAAGTAACTAAAGGTGGTCGTCATTTCCGTTTTTCAGCAACTGTTGCAGTAGGAGATCGTAAAGGACGCGTTGGAATTGGAACAGGTAAAGCCAATGAAGTTCCTGACGCTATCAAAAAAGCTGTGGCAGCAGCTACAAAAAACGTTGTAAAAGTTTCGATTGTTAATGGCACAATCCCACATGAAGCAGTTGGAACTATTGGGGCTAGTAAGATTTTACTTAAGCCTGCATGCGAAGGAACAGGAGTTAAAGCCGGAGGAGCAGTTAGAGCTGTTGTTGAATTAGCCGGTGTAAAAAATATTTTATCTAAATCACTTGGATCAAATACTAAAGTTAATATGGCTTACGCAACATTAAAAGCTTTAAAATCACAAAAAACAGTTGAAGAAGTTGCATTATTACGTGGAAAAACTAAAGAGGAGATCTTATAATGAAATTAGAGACAATGAGAGCTAACGAAGGGGCTACGGCAACTAGAAAACGTGTTGGTCGTGGTACCGGTAGTGGTTTAGGAAAAACTAGTGGTAAAGGTCATAAAGGACAAAATGCTCGTTCAGGTGGCGGTGTAAGACCAGGCTTTGAAGGAGGACAATTACCTTTATTCCGTCGTTTACCAAAAAGAGGTTTTTCTAATGCTAGATTTAAAACTAGATATGCAACTATCAATTTAAGTGATTTAAATAAGTTTGAAGATGGAGCAGTTGTTACTCCTGAATTATTAAAAGAAATGGGATTAATTAAAAATGGGTTAGATGGTATTAAAGTGTTAGGAAAAGGAAATCTAGAAAAGAAATTAACAGTTCGTGCACATAAGTTTTCTAATACTGCCCAAAATGCAATAGAGAGCCTTGGTGGAAAAATAGAGGTGATGTAAGATGTTTGCCACTATTAAGCAAATATTTAATCCTAAAAATAAAGATATTCAAAAAAGAATTTTATTTACTTTAGCTTGTTTGTTTGTCTTTATTTTAGGTAAAGCAATTATCGTTCCAGGAATCGATGAATATTCATTAGGAGTTAGTCAATTAGGATTTCTAGAACTTATTAATGTCATGGGTGGAGGCGCCTTAGGTCAATTTTCGATCTTTGCCTTAGGAGTCATGCCTTATATTACTGCATCAATTATCATTCAAATACTAGCAATGGATATTATCCCTTATTTATCTGAGTTAAAAAAACAAGGTGGTACTGGGAGAAATCAGCTTAACAAAATTACGAGAATTACAGGAATTGCTTTAGCATTTCTTCAAGGATACATTTATTCATTTGCTTTTTTAGGTAATGCAGGAACAGGAATATTAAATATCGATTATTTAAAATTTGCTTTAGTTTTGACAGCAGGAACATCTTTATTATTGTGGATTGGTGACCAAATAACCGCTAAAGGAATAGGTAATGGAATATCTTTGATCATCATGGCTGGTATTATTTCTAGTATGCCAACAATGTTTGCAACAGCATTTAAAGAATTAACTAGTGCTGGCAGTTTTTCAGGAGTTTTATTATTCATCCTATATGTTGTTGTCTATGTAGGAATAATTCTTGGTGTCGTATATGTCGAAGGTGCTGAAAGAAGAATCAATGTTCAATATGCCAACAAATCGAATAATACATTTGGCGGTAGACAAAACTATATTCCGTTTAAATTGAATTCGTCTGGTGTTATGCCAGTAATATTCGCATCAGCATTGATATCTATTCCATCATTTATTGCTAGTTTTATTAAAAAAGAAGGTTTTACTAATTTTGTAAACCAATATCTAGCGATGGATAGTCCGGTTGGCTTTTCGCTATATATCATCTTAATATTCGTATTTGCGTATTTTTACACATTTATGCAAATTAAACCTAGTGAAATGAGTGAAAATTTAAACAAAAATGGCGGATATATTCCAGGAATTAGACCGGGAAAAGATACTGCTAACTATATTAGTGACGTTATTGGTAAAATTACCATTGTCGGAGCTTTATTCTTAGCTATTTTAGCTGGATTGCCAGTAATATTTGGTTTGTTTTCTGGACTTTCAAGTTCGGTTACTATCGGCGGTACAGGACTATTAATCGTAGTTGGTGTGGCTTTAGAAACATATAAACAATTAGAAAGTCAACTTCAAAGTCGAAGTTATCGGAAAGGAAGAAGATAATGCAAGATATAATTTTAATTGCGCCACCTGCCGCTGGCAAGGGAACTCAGGCAAAATTATTATCTTCAAAATATCGCATTCCTCATATTTCCACAGGTGATCTATTAAGGAAAGCGATCAGTGATCAAACTGAATTAGGTAATATGGTAAAAGAAACCATGGAAAATGGGCAACTGGTTTCTGATGATATCGTTTTACAACTATTAGAAAAAAGAATAACCGAGCCTGATTGCCAAAATGGTTATATTTTAGATGGTTTTCCAAGAACGGTTAATCAGGCACAAAGTTATTTACAACTATTAGAAAAATTGAATCGTCCTCTTGGTGATATTATCTATCTAGATGCCAGTAAAGAAGTAATAAAGACAAGAATTATTGGCCGTCTATCGTGTCCAGCTTGTGGTGCTGTTTATAACGATTTAGTTGAAGATAATAAACCAAAGAAATTTGGGACTTGCGATTTATGCAATGGACCACTTAGCAAACGTTCTGATGATAATGAAGAAACGTTTGAAAAAAGATATGATGCTTTTATGAAAGAAACTTATCCTCTATTAGATTATTTTAGAAAAGTCGGACATTTATTCACTGTTGGTAGTGGAATAAGTAAAGAAAGAACATTTGCCGAAATTGAAAAAATTATTAATCGAGGTTAATTATGATCAAATCGCACGAAGAAATTGAACTTATGCGAATTGCTGGTAAAATCGTTGGGGATACTCACAATTATTTGAAAGAATTTATTAAACCGGGGATTACGACTAAAGAATTAGATCAATTAGCTCATGACTTTATTATAAGTCAAGGAGCAATTCCTTCGTTTTTAAATTACGATGGCTATCCAGCTTCGATTTGTACTTCAGTTAATGAGGAAGTCGTTCATGGTATACCTGGTAATCGTGTATTACAAGAAGGAGATATTATTTCGATCGATATCGGAGCTTGTTATAAAGGATATCATGGTGATTCGGCTTGGACTTATCCTGTTGGTTCTATTGACGATGAGAAAAAATACTTGCTAGAACATACTGAAAAAGCTTTGTTTGAAGGCTTAAATAATATTAAGCCAGGCAATCGTATTGGCGATATAGGTTATGCAATAGAACAGTATGCTTTAAAACATAAACTAGGTGTAGTTAAAGAATTAGTAGGCCATGGGGTTGGTAAACATTTGCACGAAACTCCAGATGTTCCAAACTATGGCGATAAGAATAAAGGCATGATTTTAAGAAATGGAATGACTATTGCAGTTGAACCAATGCTTAATTTAAAAACAGCAAATATTTATTTATTGGATGACGATTGGACGATCGTTACAGCCGATAACAGTCCATCTGCCCATTTTGAACATACAGTTTTAGTAACTAAAGATGGATTTGAAATCTTAACAAAGAGGTGATAAAATGGCTAATAATGATGTTATAGAAGTTGAAGGGAAAGTAATCGATGTTTTACCTCGCAACGAATATAGAATAGAATTAGAAAACAAACTTACTGTAATTGCTCGCGTTTCTGGTAAAATCCGAATGAACAAAATTCGCATTTTAACAGGTGATACAGTAGTTGTTGAACTTTCACCATATGATTTAACACGCGGGCGAATAACTTACCGAAAATAGTAGGAGGGAATATTATGAAAATAAGACCATCAGTCAAGAAGATTTGTGATAAGTGTAAAATAATTAGACGTAAGGGCAAAGTATATGTAATATGCGCAAACCCTAAACATAAACAAAGACAAGGTTAATAGGAGGTGTTTATATGGCACGTATTAAGGGTGTAGATATACCAAATGATAAAAGAATTGAAATCGCATTAACTTATATTTATGGAATTGGTAGAAATTTATCAAACCAAATTTTAAAGGATGCTGATGTTGATATTAATAAAAGAGCAGGAGAATTAACTACCGATGAGTTAGCTAGAATTCGTGATGAAGTAAATAAATATGCTACTGAAGGAGATCTAAGACGTGAAGTTAGTATGAATATTAAAACTAAGATGGAAATAAATAGCTATCAAGGAACACGTCATAAAAAAGGTTTACCAGTAAGAGGGCAAAGAACTAATAGAAATGCACGTACTCGTAAAGGTAGAGGAAAAGTTGTTGCTAATAAGAAAAAATAACTTTAAAAGGAGGTTAAATTATGGCTTATAAAGCAAGAAAAAGAAAAGTTAAAAAGAATATCCCTGAAGGGAAAGCATATATTCATTCAACTTTTAATAATACAATTGTCTCAATAAGTGATATGGATGGTAATGTCATTAGTTGGGCCTCAGCTGGAACATTAGGCTTTAAAGGAAGCAAGAAATCAACTCCGTTTGCTGCTGGAATGTCAGCTGAAGCTGCTGGCCGTGCGGCTTGTGAAATGGGAATGAAAAAAGTAGAAGTTTATGTTAAAGGATTGGGTTCAGGTAGAGAAACAGCAATTCGTTCATTGCAAACAGCAGGATTAGAAGTTACTTCTATTTCTGATGTAACCCCAATTCCACACAACGGATGCCGTCCACCAAAACGTCCAAGAGGATAATTAAAAGGAGGATTTGTAGATGCTAAGATTTGAAAAACCAACATATAAAATAACTGAATATGTTGAAAATAATAATTATGGTAAATTTGAACTTGAACCGCTTGAAAGAGGATTTGGAACAACTTTAGGAAATGCTTTAAGAAGGGTAATGCTATCTAGTATGCCAGGAAGTGCGATTGTCGCTGTAAAAGTCGATGGCGTAATGCATGAATTTCAAACAATCGAAGGGATTGTTGAAGATATGACTTCGATTATTTTGAATTTGAAAAATGTTGTTCTAAAAAATAACTCTGAGGAGGATAAAGTACTACATTTATATGCTGATAAGGAAGGCATAGTAAAAGCTGGAGATATCGATGCTGATCCAGATATTGAAATTATCAATAAAGATCAAATAATTGCAACTTTAGCTAAAGGCGGAAAATTAGATATGGAACTAATTGTTAGTAATGGTCGTGGATATGTACCCGGCAATGAAAACAAAAAATATGTTGAAAACAATAAAATTGGTTATATTCCAATCGATGCTTTATATTCTCCAATCGAAAGAATCAGTTATGAAGTAGATACTGCTCGTGTTGGTCAAGATGCTAATTATGACAAGTTGATATTAAATGTTTATACTAATGGTTCATTAAGACCAGAAGAAGCTATTGCTTTAGGTTCTAAGATTTTAATCGAGCATTTTAGTGTTTTATTAGATTTGAGCGATATTGCTGATATGACTGGTATTATGACTGCTAAACAAGAAGATAGTAAACTTAAAAAATTAGAGACACCGATTGAAGATTTAGATTTTTCAGTAAGAGCATTTAACTGTTTAAAACGAGCTAATATTAATACTTTAGGTGATTTAACTGCTAGATCTGAACTTGAAATGATGAAAATTCGTAATTTAGGTAAAAAATCACTAAAAGAAGTTATTGATAAAATTAAAGGTATGGGACTTAGATTCCGTGAAGAAGACTAGGAGGTAAATTATGGCTTATAGAAAATTAGGACGTGACTCAAAACATAGAAGAAGTATGCTAGCTAATTTAACTAAAGACCTAATTATAAACGAGAAAATCACAACGACTGAAACTCGAGCTAAAGAAGTTCGTAAATTTGTCGATAAAATGATTTCTTATGGTAAGAAAGGTACTTTAGTTGCAAGAAGACAAGCTTTAGCATTCTTACATAACGATAATGAAGCTGTTAAAAAAGTATTCGATGTTTTAGTTCCTCGTTACGCAAATCGTAATGGCGGCTATACAAGAATACTTAAACTAGACGAACGTCGTGGTGATGATGCTTTGATGGTAATTTTAGAATTAGTTGAGGAAGATGCTAAATAAGCATCTTTTCTTATTTAAAAGTAAATATATTAAATTTAGTTAAAAAAGTTGTTATATGTAAAAAGATTTAGTATAATTATCATAAGGTGGTGAGAATATGAAAGCTTTAATAACTGGAGCTTCAAGTGGATTAGGGGCTGACTTTGCCCGTATTTTAAGTGATAAAGGCTATGATTTGATTTTAGTGGCAAGAAGGCAAAAAAAATTAGAAAATTTGGCTAAAAAATTAAACACAAATGTTGAAATATTAGAGTTTGATCTTTCCAGTACATATAACTGTATGTTATTATACGAGAAAGTAAAAAAAGAAAAAATTGATATTTTGATCAATAATGCTGGTTTTGGTTTGTTTGGCAAATTTGATGAAACAAAACTAGATACTGAATTAGATATGGTCGATTTAAATATTAAAGCTGTTCATATCTTAACCAAACTTTTTCTAAAGGACTTTAAGAAAAAAGATACCGGTTATATCTTAAATGTCGCTTCTGCCGCATCCTTTTTACCTGGACCACTTATGAGTACTTATTATGCCACCAAAGCATATGTATTGCATTTAACATTAGCAATCAGTGAAGAATTAAAAAAAGAATGTAGTAATGTCTATATTGGGGCATTATGTCCAGGACCTGTCGACACAGAATTCAATAAAGTTGCAAAAGTAAAATTCAATTTAAATAGTTTAACTAGCGAATATGTAACTGATTATGCAATTAAAAAAATGTTTAAAAAAAGGACTATCATTATACCGGGAATAAAGATTAAAATAGGTATATTTTTATCTAAACTAGCGCCGATGAAATTAAAATTAAATATCAGTTATAAACTACAAAATTCAAAAAATGGTAAATAAACACTAAAATATTGGTGTTTATTTTATAATCCATAAAAATACATGATATAATATCTAATAGGTGATGATATGAAAAATTATTATTTAAAAGTTTTATCAGGAATGCGCTTTAAAAAAATGTTTAAAGTAATCGATGATGTTCATCATAAAACAAAAAAAGCAAAAATAGTGATTTTTTTTGATATGATTAATTGTATGATAAGATATGGTGCGGGCTATTATGATTATAATATATTTGCTTTTTATAATATGAACCATAAACAAAGAAAAACTTATATTACTAGATTAAAAAACAAAAAGCTAATTATGTACTGTAATGATCAAAGTTATTCCCATATTTTTAATAACAAAAATGAATTTAATAAAGTATATAAAAAATATCTAAATAGAGACTATTTAGATTTAGAAAATGTTACGTTAGAACAGTTTAAAGAATTTATGAAAGATAAAGATATTATATTTGCTAAGCCAAACGTTGGGGAAAGTGGTAAAGGGATCGAAAAATTATACAAAAAAGATTTTAAAGATCTAAAAGAAATGTTTAACTATATTACCGATAAAAATAAAAATTTCGGAATAATTGAAGAACTAATTGTTCAACATGAAGCTTTAAATAAATTATATCCATTAGCGATTAATTCATTAAGAATCGTAACTATTGTTGTCGATGGTAAAGCTCATGTTGTCTATGTTGTTTCAAAATCAGGTAACAAAGGAAAGTTTGTCGATAATATGGAAAATGATGGATTATGTTGCCCGGTTGATACAGAAAAAGGTGAGATTTGTAACGTTGCTCATACTTCAAAGCTAATAACATATGATACTCATCCTTATACTAATGTTAAGTTAATAGGCTATAAAATTCCTTATATAAAAGAGGCGATGGAATTAGTTAAAAAAGCAGCTTTAGAAGTACCACAAGTCAAATATGTCGGTTGGGATGTCTTTATCGGTGAAGATGGACCAGGTATCATCGAAGGTAATGATTATCCAGGATATGATTTTTGGCAATTACCAGAGCATACTCCTGATAAGATAGGTTTAGTTCCTTATTACGAAAATCTAATCAAAGATTTAAAATTATAAACATAAAGTCAAGTTGAAAGATTTGGCTTTTATTTCAATCAAAAAAGGATATAAATTATATCCCTTAAAATCTAAATTTCTATTTTAATACTTTATCGACAGCTTTTACTAAAATATCTAATCCTTTTAGCAAAGTATCATTGTCAATAGTTAATGGTGGCATAATTTTAACGACACTGTTTTGTCTACCAGCTCTTTCTAAGATTAAGCCATTGTTAAAACATTCACTGACAATTTTTTTAGATAATTCTTCACTTTTAACATCAATTCCGAAGATTAAACCGATTCCTCTTATTTCAACATGAGGGTGTTTAATATTTTCCTCCAAAAATTTTCTTACGATTTGTTCTTTATCTTTAACTTGTTTTTCTACTTTTTCATTTAACATAACTTCTAATCCGGCTTTAGCTGCAACCATCGATAATTGATTGCCTCTAAAAGTACCATTATGTTCTGCTGGTTTCCAAATATCTAATTCTGGTTTGATTAAAGTAAGTGCCATAGGCATTCCATAACCACCGATTGATTTTGAAACGACAACCATATCAGGAATAATTCCAGCTCTTTCAAAAGAAAAGAAATTACCAGTACGACAACAACCAACCTGAATGTCATCGATAATAAGTAGAATATCGTGCTTATCGCAAATAGCTCTAACTCCTTGTAAGAATTTTTCATCAAATACATATACTCCACCTTCAGCCTGAACTGTTTCCATAATTATAGCCGCTGGTTTATCGACACCAGAGTGGTCATCGGTTAAAATTTTATCTAAATATTCAATAACATTTAAATTATCAAACATATAAGGAGTAGGTATATGAGTAACATTAGTTAATGGTAACCCAGCACCTTTTCGACTGTCTTTATCACTAGTTAAAGATAACGAACCTAAAGTCATTCCGTGAAAACAACCCATCAAAGCAAAAATGTTTTCTCTTTTCTTTACTTTGCGTGCTAGTTTTAAAGCTGCCTCAACAGCGTTTGTACCAGTTGGCCCTGCAAATTGAATTTTATAATTTAAATTCTTTGGAATGATAACTTCTTCTTCAAAAAATTCAATAAATTCTCTTTTAGGTGTCGTATACATATCTAAAGAGTGAATGATTCCATCTTTTTTTAAATAATCGATTAATTTTTCTTTAATATATTCATGATTGTGCCCATAGTTTAAAGCACCAGCTCCATCGAAAAAGTCAATATATTTATTGCCATCGACGTCTTCGATAATTGCTCCTTTAGATTTTACAAATTCTTTTGGAAAAGTTCGACAATAAGATCTAACTTCTGATTCATATTTTTCAAATGTATTTTCCATAATTCCACCTCACCTATTAATTATATCACAATAATTATCTAAAGTTGTAAACATAATTGAAAAATAAGTTGTTTTATATTATAATAATGGCAGTGGTGAGGACAATGATTAAAATAGAAAATTTAAATTTTAGTTATCGCAACAAAAAGGTGTTTGAAAATTTAAATTTAGACATCGAAAAAGGAAAGATAGTATCGATTATTGGTCCTAATGGTTGTGGGAAATCTACTTTAGTTAAAATATTATTAGGCTTAATTCATTATAACGGTCGAATTACGATCGACAATATATTACTGTTGAAAGATAATCAAAAAGATATCAGAAAAAAAATAGGCGTTGTTTTTACAAATCCAGACCATCAATTTGTTGCTGAAACAGTTATGGATGATATTGCGTTTACTTTAGAAAATATGAACTATAAAAAAGAGGACATCAGAAAAAAGATCGAAGAAATAACTAAATATTTGGGAATATATGACATTTTAGAATCAAATCCTCATGATTTAAATGTCAATCAAAAACAATTAGTAAGTTTAGCTAGTGCCTTAGTTCACGATCCTGAAATTTTAATATTAGATGAAGCATTAACTTCATTTGATCCCGTCGAAAAAGATAAGATAATTACCTTGCTAAAAGAGTTAAACGATAAAGGGTTAACGGTTATAAATATAAGTCATGACATTGAAGATACATTAATCAGTGATGAAATATTTGTTATGAATAATGGTCAAATAGTATTTTCTGGCTCAAAAGAACAAATGTATAAAGAAGAAAAACTCCTTAAGTCTTTAGGGTTTAATTTGCCTTTTACAGTAGAGTTATCTAATCGACTCATGTTTTATAATCTTATTGATCACGTTATTTACGATATGAAAGAGTTGGTGGATGTTTTATGGAAGTAAAATTTAATAATGTTTATTATGTATACAATGAAAAAACACCACTGGCCAAATTGGTTTTAGGTGATATCAATGCTACCTTTAAAGAAGGAACGATCAATGGAATAATCGGTCGAAGTGGTAGCGGAAAAACTACAATGATCGAATTAATCAATGCTTTAATCTTGCCAACAAAAGGTAATATTGCTGTCGGAAGTAAAGTTATAAGTAAAACGAGAAAAATCAAAAATATTAACAACTTAAGATATAAAATTGGTTTGGTTTTTCAGTCACCAGAAGAACAATTTTTCTGTAAGACAGTTAAAGAAGAAATTGAATTTGGAATGAAATATTTTAAAAAATCAGTAAAATCACGCGAAAAACATGTGTCTGATGCTTTGCTGATGGTCGGGTTAGACGATAGTTATTTAAACCGCAATCCTTATACTTTAAGTAGTGGCGAAATGCGAAAAGTAGCCATTGCTTCTATTCTTGCATTTAACCCTAAAATTGTCATTTTAGATGAGCCAACTATCAGTTTAGATAATACCAGTAAGGAAAATTTAATTAAAATAATCAAATTATTAAAAAATCGTTATCATAAAACGGTTATCATAGTTAGTAATGATACTGATATGCTCCATAAAATAAGTGATCATATTGTTTTATTAGATAAAGGTAAAGTCGTTTTATCTGGAACTAAATATGAAGTTTTTAAACAAGATATCGAAAAATATGGAGTAAAAAAACCAAAAATAATCGAATTTGAAGAATTAGTTTATAAAACTAAAAATATTAAAATTGGCTATCGTGATGATATTAATGATTTGATGAAGGATGTGTATCGATATGTTAAATAAAATTATGATCGGTCGATACTATCCCGTTAATTCTCAAGTTCATAAGATGAATCCGCTAGCTAAGATTATTTGTATTTTATTATTTGTAGTGATGATCTTTTTTACCTATGATATTAAATTTAATATTGTTATCAGTATTTTAGTAATTTTAATGTTATTAAATACCAAAGTCCCAATTAAGATTTATTTTAAAACTATCCTTAGTATTAAATGGCTATTATTGTTTATTTTCATTATTAATTTAATTTTGGGATTTAATTTACAGGTGACCATTATAACTGTTTTAAGATTAGTATACATAGTTTTATACACTTCCATTTTAACCTTAACCACTCCACCTACCGAAATAACTTACGGTTTAGAAAAGTTTTTTTCTCCATTAAGATTAATTGGTATTCCGGTTAACAAGATGGCATTATCCATCAGTTTAGCCTTACGATTTATTCCTACTATCATAGATCAAGGTAATAAAATAATAAAATCACAAGCCAGTCGAGGAATCGATTATTATAATTCTAATCTTCAAGGTAAAATTTTAGCTCTTAAATCTTTAATAATTCCAATCTTTGTCTTAAGCATTAAAAGAGCTGATGATTTAGCAGATGCTATGGAAGTTAGATTATATAATATAAACAATAAAAGAACTAATTTTAGACAAAACAGATGGGGATTATACGATACGTTTTTAGTTATTATCCATTTGTCTTTGTTCATTTTAATTGTAAAGGAAGTATTTTTATGAGATATTTGATTACGTTTAGCTATGATGGATCTAAATTTAAAGGCTATCAAAAACAGCCACGTTTAAAAACTGTTCAGGGCGAAATTGAAAAAGCTTTAAAAGAATTAAATAATGAACCAGTTACTATCCACGGCTCTGGAAGAACTGATGCTGGTGTTCATGCTTTTAACCAAAAAGCCCATTTTGATTTGGATATCAATATCACGCCAGAAAAGCTACATAAAGCTTTAAATAGTCTATTAAGCGATTATATTTATGTTAAGAAAGTCGAGGAAGCCGATAGTACTTTTCACGCTAGATTTAATGTTAGCGCTAAAGAATATATTTATAAAATAAATATGGGCGAATATGATCCGATCGAAAGAGATTATGTCTATCAATATAATAAAAAATTAGATTTAGTCGAAATGGAAAGGGCGTTGAAATATTTAGAAGGAACACATGATTTTAAATCATTTTCCAAAGCTGATGAAGAAAAAGAAGACTTTACGAGAACGATTATTCAAACTAACTTAATTAGAAATATAAAAAATGTCAACAAATTTGTCATATCATTTTTAGGTACAGGTTTTTTAAGATATCAAGTAAGAAATATGGTTGGCCTTTTAATTGAAATTGGTGAAGGAAAAAGAAAAAGTGAAGAAGTTTTAGATATTTTAGAAGCTAAAGATCGAAGAAAAGCTGGTATTACAGCTCCTCCTGAAGGATTATATTTAAATGATGTTTATTATAGGTAAAAAAAGTATTATAAAAGCATATATTTTCATTGACAAATATATGTTTTTTTAGTAAAATTGTTACTGGTACATTTAATTATTCCCACATTTAATGAATCTTGGGACAATTCATTATTTGGAAGAAAGGAAAAGATTATGAAAAATTCTTATATGCAAAGAAAAGAAGATGTAGTAAGAGAATGGTGGGTAATCGATGCTGAAGGCGTTAATTTAGGTCGATTAGCTACAAAAGTTGCTACGGTATTACGTGGTAAACACAAACCAACTTATACTCCACATATCGATGGTGGTGATTGTGTAATTGTCATTAATGCTAGTAAAGTAAATTTAACTGGAAACAAATTAGATGACAAAGTTTATTATGATCACAGTCGTTATACTGGTGGTTTAAGAGAAAGAACTGCAAGAAAAATGCGCGAAGATTATCCGGTTGAAATGATTGAAAGAGCAGTAAAAGGAATGTTACCTAAAGGAAGATTAGGACGTCAAATGTATAAAAAATTATTTGTTTATGCTGGAAGCGAACATCCACATATGGCTCAAAAACCAAAGGAAATGAAATAGGAGGAATTTATGGAAAAGAAAGTATATCTTGGAACAGGTAGAAGAAAATCTTCTGTGGCTCAAGTAAAAATGACTTCAGGTAGCGGTAAAATTACTGTTAATGGTCGTGATGTGAGAGAATTCTTCCCTTATGAAACTAATGTAATGGATTTAATGCAACCATTAGTAGCTACTAATAATGAAACAACTTTCGATATCGAAGTTAAAGTAAATGGTGGCGGTTTTACAGGTCAAACTGGAGCAATCAGATTAGGTATTACAAGAGCGTTGTTAGAATATGATAAAGCGAATGAGAAAAACGAAGATAGTTATCGCAAAATTTTAAAAAGAGCTGGTTTTGTTACTAGAGATTCTAGAATTAAAGAACGTAAGAAACCAGGTTTAAAAGCAGCTCGTCGAGCACCACAATTCTCAAAAAGATAGTCAAGTGTTTACTTGGCTTTTTTTATGTGCTAAAATGGTTATGGTGATAATATGAATAAAGTTGTTTTAATTGGTTGTGGTAATGTGGGAATGAGTTATGCTTATGCTTTACTTAATCAAAGTACAAACGTTAACGAATTAGTTTTAATAGATTTAAATAAAGAACGAATAATCGGTGAAGTAATGGATTTAAATCATTGTTTAGCTTTCGCGCCTAATAAGATCGATATTAAAGCAGGAGATTATAGCGATTGTAAGGGTGCTGATATTGTTGTCATTGCTGCTGGTGCTAACCAAGAAAAAGGTGAGACCAGAATGGATTTAATCGATAAAAATAGTAAGATTTTTAAAGATATTATTGATAAAGTAATGAATAATGGCTTTAATGGTATTTTTTTGGTTGCTACTAATCCCTTAGACATTATGACCTATTTAACTTGGAAATACTCAAAACTTCCTACTAGTAAGGTCATAGGAACTGGTACTAGTTTAGATACAGCCAGATTACGTTATATGATTGCCGAAAAGCTAAAAATTAATCCTAAAAATGTTCATGCCTATGTCATTGGTGAACATGGAGACTCTGAGTTTGTTCCATGGAGTAATGCCAATATCGGTCTACAAAATATCAAAGATTATTTAACCGATAAACAACTACAAGAAATGTACGTTAGTGTTAGGGATGCTGCCTATGAAATAATCGATCGCAAAGGAGCTACTTGCTATGGAATAGGCATGTGTTTGGTTAGAATTACTAATGCCATTTTAAACAACGAAAACAGTATAATTACTGTTTCAACTTATGATGAGAATAATGATGTATTTGTCGGTATGCCAGCTATCATAAATAAAACAGGTATCAAAGGTAAGATTTTCGTTAATTTAAACGAAGAAGAAACGTTTAAACTACAACATTCCATCGACATTATCAAACAAGCTATTATAAAAGTTATAGATTAGAAGGTATCAAAGATGTTAGTGAGTAATGAATGGCAAGACTATGAATGTCTTAGTGCTGGTAATGGCGAAAAATTAGAGCGATGGGGCAATGTTATCTTAAGAAGACCTGATCCTTTAGCTATGTGGCCAATAGATAATCAATCGTGGAAAAATATCGATGCTTTTTATCATCGTTCATCAAAAGGTGGCGGATATTGGGAATATAAAAAACAATTACCGGAATTCTGGATAATAAAATATAAAGATCTCAAATTTAAAGTTAGTCCTACCAATTTTAAACATACAGGATTGTTTCCAGAACAAGCTGCTAATTGGGATTTTATTATAAAAAAGATCAGTACAGCTAAAAGAAAAATTCGCGTTTTAAATTTATTTGCTTATACAGGAGGAGCGACAATGGCTGCTAGTTTTGCTAAAGCTGATGTTGTTCATGTCGATGCTGCTAAAGGGATGGTCGAATGGGCAAAAGAAAATATGAAATTATGTGGATTAGAAAATAATAAAATCAGGTTTATCGTCGACGATTGTTTAAAGTTTGTGCAAAGAGAGTTTAGACGAGGAAATAAATATGATGTAATTATTATGGATCCTCCAAGCTATGGGAGAGGACCTAATGGAGAAATGTGGAAATTTGAAGATAATTTAACTGATCTATTGAACGAATGTATAAAAATTTTGAGTGATAAACCTTTATTTTTCTTGATTAATGCTTATACTACGGGTGTTTCTAGTACGGTTTTATATAATGTTTTAAAAACAACTTTGCAAAAGAAATATAACGGCATAATTAATGTCGGAGAAATCGGGTTACCGATTACTGATAATGATTTAATTTTACCGTGTGGAATTTATGGAAGATGGGAAAATGAAGATATTATATGAAGATAATCACTTGTTAGTAGTAATAAAAAAACCAAATATACCAGTCTGTGCTGATGAAAGTCATGATTTAGATTTGTTGACTAGCTTAAAACAGTATATTAAAGAGAAATATCATAAACCAGGTGCTGTGTATTTGGGTTTAGTTCATAGATTAGACCGCCCAGTAGGTGGGGTCATGGTGTTTGCTAAAACAAGTAAAGCAGCTTCACGATTAAGTGAACAAGTAAGGAAAAACGAGTTAAAAAAAGAATATATGGCAGTGGTAACAGGTCAAATTGCTAAGTGTGGCCAGTATGAAGATCGTTTATTAAAAAACTCTAAAACTAATATAACCAAAGTTGATGAAAAAGGTAAAATATCTATATTAGAATATGAGTTATTAAAGTATGATCAAAATTCAAATTATTCTTTAGTTAAAATAAATTTAAAGACTGGTCGTTCTCATCAGATAAGAGTACAATTTGCTAGTCGTTTTCATTATTTATATGGTGATCAGAAATATAACCCTTTTGCTAAAGCTGGGGAACAAATTGCTTTATGTGCCACAAAACTATCGTTTGTTCATCCGACGACTAAAGAGCAATTAAGTTTTAGTATATCGTTACCAGATAGTTATCCATGGAATATTTTTAAGGTCGAGTAGACCTTTTATATTGTTAAATTATATAATTAAAAAGAGGTAGTATATGATGAAGAAAGTTTTAATTGGTATTTTAATATTTTTGGCTTTTTTGGTTTTTTATGTATCGACAATACATTTAACTTTATCATTAAATGGTGAACAAAAAATCGAAGTGCCAGTTTTTCAAGAGTATGATGAACAAGGAGCGGAAGGTTGTTATCGCGATATTTTTGGCTTTTGTTTGTTTAAGATAGATGTTAAAACGGTCGGTCATGTCGATATTAATAGAATCGGATCTTACGATATTACATATGAAGCATCTTCAACATGGCATCAAAAAAAGATCGAAAGAAAGGTTTTCGTTGTCGATAATATTGCGCCTAAAATATCAGCTTCAGATGATCAAATTGCTACTTGTCCTGGCAATGAAAATATCAATTTAAAATATACTGTTTTTGATAATTATGATCAGGATATAACTAATCGAGCGATCGAAAGAATTGAAGATAAGCAATTTATTATCGAAGTTTCAGATAGTTCGGGTAATTATTCTAGTTTAAAAATTCCCATTACCTATGACGATAATGAAAAACCAGTTATAACTTTGAAAGGTGGTAGTGTCGTTTCTTTATTAAAAGGTGAAGATTATATCGAACCAGGATATCTAGCTACTGATAACTGTCTTGGTGATATAACAAATCGAGTTAAAGTTACTAATAATATCGATTCTAGACAAAATGGAAAATATCAGGTGATATATACAGTTAGTGATGATTTAGGTAATACCACTACAATTCAACGAACAGTTTATGTTTATGAAAAAAATCCTGATGTTTTGATTGGTGACAAAGTTATCTACTTAACTTTTGACGATGGACCTAGCAGTTATACTGGTCAATTATTAGATGTTTTAAAAAAATATAATGTTAAAGCTACTTTTTTTGTCACAGGAAAAGGTAGTGATAAATTTATTAAAAGAGCCTATGACGAGGGGCATAGTATAGGATTGCATACTTATACACATCAATACAAAGAAGTTTATAAAAGTGTCGATGATTATTTTAGTGATTTAGATAAAGTAAGCGATCGCGTTAAACAGATTACCGGTATCGAAACAAAATTGATTCGTTTCCCTGGTGGTAGTTCTAACACAGTAAGTAAATTTAATCCTGGCATTATGACGGTTTTATCTAAAGAAGTTGAGTTGCGTGGTTACAAATATTTTGATTGGAATATTTCTTCTGGTGATACATCAACTACTAGTACCGATAAAATTGCCAATAACGTCATAAAAAGTTTAAGAAAAGGGAACAATGTTGTCTTACAACACGATACTAAAAAATATAGTGTTGAAGCAGTCAGTCAAATTATTGAGTATGGTTTGGCTAATGGTTATGTTTTTGCTCCTTTAGATATGACAAGTCCGACTGTGCATCATACGATTGCTAATTAAGTCATATTATTATATCGGTGAGAATATGAAAAACAAGATATTGTTTCTCTTTGTTTTTTTATTTAGTTTATATACATTTGGTCTTGTACATGCTAGTAATCTATCGCTTTTTGGTAAAGTAATTTATTTAGATCCTGGTCATGGTGGGGCTGATCCTGGTGCAGTATGGGGAAATCTTTATGAATCACAGATAAATCTAGAAATCAGTTTAAAATTACAGGCAGAATTAGAAAAAAATGGGGCGATTGTCTATTTGACTAGATATGGCGATTATGATTTATCAGCTAATAATGCAATGTTAAGAAAAAGAAGTGATCTTTCAAGACGGGCTAATATCATAAATAGGTCTGGTGCGGATCTTTATTTGTCGATTCATTTGAATGCCGATACATCTTCTACATGGCAGGGAGCACAAGTGTTTTATGACCAAATTAACGATGAAAATCAAAAATTAGCTGAAATTTTACAAAAACAGTTGCGTGAAGACTTGAACACTAAAAGAGAATATAAAAACATCAAGGGTCAATATTTATATAGTAGAGTAAATGTACCGGGGGCATTAATTGAGGTGGGATTTATTTCAAATCCAAACGAACGATATTTATTAAGGCAACAAGACTACCAGCAAAAAGTATCTCAAACGATTACTAAAGGAATCATAAACTATTTTTCCCAGTAAAAAAAATAAAATTTATCTTGTAAAATAATGACAAAAATGGTATCATTATTGTAGAGGTGGAAAATATGAATGAAAATTATCAATATACAGAATATAACGAAGAAAAAAATAGAGTTCCTTGGCTTCGGATTTTAGTTTCATTTTTAATTTTAGTAGTAGCTGTTATCATTGTTTTATTTTTATTAAAAGCATGTTCAAAATCGTCTTTAAGGGATGATTTGATCGAGGCTGCTAAAGAATATTATGAAAAATATCCTGATCGATTACCTAGCACAGTAGCTGAGTGTTTTGTCGTGACATTAGAACAATTAGAAAACGAAGGATTAATTAAATCTAGTGATTATGATATCTGCGATAAAAAGACAACTTATGTCAATGTTTGTTACATGGAAAGTGGCAACTATCATTATTCAGCAATTCTAGATTGTGGTGAAGAAAGTACAAATTATGGTGTATGGAAAGATGGTAAAGAATCTGATATCAACGAGGATTCTGATATTAGATTTACCTTCTTAGGTGAAGAAAGAAATTTGGGTATTAAATATTATTATCCAAATGATTTGACAAATGTTGAGGATGTAAAAGAATACTATGCTAGTGTTCCAGCTACTAATTATACTGGCAAGGAAGATGAACAAATCGGGTACAAATGGTATACTGAAAAAACTGTTGACAACTATTGGAACAATGGCAGTTATTCGTCAACTCAGCCAAGTGGTTACACTAATAAAGGTGCCAGCACTACAACTACTAATTATTCGATCGATAAACCAAACAGTGCTAGTTACCGGGTTATAGAAGAAGTGACTTTATATCGTACTCAAAAAGTTGCATATCCAGGTGGCTATATCTGCCCAACTGATAGTGGTGTAATCATTTCTGATAAACCATGTGATGATTCAGTAGCAGAACCAGTAATTGCATTTACTTGTAATGGTAAAGACATTGTCGATGTAACTGCTGAACAAATTTTAAACCGTGATTTTCCTCCATGTGGAGAATGGTCAGAATGGACTACGGAAGAATGTACGACTTCGTTTACTGGTGGTATAAAATGTCAAACAGATGAAGGATATAAATATACTGATACAATGTGGAAGTGGTATCGTAAAGATAATGTAAGAAGTTATTATCCAAGTGGCGCTACCACAGCTAGTGGGGAGAAAACTTATTATGTTACCGCTCCTATTAGTAGTGCTAAAAAAGACGAAACAACTCAAGCAACAGTATATAAGTATTATAAATTAGAACAAGCAACTGGTAATAATACAAATTATGAAGAATGGTTGCCAGTTACTGATGGATACGTATTCTTAGATGAAATGTTAGAAGCTTTTAGATTATTAGATTATGAAGTTTATAGCTTAGCTGATATAAATAGAACAGATGGAATTAGATACTATTATCAATTACAATATAGGGATTTAGAAGAATAAGGAGGTATTTTATGACAAAAGAGGAATTATTATCGAGATTAAAAGAGCTACAAGAAAATTTGAAATATGACGATTTTTTTGAAACAGAGAAGAAATCTCGTGAAAAAGAACTAAATGATATTTCTTCAAAACGAGAGATCTTATTAAACGACATAAAAAATTTAGAACAAAAATTATCCGACGAAGAAAATTATGTTTCATTTACATATATAAAGAATCAATCTAAAATATATGACTTACAGGCTAAACTAGATAAGATTGCTGAACAAAAATCACAAAACGATGCCGATATAGCATACAACAACTATCGCATTGGTCTAATTAACAGTGAAATCGAATCAGGTAATTATCTACTTAGTGAAGCGCAAAAAGAGTTAGAAGAATATGGTAAAGAATTTAGGAATTTAGGTGAAAATCCAACTCCTGAAGATGAAAGCGCAATTAAACTAAAGATCGAAAAATCACGAAAAGATATCGACTGGTTAATGAAACAATTAGATTCCTTGAATCAAGAATTGGACGAGCTTACTAAACACAATCTTGATCTTGATAAAAATGCATCTAGATTGACAAATAATGAAAAAAGATATCAAAAACTATTAACTGACACAAAAGAAAGAGATGAACAAGAAGATCAAGATAATATTGATCATGTTAAGAAAGATGAAGATCAAAGGAAGTTACTAAACTTACAAAGTATTGTTACAACCTTTGATAACAGAGAAGAATATCTTACTTTCGATTTGCCATTGGAATTAGATGAGTTAATAATCGATATTGAAGAAGATAAAATTGACCATGCTAGCGTTTTAAATAAGTTAGAACAAATCCGTAATGAGTTACCTTCTTCACTTTCTAAAGATTATTCTAGTATCGATGATGAAATTGCTGATAATCAACGTTTGCAAGCAGAAATTTTAATGGAAAAAACTGCTTTAGAACAAAAATTAAACGATGAACAGAATTATCACCCATCTATCTTTGCTACTGAAGTTGTTCAACAAGATATCTTAGATTTGAATAATACGATAGCTAAATATGATTCTGATATCAAAAATTACGAAGCTATTTTAATAAGACATGAGAATACTAAAAAAGGTATAGAATCAGATATCAACAAAGAAGAACTCAATAAAAAAGAATTAGAACGTAGTTTGGCAGATTTAAAATTACAGACTGTGATTTTGCCAAACGATGTTTATGAACAAAGAAAAGTTGAAATTGAAAAAGAGAAGAAAAGATTACAAAGAAAAATTGATGCTAGCGATAAACAGATTGATAAATTAAGGAAAACATCAATATCGATCGATGTAACTACAACTTTGATGAAAAAAGACAAGAAAAACATAGAGTCATTAAAAAATAGTGCAATTAAAGATCTTGAAACTAAGAAAAAGGAAATTAGTGAAAGTGCAAGTATCAATAAACTTGCCGTGGCCGAGGATCAACAAAAATTATCTTCGTTGAATGCTCAATTAGCTATGTTAAAGGCTCGTGAAAAGTCAATCGAATATGACTATGAAACAAATTTAGATGATGTAATAGCAAGATTGAATAAAGAAAAAGAAAATAGTAATACTGAAAATGTGGAAATTAAAACAGCTGAAAAAATTGTTGAACCAGAACCAATTAAAGTTGAAATACAAGAACCAAAAATAGAAAAACAAGCAGAACCAATCGTAAATTTGAAAGATGAAGAAACTGAAAAAGAGCAAGATCCTCTAATACCACCGATAAAACTAGATGATGATCAAACAGAGAAGAATTTGATTCCGGTTTCTAATGATTTGCCAGTAGCGTTGGATGATGGAGCACCTATCCCTATTGTTAGTTGGAAAAAAGCTCCAAAGAAAATTTTAGATTTGGTTAAAAAGCATTGGAAAAAAATCGCTTTAGCAGCTTTAGCTATTCTTATTGCTTTAATTGCTAAGGCATGTAACAAGGGTTCTGAGTATAAGCCGATCGATACTTCTTCTATAACTTCTACTATTGAAGAACCAGAATTACCGATCGATCTTGATGGTTTGGATCCGGATGAAGATATATCAGAACCAACTGAAGATGTGTCTGAGCCAGAACCTGAGCCTGAACCAGAGCCTGAGCCAGAACCTGAACCAGAGCCAGAACCAGAACCTGAACCAGAGCCTGAACCAGAGCCAGAGCCTGAACCAGAGCCTGAGCCAGAACCTGAACCTGAGCCAGAACCTGAACCTGAGCCAGAACCTGAACCTGAGCCAGAACCTGAACCAGAGCCAGAACCAGAACCTGAGCCAGAACCAGAACCTGAGCCAGAACCTGAACCTGAGCCAGAACCTGAGCCAGAACCTGAACCTGAGCCAGAACCAGAACCTGAGCCAGAACCAGAACCTGAGCCAGAGCCTGAAAAAGTAATCACTCAAGAAGTCAATCCTGGGGAAGTTGGTATTGTTCAAACTGATGATACTAATGTGGCTGTGACTGATAATGTGAAACCTATCGAAGGTGAAACTGACTCTATTCAACAGCAAATTGCCGAAGAATTAATTGATAATTTAAATAAGAATAATGTTGGAAGTACAGATTATACAGAAGATCCTAACTTGATATCTAGTTCTTTAGGTGACGATGGAACTATTACTAATAAATATGAAGATACTACTAGTGATAGTGAATACACTGTTAATGATGCTGTCGATGATTATGTAGAACAACATTATGGCGAAAACAGTGATGCATTAAGAGAGGCAATGAAAGAGTTAAATGATTTAGCTCGTGAAGAGTTAGGAGGCAAGACTAAATAGTATGATAAATAGAATAAATCAGATTATGGAATTAGCTAATAAAGAAAAATATTTAGTTTTAAAACAAGCAGTATATAAGGAAAAAAATTATTATGTGGCGTTGCAAGTTACTGCTGATGAAGAAAATATAACAGATAATATTGTCGTTTTTGAACAAGTGAATATTAATGGGCAAGAAAGCGTTCAGAAAGTATCAGATCCAAGTATAGTAACTTTAGTTTGTAAGTATGTAGGACTTGTTGATGAAACACAATTAAAGAAAGAATTAGAATCTATTGGTATTAACCAATAGGTTTTTTATATGCGTTAATTATCATTTATTTTTCACTTTTATTTGAGTGATTTGTGATATAATTAAAGTGGTGGTTGTTATGCAAAAAACATTTAAAACTTTAGATGAACAAATTGAAATATTAAAATCAAAAGGATTGATAATTAATGACTACGAAAAAACGAAAGAAATTCTTTTTAGGGAAAATTACTTTTTTGTCAATGGTTATAGGCATCTATTAACTGATTCAAATGGTAAATTTGTTAAAGGAGCAACCTTTGATGAATTGTATTCTATTTTTGTTTTTGATCGTCGATTGCGTAATATATTGTTCAAAAACATAATGATAATTGAAAACAATATTAAATCGATAATTAGTTATCAATTATCAAAAAAATATGGATATAAAGAGAAAAATTATTTAAATTACAAAAATTTTGATCAAGAAAGTTTTAAATTGACGCAGGTAAATGATATTATCAATAAAATGAAACGACAAATCAGATTAAATAGTAAGCAACATAGAGCGACTAGGCACTATATAAGTAATTATGGCTATATTCCTATGTGGGTTTCGGTAAAAGTTTTATCTTTTGGTATTATTTCTGAATTATATTCTATACTAAAATATGAGGACAAGAATGAAATATCTAGTTTTTATAAATTAGAACCAAAGGAGCTTGAAATTTATTTATCGCTATTAGCAAATTACAGAAATTTGTGCGCACATGAGGATATCTTGTATGATCATATTACGCAACGTAGTATACCTAACAATAAATACCATCAGATTTTGGATATACCAATGATCGATGAGGAGTATATTTATGGCAAGAAAGATTTATTTGCTATAATAATCATATTAAGGCAAATGTTAAGTGAGAATGAATTTCATGATTTAATTAGTGAGTTAAGTTATGAAATGGACATATTAGACGGAAAGGTTAATAGTGTTCAAACGAGTATAATTTTAAATAAGATAAGCTTTCCAGATAATTGGCGTGACATAGATGATATAAAATGAAAGGATGATGTTTTTGAAAAATAAAATTATCTATATATGTTCGATTATAATATCTCTTTTTGTTGGTATATGTGGAACATTAGTTGTAGTTTATTATATACCAGAAGAAGAAAATATCACTAAAGTTATAGAGGAAGTAACGATAACAGAAAGTGATACAATAGCTCCAGCAGTGAATAAACTTTATGATGCAGTTGTGACGGTTTTAAATTATGATCGCTCATTGGCTGCTACTGGAACAGGATTCGTTTATAAAACTGATGATGATTATGGCTATATTTTAACCAATCATCATGTTATTAGTGGCGCTAGAACGATAGAGGTTACTAATACACAAAACGTTACAGTTGAAGCGACGTTACTTGGCAGTGATGAATATGCTGATTTAGCGGTTTTACGAGTGGATAAAGATTTTGTTTTGCAAGTTGCAACTTTAGGTGATAGTACTGATCTTGAGATAGGAGATACGGTGTTTGCTATTGGTACACCTGTCGATGTTAAATATTATGGTACAGTTACTAAAGGAATTATTTCAGGATTTAATAGAACTGTTAATGTTACTTTGGATGATGGTGGTCAATTCATGATGGAGGTATTACAAACTAATACGGCTATAAATCCTGGTAATAGTGGTGGTCCATTGGCTAATATGAATGGTGAGGTTATAGGGATAAATACTCTTAAGTTAGTTGAAGATGAGATTGAAGGTATGGGTTTTGCTATTCCAATTGAAATGGCGACTGCTGTTTTGGATAGATTAGAGAATGGAGAAAAGATTGAAAGACCTTTACTAGGTATAAGTATGATTGATGCCAACAATCAATATGCTTTATTTACATATAAGGTATATTTAGATAAGGATTATTCGAAAGGTGTTGTTGTTATCGATGTTGAGGATGGTTCACCAGCTGCAACGGCAGGTTTTCAAAAGAACGATGTTATTTTGAAAATTGATGATATTGAAATTGAGGATAATACACATTTTAAATATATATTATATAAGTATAGTATAGGTGATACAATCAAAATTGAATATGAGCGTAATGGTAAAACTAAAACAGTAGATGTTAAATTGACTGATGCTATTTAAATAAGGATGCTATTTGCATTCTTTTTTTGTGCTAGTTTATATTTATGTCAAAAGTTTATAAATATCATAAAATATTTTGAGGAGGTAGCTTATGAATGATTATAAAATAGTTATAGATGCTGGTCATGGTGGTGATGATCCCGGTGCTAGTGGTAATGGTATTATAGAAAAAGATTTGAATTTAAAAATATCTAATTATATGTATGATCGATTCAGGGAATTAGGTGTGCCTGTGAAAATAATAAGAAGTACAGATGAAACAATAAGCCCTACTGAGCGAGTTAATAGGGTCTTGGATGCTTTTGGTAATAGTAATGATGTAGTAGTTATATCTAATCACATAAATGCAGGAGGTGGCGAAGGTGCCGAAGTAATATATGCATTAAGAAATAAAGACACATTATCCAATTTAGTTTTAAATGAGTTAGCTAATGAAGGACAAATAATAAGAAAAGCGTATCAACGAAGATTACCAAGTGATACATCCAAAGATTATTATTTTATGCAACGAAATACAGGAATAACCGAGCCTATTACCGTTGAATATGGTTTTTTAGATAATGAAAATGATGCCCAAAAACTAAAACAAAATTATATAAACTATGCTGAAGCCGTAGTAAGAGCAGTTTTGGAATATATTGGTTACCCTAGTTCAGAGCAAAACACATACACAGTTCAAAAAGGCGATAGCTTGTGGAGTATTGCCAAAAAATATAATACAACAGTCGAAGAATTAAAGGCTGCAAATAATTTAAGTAGCAATTTATTGAGCGTGGGCCAAGTATTAAAAATACCAACAACAGTTGAAATTCCAGAAAATTATATTGTATATACTGTTTCAAAAGGAGATACATTATATGGAATAGCTAACAAATACAATACAACAGTTAACGACTTAATCGAATACAATAACTTATCATCGACTAATTTATCTATCGGTCAAAAACTATTAATACCAAGCACAAATAATGAAGAAAATAACTATGATACATACATCGTAAAAAGTGGTGACACATTATACAAAATAGCAAATCAATATAATACAACAGTTGATAATCTAATGAACATTAATAATTTGAGTACTAATCTTCTAAGTATTGGTCAAAAGTTATTGATTCCTAAAGGACAACAAAACACATCAGAAAATTATTTTGAATATGTTGTAGTCGCTGGCGATACATTATATGGAATAGCTAACAAATATAATACGACAGTTAATCAAATTAAAAATATCAACAATTTAAATAGTAATACACTAAGTATCGGTCAAATATTAAAAATTCCAAAAAATAATGAAGTTACATATATAGTAAAAAGTGGCGATAATCTTTATAGTATTGCAAATGCCTACAATACAACAGTTGATGAAATCAAAAGAAAAAATAACCTAACTAGCAATTTGTTAAGCATCGGCCAAGTATTAGTAATATAAAAAAACCAACTAAAAACATAGTTGGTTTTTCAATGTATTTGTTCACATACGCCTGGATCAGGGTTATAAAAACAATGACTTTTATATCTACCGGCCAAGTCTTGATCATACCAAGTTATTTTACAAGATTCATTAGCCGAAGGTGCATAAAACCACAAAGCATTAGTAGCAGGATAATAGTACTCACCTCGTAGTATTCGATCCGCCAAATTTAGTTCTGAAGTAGTAGGATTACTAAAAAACAAAGGGCTATCCACACCAGAAAATTGATTGGCTTGATATAAAGCATCCGTAATTGTTGTGACATTTGTAAAAGTAAGACAATTTGCTAAAACGCGATTGATAACAACATTACCAACCATCAACATACCTAGATTACCTTCACCAACTGCCTCAGCTCGCATTATTCTTGCCAAAAGTTCTCTTTCCTTAGAATTATATTTTACAATCATTAAATTCACCTATCATATTATATGATATTATAGATGAACTTTGAATAAATTATATTAAAACATTGTAATAAAAAAAAAAATATGATATAATTAATTTATAATTTTTTAGGGGTGTAATTCAATGGTAGAATGACGGTCTCCAAAACCGTTCATGTGGGTTCAACTCCTGCCACCCCTGCCAAATTAATAATTATATTTTATAATATAGATATCAATGGGAGGTTAAAAATGGACTTAGCCACTTGTGTCGATGCCTGCACTGATGTTCAACTGCTTAATATTTTGAATATTTTTAAATCTATTATTCAACTAATTACTATTTTAGTACCAGTAATTTTAGTAATATTTGTCATTATAGATATTATTAAAACAATTTCTGCTGGGGATGTAGATACTAAGAAATTATCAAAATCAATAGCAAAGAGAATTGCAGCAGCAGTTATTGTTTTTTTAGTTTATCCGATTGTTAATTTTGCTCTTCAAATAACACCACTTTCTAATTCTTATTATATTAGTTGTTATAACTGTGCTGATCAAGTATTAGATATTTCCATCAGCAATGCTGAAGCTGCTATTACCAACCTTAATTTTGCAATAACCACATTAACTAAAAATCAAACTGAACAAAACTATGCGGAGGCTATGAGGCTGTATGAGGTTGCACGACAAGAAGTAAAATTAATAACAAAGAAAGCCGAAAGAGAAGAATATCAGAAAAAATTAACAGAATTAAAAAATGACATTGCACAACTACAACCATAAAAAAAGGATTTTTAAATCCTTTTTTTGTAAAATACATAGCCGACAATATCTAAAACCGCATATAAAATTATAAATAGTCCGATAGTTTTATAAAACAAATGAGTCATTGCAACATAGAATCCGCATATTATTAGAAGAATAGAAATAACCAATCTGACAATAAAAGAAGTTTTATCATCTTTATTATTTAAAGTATCAATCAATCTAATAATTCCACTATAAATAATCCATCCTCCAAAAATCAATCTTATTGTTGTTTCAATTAAAGATGAAAATATAATCATAAATAAACCTAAGACGATCAATAATACACCAACAAATAGTTTACTTTTTAAATCGATATTCAAATTCTTTAACGTTTTACGATATCCTAAAATATTAACCAAACCTATAAGCATCAAAGCACCACCAGCAATATAAGAAATAAATTTTAAAATACCTCCAGGGTTAGTAAATAAAATAATACCAAATATTAAAAATAATATCGAACTGATTAAAGAATTGTCGTCAGAATAACCAATAACCGTTATTTTCTTCATTAAAATCACCTATTATATTATATAACAAAAAACATTATTATACAACAGCGTTGACAAAAAAAATATACAAGTATAAAATAAATAATATGGTGTTGATAATAGGTAGAAAGGAAAAGAAAATGCTACAATTAAAAAATATAAGAAAAAGTTATAAAACTGGCAATTTTACGCAAAATGCTTTAGAAGATGTCAGTTTGCAGTTTAGAAAAAACGAATTTGTTGCCATTTTAGGTCCATCAGGCTCAGGGAAGACCACTTTATTAAATATCATTGGTGGATTGGACAGATACGATAGCGGTGATTTAATAATAAACAATAAATCGACTAAAAGATTTAAAGATACTGATTGGGATGCTTATCGCAATAATTGTATTGGTTTTATTTTTCAAAGTTACAATTTAATTAATCACATTAGTATTTTGGCTAATGTTGAGTTAGGCATGACTTTAAGTGGCGTTAGCAAAAGCGAAAGAAGAAAAAAAGCTCTTGAAGTGCTTAAGAAAGTTGGTTTAGAAGAACATATTAACAAAAAACCAAATCAACTATCTGGTGGACAAATGCAAAGAGTAGCTATTGCACGTGCTTTAGTAAATGATCCTGATATCGTCCTAGCTGATGAACCAACTGGGGCTTTGGATTCTAAAACAAGTATTCAAATAATGGAACTAATCAAAGAAATAGCGCGCGAAAAATTAGTTATAATGGTAACTCACAATAGTGAATTGGCCCATTCTTATGCTAATAGAATAATCGAATTAAAAGATGGTGTAGTTACTAATGATACAAAAGAATTAAAAGATGATTCTCAGAATAATAAAGAATATAAAATAAAAAAGACAGCAATGAATTTCCTAACAGCGTTATCTTTATCGTTTAATAACATTAAAACAAAAAAAGGTAGAACATTAATAACAGCCTTTGCCTCTAGTATAGGAATTATTGGTATAGCTATTATCTTATCTTTGTCAAATGGCTTTGATATTCAAATTGATAAGTTTGAAGCGGATACTTTATCCAATTTTCCAATAACTATATCGCGTCAAGCAACTGAAATGTCAGTTGAAGATATGATGAGTATGGGTAATAATTTTGTCGACGAAGATGGTACTTACCCTGATACACAGGTTATATACCCATATGATACCGCTTCTTCCATGATGATTCATCAAAATGTTATTACTGAAGAATACATGGATTATATAAATAACATAAATCCCGATGATACAATCGGCATATCTTATTTAAGAACTGTTAATATGAACATGTTAATTAAAAATGCTGAAATGATCACATATGTCAATAGTCAGAGTCTAGGTTTAACAGCGTTACCAAAAGACTTTACGAACAATAGCGAGTCATTCCTTCAGTCTGGGTATGATTTGTTATATGGAAGCTATCCTCAAGAAAAAACCGATTTAGTTATTTCTGTTAATTACAAAAATCGTTTTGAGGAAACTATTTTAAAAATTTTAGGAATCGACACGACTAAGCAAGAAATACCATTCTCAGAAATTGTAGGTAAAGAGATAAAGTTGATTTTAAATGATGATTTTTATATAAACAATAATGGTTATTTTCTACCAAATATGAATTATCAGGAACTTTACGACAGTGATAAGGTAATAACTTTAAAAATTGTCGGTGTTGTAAGAGGCAAAGAAGATAGTTTATTATCTAATATTGTCAGCATGATGGGGATGAGTCAGAATACTGGAAGCATATTATATTCTAATGAATTGGCAGAGTATATTATCGAACAAAATTGCAACTCTGAAATTGTTAAAGCACAAGAACAAGCAGAATATAACGTAATTAGTGGTGAGCAATTTACAGAAAACTCAACTAAAGACGATTTTCTTACTTATTTAGGAGCTAAGGATATTCCATATTTTATAAATATTTTCCCCACTGATTTTGCTGCTAAAGAAAGAATTATTGACTACCTTAACACCTACAACACAAATTTAAGTGATGACGATAAAATATTGTATACTGATTTAGCGGATACATTTTCTAGTTTATCCGGTCAAATTATGGATGCAATAACTTGGGTTTTAATCGCTTTTTCAGCCATTTCATTAATCGTTTCATCGATTATGATCGGTATAATTACATATATTTCAGTATTAGAAAGGACCAAAGAAATTGGTATTTTAAGAAGCTTAGGAGCTAGAAAAAAAGATGTCAGTCGCGTTTTCAATGCGGAAACTTTTATTATCGGTTTTGCCTCTGGTATCATTGGAATTTTGATTGCTAGATTGTTGTTGTTACCTATTAATTCAATTCTATACAATTTAACAGGTTTATCTAATGTGGCCAAAATGAATCCATTACATATCGTCATTTTAATAGTTATTGCAATTATTCTTACTTTAATTGGCGGATGGATACCAGCTTTCATTGCTAGTAAAAAAGATCCAGTAGAATCATTGCGCACAGAATAAAAATTTAAGTTAGGCTAGTTTACTTTTAAGTTTGAAGTTTTGTTAACGAGTAAATATCAGATATTATCTAGCTAAAATATTACTTTTGTGCTATAATATAACTGGTGAGCAATTATGAATCAAAAAATAAAAGCATCCAAACTAATAGCTGACAAGTTACGTGGTAAAACTTATCTTACTTATGTTGAAATAGCTAATATAACAGGCTATCACCCCAAATACATCTTGAAATTAAAAAAAGAAATAATCGATGGCAAAATACACTTTAATCATGGTAATAAAAATCGCGAACCAATTAATAAGATATCACAAAAAGAAAAAGATTATATCATCAGCTTATATAAAAGAAGTAAGGTAAGCGTACGCAAATTTTGTAATTTTTACAATCGCCGTAGTTATTCTTGTATTTATAATATTTTAAAAGAAGCAGGATTATTAAAAAAAGATTAGTGTTGTGAAATATTTTAATTATATTTCATTAACTAATCTTTTTTATTATTCTTTCAATATTAATTAGAGTATCGTTATCGATAAAATGCTCGATTTTTTCTACTTGCTTTAAACTATATTTGTTTCCATTCAAACATTTAAAAAACTTTTTTAAAAGGTTATGACGCCACAACAAATATTTTCCCAATAATTTTCCATTTTCAGTTAAACTAATTTTGCCATATTTTTCAAATTCTACCATTTCTAAATTTTTTAATCGATTAGCCATTTTTGAGGTAGAAGAAGGTTTGACATTTAAAAAATTAGCCAGTTCTTTAATTGTTACAAACTTATTATTTTTGGTTTTCCGATAAATCATTTCAATATAATCTTCCATGGCTTCTGTAATTTTATTTTTTTCTTTTAGTTTATAACCTTTTAAAGTATAAAAATCGCTTTTCACGCCCAAACCTCCTTCTATGATAAACATACAATGTAATAGTTAGATAAAGGAAACATCTATCTAATAATATGAAAGGAAAAAAGTTTTATGTTTTTATGTGATATGAAAGTTGGCGATAAAGCGATCGTCAAAAAAGTCCAAACTAACGACAGTATCAAGAGAAGACTCTTGGATATAGGGTTAATTGAAGGAACTAAAATTGAATGTCTATTAAAAAGCCCTCTAAATGATCCGACAGCATATCTTATAAGAGGAGCTATCATTGCGATTAGAAAAGACGATTGTAAGGATATTGAGGTTGATATTATATGAAAAAAATAGCATTAGCAGGAAATCCAAACGTAGGAAAAAGTACCGTTTTCAATGCTCTAACGGGTCTACATCAGCACACGGGAAACTGGGCTGGTAAAACAGTTGATAATACTAGTGGATATTTTAAGCATAATAATATCGATTATCAAATCTATGATTTACCTGGTACTTATTCTCTTATTGCCCATTCTAAAGAGGAAGAAGTAGCTCGTGATTTTATTTGTTTTGAAGAATATGACTTAGTTATCGTAGTCTGTGACGCTGTATGTTTAGAAAGAAATTTAAATTTAGTACTGCAAACATTAGAGATAACTGATAAAGTTATCGTCTGCGTTAATTTAATGGATGAAGCCAAAAAGAAAAAGATTAAGATCGATCTTGATAAACTATCTAGTATTTTAGGTGTACCAGTCGTTGCTACTAGTGCTCGAAATAAAGACGGTTTAGATCAATTATTAGATAACTTAGAAAATAAAAAATTTAATCCATTAAAAGTTGAATATGGTCAACAATTAGAAGAAGCAATTTCCAGTGTTTTACCATTTTTAGAAAATAAAACTAAAAATTTAAATTCCCGTTGGGTAGCGATCAATCTTATTAACTATGACAAAAATTTATATAAAAAAATAACGGCTTATTTAGGATATGATCTTTTAAATGATCAATTAATTAAAGAACAGTTAATATCAGTTAAAGAAAAATTAAAACAAGAAATTTCTACCAAAGATTTAATCCAAAAAGCTGAAGATATTGCTAAAGAAGTAGTTACTTACGAAGATGCTAAATACGATAGACGAAACCGAAAAATAGATAAAATAGTTACCAGCAAATTTTTCAGTTTACCGATTATGTTAAGCTTACTGATGTTGATATTTTGGATAACGATAAAAGGCGCTAATTATCCATCTGATTTATTGTTTAATTTGTTTAATCATATAGAGCAATATCTACTTAAATTTTTAGTGTTCCTTGAAGCTCCTGATTGGGTTATCGGCATACTCATATCTGGGATATATCGTGTTTTAACATGGGTAATAGCGGTAATGTTACCACCGATGGCTATCTTTTTCCCGTTGTTTACACTTTTAGAAGATTTAGGTTTTCTGCCACGAATAGCTTTTAATTTAGATCGAGCTTTTAAAAAATGTTGTGCGTGTGGTAAACAGGCTCTTACTATGTGCATGGGATTTGGTTGTAATGCAGTTGGCGTTAGTGGAGCTAGGATAATCGATTCTCCACGTGAGCGATTAATCGCAATTTTAACTAATGTTTTTGTTCCGTGTAATGGTAGATTCCCTACGATGATTACTATAATAACTATTTTCTTTATCGGGATTAACAGTGGCAATGATTTTTTAAGCGTCGTTATTTTAACTAGTGTGATTTTATTGGGTATTCTGCTAACATTTTTAGTTTCGTTTATATTATCTAAAACGATTTTAAAAGGAGTTCCATCTTCGTTTACTTTAGAATTACCGCCATACCGTAAGCCTAAGGTAAGTCAAGTTATTATCCGCTCGATATTTGATAGAACCGTCTTTGTTTTAGGACGCGCTGTGGTGATTGCTATTCCAGCTGGATTAGTTATTTGGTTATTAGGAAATATCGATGTTAATAACATTTCTCTTTTAAATCATATCGCTAATTTTTTAGATCCATTTGCTAAAATGATTGGTTTGGATGGTGTGATTTTAATTGCCTTTATTTTGGGATTTCCAGCTAATGAGATAGTGATTCCTATTATGTTGATGGCATATATGTCGACTGGTCAATTAGTCGAGTTTGAAAGTCTAGAAAGTTTAAGACAAATATTAGTAACAAACGGATGGACCATCACCACAGCAATATGTGTTTTAATATTTTCCTTGTGTCATTTTCCATGTTCGACAACATGCTTAACTATAAAAAAAGAAACCGGTAGTCTTAAGTGGACAATATTAGCATTTATACTTCCAACTGTCATTGGTATATTTTTATGTTTTATTGTTAAACAATTATCATTTTTATTCTAAAATTAAAAAAATAAACAAAAAAAGTGCCTTTTTATTTAAAAAGTATGTCAAAATTTGGTAAAATATGGTACAATTATTAACGTAGTGCAACCATGAATGGAGGTTATTATGATTAATTTTATAGTGGTAGATGACTTTAAAGAAACAACACAAAAAATTGAACATATTATCGATAAGATCATGATTGGTAATAAATTAGAGTATAAGATTCACGTTTTCTATGATTATAATAATGATTTTAGAAAATTTATCGAACAACCAATGACTAATAGAATTTATCTATTGGATATCGAAACCAAATCAGGTTCAGGAATAGATATGGCAAGATTGATCAGGAAAAATGACCTAGACAGTGTTATAATCTTTGTGACTGTACATGAGGAATTAAGTTCTACTATAATAAAAGAACAATTAATGGTTTTGACGTTTATTTGTAAGTTTGATAATTTTGAAGGGAAAATAAAAGACGCAATCGTCAAATCATTAAACTTTATCGGTAAGAAAAATGCAATTAGATTTACTGATAATAATTCAATATATATTATACCGATTAAAGATATTCTATATATTACTCATGATAATATCGAAAGAAAATGTTTAATTAAAACTTCTGATAGAACCTATAAAGTAAGTAAAAGTTTAACCGAACTGAAAGAATTAAGTATGGGATCGTTAATTCAAAGTCATCGAGCTTGTTTAGTTAATGAAGATAGAATGGTAAAATTTGATAAAAGGAGTAAAACAATATTGTTTGATAATGGCGACACAATAAATCTAGTTTCTGATGGTTTTAAAAAGGAGATTAGCGTTTGACAATGTTGGAGCTGCTTCAACATCATTTTATCCAATGTTCAATTAACTCTTTTGCTGTTATTTATGTAATTTCTATTTTGTTAGAGAAAAAGATCAATTATAAAGATTATAAATTGTATCTTACTTTAGCTTTGTTTATTTTTGTTGCAATTATCTGTTTTGAATATGTTGGTAGTTTAATTAGATTTACATTGATGACTGTTACAGTATGTATTGGTAATTATTATTTGTTTCGTAGAGACTTAAGAGAAACTTTAACTAGTTCTGTTTTTGAACAATTATTACTTTTCTTTTCTGAAATTTTATTAACCTTTGTCTTAGTTTTTATTTTTCACGTTGATGCAAATAAAATTGGTAATGATTCTTTAGGTAATTTGTTTTATGTTATTTTAATCAGTTTATTTTCTGTTGCAATACTTTTGATCTTTCCTTGTATTAAAAAACTATATAAATTCTTTTTAAAAATAACTTATAAAATAAATATTAAAAGATTAAGTATATATATTTTAATTATTATTATTTCCATGAACTTTTTGTATGTTTCTAATTTTTTAGAAATAGATTTCCAAAAAGTATTTGTAATGAATATTATCTTAGTTGTAACTTATACTTTTATTATGGTTTATGCTTTACATGAACAAAATGAAAATATAAAATTTAAAGAAGAAAATAAGATTTTAATTAACAATTTAAATGAATATGAAAAAATGCTCGATCATCAAAGAATAAGCAATCATGAGAATAAAAATCAATTATTAACAATCAAAGGAATGGTCGACACAGATGTCGAAAAAATTGCCGATTATATAGATGAAATAATAAAAGAAAAAAGAGCCAATGATGAAGTTTTATATACGAAGACTAAAAGAATTCCAGCAGGTGGATTACAAGGGCTAGTCTATCAAAAAATGTTGATAATGAAAGAAAAAAATATTTCAATTAATTTGAATATATCTAAAAAGCTGATCGGTATTGATTTTACAGATGATTTCAAAAAGATCAACTATGACATATGTCGTATTGTCGGTGTGTTTTTAGATAATGCCATCGAAGAAGTAGTCAAAGTAAATGAAAGAGAAATACTAGTTTCTATGTATATCGATGATTGCTTTGTTATCGAGATTTCTAATAAATTCTTAGGTGATATGGAAATAGAACGATTAGCTGAACAAGGATATACTACAAAAGGAGAAGGTCATGGCTATGGTCTATCATTAGTCGAACGAATAATTAGTAAAAACGATCGTCTTGATCTAGATACAATCGTTGTCAATAGCATTTTTATGCAAAGATTAAAAATTAAAATGTAGAAAAAAATGTAGATTTTCTACATTTTTTATTTAATCAAACTTTTAGGACATTCAGGTTCATCGATGAATACGAAGTAACATGCATTACTACCAAAACCAGCAGTTAATGAACCAAATGCAGCTAATAAAGATGCAATAAATGACATAGATACGACCCTCCTTTACTCTTTTATATCCAAATACAACTAAGTGTATTTAAATATCACATTCTTTTAAATATGTTAGATAATTGTTATATGGTAATTTAAATATTTTATAAACAGTTGGTGAAATCATAAAAGATTGCACTACTAATGATAAAAGAAAACAATTACTTAAAAAGTTATTACTAACAAAAAGTGAACAATATACAAAAATGATAGCTATAAAAGTTGATGTATACTTAAAGAATAATCTTCTTTTAGGATTAACAATCGGTCTTTTGTGTGTATCAGCAGGAGCATTTTTATATATCAATAAAATTAACACAAGTCCAATTATCATTTTAAAATAGTTTGATATAAATAAGTATTTACAGATAAAAGGAAAACCGATAAAGATAATCGAAGAAGATAATAAACATATCCAGCTTTTAGTAGCATGTAATCCAAACGATGTAGTTCTAATGATGTTATATAAAACTAAAAAGATTATAACTTCTTTAAAAATACCTAAGATAAAAGCTAGCAAGCCGATGATTATCAGTTTAGAAATAGTTAAATATACACCTTCTAAACCATACTTAATCTCTGCTAGTTTATCGTCACTATAATTTCCATTGTTTTTAATTAAATTCATTAAACCGTTAATTATTTTTGTTCTCATACTGCCTACCCTCCTGTATAGAATAGCACGCATTTGAAGAAATAAATTTAAATTTGTTTGAAATGTTTGATTGTCTGACTGTACAAAAACAACAAAACAACCGGTTGCGTATATGTAAAAATTCAAACATATAAAAACTATTTTTAGACAAAACAGCTTTAAAATAACTATAATAGTGCTATCATTGAAAGTGTCGTTATCTTATAGAAGGGAGA